>NZ_JBVJLS010000004.1:0-406813 GCF_055584605.1 Nocardia sp. NPDC102475 | reverse complement strand
CGCTCGGCTCCGTCGTGCGCGAAGGCGCACTGTGCTGATGGTTCACTCGCTGACGCTCGCTCACGACTCCACCTCGCTGGCGCTCGGCTCCGTCGTGCGCGAAGGCGCACTGTGCTGATGGTTCACTCGCTGACGCTCGCTCACGACTCCACCCCGCCGGCGCTCGGCTCCGTCGTACGCGAAGGCGCACTGTGCTGATGGTTCACTCGCTGACGCTCGCTCACGACTCCACCCCGCCGGCGCTCGGCTCCGTCGTACGCGACCGCGCTGTGCTGGGTGGTTCGCTCGCTGCGCTCCCTCACATTTCCTCCTGATCATCGGGCGGGCAGTTACCGCGCGTCACCGCCTCGCCCGCGGCAGGTAGTGAGCTCCGGGCACGCGGGAAGCAACGCTGATTCCCTTCGGGCGACGTTGTCCGAGACCCACCGGGATGGTCCATCCTGGATGCTTAACTGTAAGCATTACCGTATATTACTTCAAGACGGTGAGCAATCGCAGGAAAAGGAGCTCCAATGTCGGGTCTGCTCAATGGCGTCCGAGTAGTCGAACTGGCGTCGTGGACGTATGTGCCCAGCGCCGGTGCCGCACTGGCGGATTGGGGCGCGGATGTGATCAAGATCGAGGACACCAGGGGCGGCGATCCGTGTCGCGCCCTGGTCGTCGGTGGCTTGGATCCCGCGCACTCGCCGGTGCAGGCCAACTACATGATGGAACTCGGCAACCACGGCAAGCGCAGCATCGGCGTGGATATCAAATCCGAGCGCGGACACGAAATCCTCGGCAAGCTGATCGCGAACACCGATGTGTTCCTGACCAATTGGCTGCCAGGACCGCTCGAACGCGCCGGTTTGTCCGTCGAACGAATTCGTGAATTCAACCCGAAGATCATCATCGCCCGGGGCAGCGGCCACGGCAGCCGCGGACCCGAGCGCGAGCGCGGCGGATTCGACGGTGCCAGCTATCTGGCGCGGGCCGGTGTCGCCTACGCCCTCACCCCGCCCGATGCCGAATATCCGGTGGCCCAAGGACCGGCCTTCGGCGATCTCCAGGGCGGCATCACCCTGGCGGGCGGTGTCACGGCGGCGCTGTTCCACCGCGAGCGCACCGGACACGCCCCGATCGTCGACAGTTCCCTACTGGCGCAGGGCATGTGGGCCGTGGCCCCGGATATCGGGGCGGCCGATTACTACGACATCGACCGGATTCCGCCGAACCCGGCGGGGACCGCACTCAATCCCGCCGTCAACCGGTACAAGACGCGCGACGGCCGCTGGGTGCAGATGATGCTGCTGCAGGCGGACCGCTATTGGCGGGGATTCTGCGAACGCATCGGTCGGGCCGATATGGCCACCGACGAACGGTTCGTGCCGCTGGCGAATCTGGTCGTCAACCACGAGGCCGCCACGGCCGAACTCCGCAAGACCTTCGCCGAACGCGATCTCGCCGAATGGCAGAAGATCCTGGCCGACGAGCCGGGTGTATGGGCCACCATCGCCAGCCCGCAGGAAGTGCTCGCCGACCCCCAGGTGGCAGCCAATGGCTATCTGATGACATTGACCGACAGCGCCGGTAAGTCCTACCGAACCGTCAGCGCCCCAGTGCAATTCGATGAGATCCCGGCACCGCCGACCCGCTCGCCGGAGTACGGCGAGCACACCGAGACCATCCTGCTCGAACTCGGCATGGATTGGGACGAGATCGTCGCCGCCAAAGATGCGGGCGCGGTCCTCTGAAACGGATCCCATCGACCATCCCGCAACTGCCCACCACGGGCTATATTGTAAGCCATACTGTAATCCTCATCGAAGGAGCGTGGACGTGGATAAGAACGACATGATCCTGATCAGCGTCGATGACCACATCATCGAACCGCCGGACATGTTCAAAAACCACCTGCCGAAGAAGTACGCCGCCGACGCGCCGCGGTTGATACACACCGACGATGGCGCCGACATGTGGAAATTCCGAGACATCGTGGTTCCCAATGTCGCGCTCAATGCGGTGGCGGGCCGACCGAAGGACGAGTACGGGCTCGAACCCGAAGGGCTCGACGAGATCCGGCCCGGCTGCTACGACGTCGATGAGCGCGTCAAGGATATGAATGCGGGCGGCATTCTGGCGTCGATGAACTTCCCGTCGTTTCCGGGATTCGCGGCCCGCCTGTTCGCCACCGACGATTCGGACTTCTCACTGGCCCTGGTGCGGGCCTACAACGACTGGCACATCGATGAATGGTGCGGCGCCTATCCCGGACGCTTCATTCCCATGGCACTGCCGGTGATCTGGGATGCCGAACTGTGCGCCGCCGAGGTGCGTCGCTGCGCTGACAAGGGTGTACATTCGCTGACGTTCACGGAGAACCCGGCGGCATTGGGCTACCCCAGTTTCCATGACCCGTACTGGAATCCGCTGTGGCAGGCCCTGGTCGACACCGATACCGTATGCAGCGTCCACATCGGATCATCGGGACGGCTCTCGATTCCCGCGGTCGACTCGCCGCCGGATGTGATGATCACGCTGCAGCCGATGAATATCGTGCAGGCCGCCGCGGATCTGTTGTGGTCCAGGCCCGTCAAGGACTATCCGGATCTCAAGATCGCATTGTCCGAGGGCGGCACCGGGTGGATTCCGTACTTCCTGGAACGCGTCGACCGCACCTTCGAAATGCATTCGACATGGACCATGCAGGACTTCGGCGGCAAGCTGCCCTCGGAGGTCTTCCGGGATCATTTCCTGACCTGTTTCATCAGCGATCCGATCGGTGTGCGGCTGCGCAACGAGATCGGCATCGACAACATCTCGTGGGAAGCCGACTACCCGCACAGCGACTCGATGTGGCCCGATGCTCCGGAGGCACTGCACGAGGTGCTGCAGCGCGAGCAGGTGCCAGACGACGAGATCGACAAGATGACGCATCTGAACGCCATGCGCTGGTACTCCTTCGACCCGTTCGCCCATGTGCCGCGGGAGAAGGCCACCGTCGGCGCGTTGCGCGCGGCCGCCGGGGACCACGATGTCAGCATTCAGGCGCGCAGCCACAAGTCGACCGCGGCCGAGGAGAAGCTGCGGCAGTTCCAGTCGCAGATCAAAGCCGCGACCGCCCAGAACGCGAGCTGAGGTTTGAGCATCTCGCTATTGCTCGACATGGTCGCGGCCGACGATCCCGATCAGCTCGCGGTGGTATCCGGCGCTGTTCGGGTCACCACCGCGGAACTGGATGCCATGGCCCTCGGCGCGGCGGGACTGATCGGTTCGTCGGGCGTCGGACACGTCGCATACGTCGGGACCAGTGGCGTCATGGTGCCTCTGCTGCTGTTCGGCTCCGCCCGAGCCGGAAGGGCGTTCACCCCGTTGAACTACCGTCTCAGCGCCTCCGCACTGCGTGAGTTGATCGACCGGTTGCCCGCGCCGCTGGTGGTGGTCGACGCCGAATACGCCGACGCGGTCGAGGGTGCGGGCAGGCAGATCATCGACTCCGATCTGTTCCTCGCCGCCACCCGGGCCGCGGCGGCGGACGCCGAAATCGTCGATACCGCACCCGAAGACGTCGCGGTCGTACTGTTCACCTCCGGCACGACCGCACGTCCCAAGGCGGTGGAGCTGACCCATGCAAATCTGACCAGCTACATCCTGGGCACCGTCGACTTCGGCTCGGCCGAGCCCGGCGACGCCGCGCTCATCTGTGTGCCGCCGTATCACATCGCGGGCGTCGGTGCGGCACTGTCGAATCTCTATGCCGGCCGAAAAATGGTGTACCTCAGGCAGTTCGAGCCACGGGAGTGGATCCGGCTGGTCAACGACGAGCAGATCACCAACGCCACCGTGGTGCCGACGATGCTCGATCGGATCGTCGGCACGCTGGAGGCCACGCCGGTGACGCTGCCGACCCTGCGTACCCTCGCCTACGGCGGTTCGAAGGCGCCGCTGCCGCTCGTGCGCAAGACCCTCGAGTTGCTGCCCGACGTCGGCTTGGTGAACGCCTACGGCCTGACCGAGACCAGTTCGACCATCGCGGTACTCACCCCCGCGGATCACTGGAACGCTTACCACGCCGACGATCTCGCCGTCGCGAAACGACTCGGCTCGGTCGGCCGCGCGGTCCCCGGCATCGAACTGCAGACCCGCGCCGACGACGGCACGATCGCCGCCCCAGGCAAGACCGGCGCGCTGTTCGTCCGCGGCCCGCAGGTGTCGGGCGCCTACGCCGGTATCGGTTCGGTGCTCGACGGCGAAGGCTGGTTCCCCACCAACGATCTCGCCACCCTCGACGAGGACGGCTACCTGTTTCTCGGCGGCCGCAGCGACGACACCATCATCCGGGGCGGTGAGAACATCGCACCAGCCGAACTCGAGGACGTGCTCGTGGAACACCCGCACGTCCATGAGACCGCGGTGATCGGCGTCCCCGATCCGCAATGGGGCCAGATCATCGTCGCCGTGATCGTCCCCGCACCCGGTACCAATCCGCATCCGGACGTACTGCGCGACTACGTCCGCGCCAACCTGCGTGGGTCGCGAACACCGGACCGCATCGTATTCCGCGATCAGCTGCCAACCACACCAACCGGGAAAGTGCTGCGGCGCAACCTGATCGAAGAACTCACCCCGACCAGCGAGGAAGCATCGTGATCAACAGTGGCGCCCGGCTGGAAAGCCAGGTCTGCGAAACCCAGGTGATCGTCATCAGAGCCACCGACGCTCTCGACGGACTGCGCTGCGGCGGTGCCCCCATGGTGCCGATCGGAGCCGAGAAGACCACCGCCGATCTCGACCCGCGCTTTGCCGACGGCACCGCCCTCGGAAAACGCTACGTCCACGAGACCGGGGCCGAAATCCTCGTCACCCGACCGGGATCCGGCACGCTCGCGGTGCACGACATCCCCTTGGAACTCAAGCAAGCCAAAGCACTGCCGTCCAGCGACTGACACGTAGGAGCAATCGTGCATCACCCCCGGCCCCCAAGAATGGCGTGATCGCTGCCGAGGCATCCCGCTACGCTGCATCGGTGACTTTCACTACGAACGAGCAGCAGTTCCTCGCGGAGGCCGGGATCGGTCGGCTGGCCACGGTATCGCCCGACGGCGTTGTACAGAACAACCCGACCAGCTATCGGGTGAATGCCGACGGCACCATCGACATCGGCGGTATGCGCATGCAGACCAGCCGCAAGTACCGCAACGTCGAGGCGGGCAGTCGGGTGTCGTTCGTCGTCGACCAGCAGGTCTCGTTGGAGCCGTATGTTATTCGCGGCATCGAGGTGCGCGGCACGGCCGAGGCACTCGACGACCAGGAGCCGCCGTTCCCGCCCCAGGAGCGCTCGATCATTCGGATCCACCCCGAACGGATCATCTCCTGGGGCATCGACAGCGGTTCCTTCGATTTCACCAGTCGCACACCCAATAACTGATTCGAAGGCTCTCAGGCGTCGACGCCTTCGTCGGCGCCTGTGAAGTCCTTGGGCGAGAAAACCTTTCGCTGAACAATAGTGGTCGTCCCGGGCTTCATGGGGACCGAACTTATCGACAAATCCACAGGAAAGACACTGTGGGGACTGAAACCTTCGCACCGGTGCGGGCCGGATTCGAGCCGTACACCGATCTCGTCGCGAAACTCGCGACCGTGGTCCATCATCCCGGCGCCAGATCTGCGTTCAGGCGGTCCGTGGGGCGAAGGCCGTAACCCGCCGCACGCGTCCACCGATCTCGATCGAGCCGTCGGGCTTCGGACATGTCAGGATCTGCGAGCCCCGACCCTGTGTGATGGTCAGACATCGGCCGAGAGTGGCCGTCAGGAGTAGCGCCGCAGCACCGGTCGCCTCGTCCTCGTCGATGCCGTCGCCGCGGCCTGGGAATGCTCGGGCCCGGACCCGGCCGGTGGGTTCGTCCTGCCAGGCCCACGCGTAGATCCATTCACCGGGTGGAGGTACCTCGAGCTCGTATATCTCCTCGGCCGAGTCGTACTGCTTCAAGGTACGGGACGGCGCCCACTCTGCGCGGGCAGTGATCCAGGTGAACTCGCCGTCGCGGCGCGCAGTGACAATCCCTGCGGCGGTTTCGAGTTCCGATGTATCCAGCAGCCACGCCGCACCGACGCAGGGATGCCCGGCGAATGGCAGCCGCACCGATGGTGTCCAAATATCGATGGCGGCACGAACCGAATCATCGACAAACACCGTCTCGCTGAACCCGAGGTCGCGTGCGATCGCGAGCCGCTCGGCGTCGGAGGCGACATTCGGACCCTGCACGACGCCGAGTTCGTTGCCGAAATCGCCTGCTGGTCCACAGAACACACTGAGCACATCATGATCGATCACCGACACAGTCAACCGTAATCACAGACGTGACAGTTGTCGGCGCCCCGCCGCCGTCACCGGTCCGCTCGCAGCAGCAGCACACCGCTGGGCGTCAGCCCGCCGCTGGTGACCACGCCGACGCGAGCGTCGGGAATCTGTCTGACTCCGGCCTGACCCCGAAGCTGGAGGACGGCCTCGCGGACCAGGCCCATGCCGTGGGTGCGGCCGTGTGAGAGCTGCCCGCCGTGGGTATTGAGCGGCAATACACCGTCACGGGCGATGTTCTTGCCTTGCGCCAGAAAGTCTTTCGCCTCGCCGATACCGCAGAATCCGAGGGCCTCGATCCAGGACAGGCAGTTGAAGGTGAATCCGTCGTAGAGTTCGGCCACATCGACGTCGGCGGGTGTCAGGTCGGTGCGCGTCCACATGTGCGCGGCCTGGCCCAGTACCTGCGGCTCATGGGTGAGGGTGCTCTGATCCCATTCCAGGCGTTCGATGATCTGGGTTCCGACGGCCTCCACCAGCACCGGCGGTTGCGCCAGATCACCGACGGTTTCCCGGGCGGAGACGATCACCGCGACCGCCCCGTCGCATGGCACGTCGCAGTCGTAGAGCCCGAAGGGCGTGGTGATGGGACGCGCCGCGAGGTAGTCGCCCATGGTGAGCGGGTCCCGGTAGATCGCCGTGGGATCCAATGCGGCATTCGTTCGTTGGTTGAGGGCGATCCAGCCGAGGGTCTCGCGATCGGTGCCGTAGCGGTGAAAATGCCGCTGCGCGGTCTGCGCCAGCAGATGCGCCGCCGAGCTCGCACCGAACGGCACGAGCCATCCGTCGGCGATCCCGCCGGAAGGCGAAATGCGCCCGGCGCGAATCAATTCCCCATAGGTCGACTCCCATACGGTGCGGAAACACAGCACGTGCCGGGCCAGCCCGCTGGCCACCGCCAGCATCGCGGCGATGACCGAACCCCCCGGCCCGAAGGTCTCCGCGCCGCCGTTGTACCAGGTCGGGCGGATACCCAGGGCCGATTCGAGGGCGGTGACACCGCCCTCGCCGAATGGGCCGAAGCCACCGGATCCCGGATAGGTCGACAGCCCGTCGATATCCTCGAGGCGCAGGCCCGCGTCCTCGACCGCCGCCCGGCAGGCTTGCACCGTCAGCGACAGCGGATCGGCCATCAACCGCCGCCCGAGCTCCGACATCCCGATTCCGGTGAGAGCGACCTTGTCCTCGAACTTCTCCGGTGACGCCATCGGCCGCACATGGCGCGACACCGATGCAGGCTCGATATCGTCGGATGGCAAGGCGGCCAACGGCTTCTGCTCATCCGCCGGGCGGAACAGCGGCAGCCACACCTCGCCGAGACCCTCGAACACTACCTGCATGCGCATACCGAGGGTCAGTTGTTCCGCTTCGCATCCCACCGTATTGGTGGTCAGCCGCACGCGCGGATCCTCTTCCAGGGCAACCTGTGCCACCACGTAGGGCGTGGTCAGACCGGGCACACGAAAGCGGTGGTTGACGGTGAAACCGATGAGGGTGGCGAAGCCGCTGACCGCCCGCACGCCCATCCGGTCGCCGCGGCAATAGCGGCAGACCGGTTGCGGCGGGTGGATCAACGCGGCACAGGACAGGCATTCCCGGATGCGCAGCCGGCCGTCCGCGCCGGAGGTCCAGAAGAATTCGTTC
Organism: Nocardia sp. NPDC102475; assembly: GCF_055584605.1. Taxonomy (NCBI): domain Bacteria; kingdom Bacillati; phylum Actinomycetota; class Actinomycetes; order Mycobacteriales; family Nocardiaceae; genus Nocardia; species Nocardia sp. NPDC102475. Next base: position 398,832 of record NZ_JBVJLS010000004.1, on the reverse strand, counting down.
TCGGGCGTGATGGCCGGTAGGGGACGCGTCACTCTTGGACCTCGAACACCGGCGGATGCTGCGCGGCCGGATCGGGATTCGCGATCGGCAGGCCCATGAATCGGCGTGCGTTGTCGCCCATGAAGTCCCAGGTGCGGCGCTCGTCCATGCCCTCGGCGTACTTCCAGTAGCCCTTGGGCTCCGGTAGTCCCTCGGGGTGGGGGTAGTCCGAGCCGAACATCACCCGGTCCCAGCCGACCGTTGCGACGACGTCGGCGACCGATCCCTCCCAGAACGGGCTGACCCAGATATTGCGCCGGAAAACTTCCAGCGGGTCTTCGGGGAAGTTCTGTGGCATCTTCTTGGTCAGGTCCGCCAGATCACGGAAGAGGGGATGGATCCACGAACTGCCGTTCTCCACACTGGCGATGCGCAGCTTGGGGAATCGGGTGAGGGTGCCGTGGCAGATCAGGCTGCCGATCATGTCGGAGATCTCCCGATGCCCGAGCGCCAGCCACCGGAATGAACTCATGGCCATGAAGTTCTTGGTGGCCGGCGGTTCCCACTTGTTGATGTACTCATCCAGCGGCGGCTGGCTGGCATGCAGCACGATCGGCAGCCCGGCGTTCTCCACGTCACGCCAGAACGGATCGAACTCCGGCAGCGCCGGGGATCGCCATCCGTGCAGACCCTTGACCGGCGCCGGCTTGATCAGGGCCACCTTCGCGCCGTTGTCGAGCAGATACTCGAGTTCTCGCCGGGCACCGTCGACTTCGGCGCAGTTGATGATCGGCGTGCTGAAGATCCGATCCCGGTAGGCGAAGCTCCAGTGCTCGAGCATCCATTGGTTGAGTGCGTGGATGATGGCCAGGGTCAGCTCGGGATCATCGGCCGCGGAGTGCTCGACGAGACTCGCCAGTGTCGGATAGTTCAGTGTTTCGCGGACACCCTGGCGGTCGAGTTCGATGATCCGATCGTCCGGATTGCGGGTGGCGGCGGGCGCTTCGATCGCGGCGCCCTGCATTTCGCGCAGGGTGAGGCCTTCGGTATTCGCACCGGCAAAGAACTTCTCGTGCGCGCCCGGCGCGGCGACACGATCGAAGGTCGGGTTCGGGATGAAGTCCGTGATCCGGCCGTTGATCGCGATCCGGGTATGGCGTCCGATCTGGACGTACTGGACAGCCTGCCGGTACTGCTCGGGCAGGTATCGGGTGAGAGCTTCGACGGTCTCGTACATGTGTGAGTCGGCATCGAAGATCGGGGCGGCTATCGGCTGCGCCATGTCTTATTTCCTTCGCTATTTGGCGATGAACCTGGTTGCGTCGAGCAGCAGCACGACCCGATCGTTCACGTCGGCGGGCAGGCCCTTCTCGGTTTCGCCGTACAACTCGTTCAACGCCGAATAGAACGAGCCGTCCTCATCCCCTTTGACGGTGACCAGCCATCCTTGCGCCTCCAAGACCCGGGACGGAGCGTCCGGATCGGTGATGATGAAGGAATAGTTGGGGTTGGCCTGCAGGCTCGTGAACTTCCGCCGCGGGATCGTATGGCTCATGCGTAGATGTGCGCCATCCCAGGTGAACCGCATAGGCGTCTGGTCCGGGGATCCGTGCGGGGTCACGGTCGCGAGCACGCCGACGATCGGGCGCCGCAGCAGGTCCTCGAATCCGGCAGGCACTTTCGACATCTTCCACCACCGTTCGCCAATAGTATCGAAATGAATACCGTAATGCTCTCTAGAGACTGCCGCAAGCGTCGCCGGGCGACGGCTCGACCTCGCGATCGGATGGTTGTGACAGCACTTCCGGTATGGCTTACTGTATAAGTATCCGCAAGCTGGAGGAACGAATATGCGCAGAATGATTGCCCCGGAGATCTCCAACTGGCCGAACGAAGAGTTCCGGCTCGTCGGCGGGTCGTGTGGCGAGTGCGGTGCGACCGTCTTCCCCATCCAGGACCTGTGCCCGCGGTGCAGTCGGCAATCGATCGAACCGATCACACTGCCGCGCAGCGGAACCCTGGTGGCCTGGACCACCCAGGGGTTCCTCCCAGGGCCGCCCTATCTCGGCGACGAGACAGCGAAAAACTTCGTTCCCTTCGGGGTCGGTCTGGTGCAGCTCGGCGATGTCATCCGGGTCGAAGCCCGGCTCACCGAAAACGACCCGGACAAGTTGGAGTTCGGAATGGAAGTAGCGCTGACAGCCGTGCCGCTCGGCACCGACCCCGAAGGCAACGAGGTGCTGACCTTCGCCTTCCAACCAGCCTGAGGGACAGGATTTTTCAGATGACCAACGATGTAGCGATCATCGGTGTGGGTATGCATCCATTCGGCCGCTTCGAAGGCAAGACCGCGATGCAGATGGGGACCGACGCCATTCGCGCCGCACTCGCCGATGCCGGATTGGAATGGCGAGATATCCAATTCGCCGTCGGAGGCAGTTGGGAGGTCGCCAATCCCGACGCGATTGTCGGCCTGATGGGACTGACCGGGATCCCCTTCACCAATGTGTTCAACGCCTGCGCCACCTCGGCCAGTGCCACCGAAGCCTGCGCCGACGCGATCCGGCTCGGCAAGTACGACATCGGCATCGCGATCGGCCTGGACAAACATCCACGCGGCGCGTTCACCGTCGACCCCACCCTCGTCGGCATGCCCAAGTGGTACGGCGAGAACGGTCAATACCTGACCACACAGTTCTTCGGGATGAAGGCCAACCGCTACCTGCACGACCACGGGATCTCCGTGCAGACCCTGGCCAAGGTCGCGGCCAAGAACTACCGCAACGGCGTATCGAATCCGAACGCTTTCCGCCGCAAGCCCGTCTCCGAGGCGGACATCCTCGCCGCGCCGATGCTCAACTACCCCCTGACCCACTACATGTTCTGCGCGCCGGACGAAGGCGCCGCCGCCGTGATCATGTGCCGAGCCGACATCGCGCACCGCTACACCAACAAGCCGATATACGTGCGCGCTGTCGAGGTGCGCACGCGCAAATACGGTGCGTACGAGGTCAATACGACCTACGCACCGGTGCAGGAAGACGTGTCCCCCTCGGTCTACGCATCGCGCGCGGCATTCGAGTCCGCGGGTATCGCACCGAAGGACATCGACGTCCTCCAGCTCCAGGACACCGATGCCGCGGCCGAGGTCATCCACATGGCCGAGGCCGGATTCTGCGCCGACGGAGACCAGGAGAAGCTGATCGCCGACGGTGTCACCGAGATCTCCGGTGCGATGCCGGTCAACACCGACGGCGGACTGATCGCGAACGGCGAGCCCATCGGCGCATCGGGAATGCGCCAGCTGCACGAACTCGTCCTGCAACTGCGCGGGACCGCCGGGGATCGTCAGGTATCCGGCGCACCCAAGGCCGGTTTCGCGCTGCTCTACGGCGCTCCGGGCACAGCCGGGGCAACTATCGTCACCACCTGATTTCTTCCGTTCCGGACCGGAAGACGCGGGCGATTGTGGCGGTGGTAGGGCCACCGCTACACGCATCCGGGAAACCGATTCCCACCACCGACAGCCACATGCACGGAAACTGCAGAGCCTGTTGCCGAACACGCCGAACATGCGATCGTGCCGTCACACCAACGCGCCCAGCGACAGACCAATCCCCTAGCGGCGGGCTAGATTGCGCCGTAGCGGTCCACATAGGCACATGACATGCGTCACGGCCAAGACCGCGCCAATTCGGCAACAAGCTCTGCAAGGTTGGCTTGACACCGGGTCCACCCTTACTGCAGCGAATTGGCCAAGATCGGGCCTGGTAGCCGCCGCGGGCACCGACCAGTTGTACAGGTGCGGTCAGGGGCTACCACTCGCTAGCGCCCCCAAGCATCCAACATGTTCGCTGTCGTGGTCACGGTGGCGAGCAGGGACAGCGTGTTCTCGATAACGGCGGCGCCGTACTCGCGCGGCACCCCCGCGACGGCATCGCTGGGCAGCACAACGCGATAGGCGGCATTCACCGCGTCCATGACCAAATTCGGGATGGCCACATTGAGCGACACCCCGACCGCGACGATGGTCGAGACACCGAGATTGCGGAGCACCGCGTCCAGATCGGTGCCGCCCATGGGGCCGAGGCCGTGTCCCCGTGTGAGCACGAGGTCGCTCGGTTCCGGCCCGAATTCCGGTAGCAGCGCGGCACCGGCACTGCCGGGAGCGACGGAGACACCCCGGCGGCCGACGGCGAAGAGTTTGGCATTGTGGTTGGCGCCTTGGCCGTCGGCCCGCCGCGATACCAGGCAGTGCACCACCCGGACTCCGGCCGCACGCGCCGCGGGCAGCAACTTGCCGATATTGGGCAGTGCCTCGCGACGCGCCTCGTCCGCGAGGGCGGGCAGACCGGCCTCGGGCCCGACGACCGCGCCCTGGCACTCCTGGGTGAGGATGGCTGTGCGCTCGGGCGCGACCAGATCCGCCAGCGCGAGCCGACTCACTCGGCGCCGACCGGCGGAACGTCGTAGAACTGGGTGGCCCACTTGCGAAGCGACAGATATGGTTTCGCGTCCTTGGGTGAAAGCGGCGGGCGCTCGACGTACTTCTGATGCCGCCAGATGCTCAGGTCTTCCCACACGGTGACCAGGAACTGCTTCTCGACGCGTTCGCGAACCTCCGGTGGCGGAACGTCGGAATCGTCACCCGGATTGCGCGGCCACCAGATCGAATAGAACAGGTCCGAGCACTCGTCGTCGACCGGCGTCGTGGCGAAGATGAGCCGGTGCTTGGACGATCCGTCGAATGCGCTGATGGAGCCGCCGAGGCCGAACATCTGCGCGTGGATCTTCAATGCCATCTTGTCCGGATCGTCACTGCGCGCGTCGGGCCAGCCGGTGAGGAAGTTCCAGGTGTGGTCGACAACGCTGTAGTCCAGCATCTGCGGGGTGACGGTGGCGCCGTGCACATACTCGAAATGCAGACTGTCCGGACCGTTCTCCAAAACGACCTGCGGATGCACCGGTTCGCGTTCGGTCTTGCGGGAGAACTCCGGATACGGCCGGTAGAAGTTGTCCGGGTCGGTCCCGAGTTCCGGGAACAGGCGCAGGATATCGGGCATCTCCCACTGCGGTTCCTTGCCGTCGGGCTGATGCCACATGAACACGCAACCGTTCTGCTCGTTGACCGGATAGACCCGCAACCGCAGTCCGCGGTTGGTCCGGTCTTCGCCGGGGATGCGGCGATTGGTGCCGTCCGGGCCCCAGCGCCAACCGTGGAACGGGCATTCGACACAGTCGCCGACCACCTTTCCGCCGTAGCCGATATGCGCACCGAGATGGCGGCAGTGCCCGGTCAATATGTGCAGTTCACCGGATTCGTCACGGTAGGCGACGAGATCCTCGCCGAAGTATCGGAGCGGACGAACCTCACCTTGCGGGAATTCGGCCGACCACCCCACCATGAACCACCCGGTGACCTTCCAGGTGAAGGGGACCTTCACGTGACACCTCCAGTCGTGCCAGGGCGGAAACCGCCGATACTGATATATTTACAGTAATGCATATTGCATGGCTTTCGCGACCCACCGCGGTCATCGATCGGCGATGACGGTCTGCCCGAACGTCCGCACGAAATTCACCGCCGCTTCGGGGCTCGAGCCGTCGACGTGCACGACCGTCCAACGGGCACCGCGCTTTTCGAGATCGCCGAGATAGTCCCGCGCTGCGCGCACCGTGCCCGCTGCGGCGAAATCCACATGCGGGCACACCACTTGCACATCGACCGCATCCGGGTCACGGCCAGCGGCGGCCAGCCGCCGGCGCAGTTCGGTAACACCGTCACTGAACTGATCGGGATTCTCGATGGCCTTGGTGCGCATCGCGGCGGCCATATCCGCACCCGCGATGATCGGCATCCACCCATCGCCGTGCTGCACCACCCGCCGCAGGGCGGCCGGACCATTGCCGCCGATCCAGATCGGCGGATGCGGTCGTTGCACCGGAGCCTGTAGCCACAACGGCCCGGGTGCCGCGAAATCTCGGCCCTCGAACGGCTTTTCGGGTTCGGTCCAAATCCGCCGCAGCGCGCCCAATGCCTCGTCGAGTAGTCCGGCGCGGCGTTCGTGGCGCACGCCGACGGCGGCGAACTCCGCGCGCAGATAGCCCGCACCCACACCGGCGATCGACCGTCCGCCCGAGACGATATCCAGACTGCCCAGCGCTTTCGCGGACAGATACGGATTGCGGAACGGGAGGACATACAGGTTGGTCAGCAACCGAATTCGCTCGGTGACGCCTGCCATGAAACTCAGCGCCGCGATCGGGTCGAGGGTGTTGTGCCCGCCGTTGCGCCGCCATTTCAGCGACGGGGCCGGATGTTCGCTCAATGCCACCGCCGAGAATCCGGACTCCTCGGCGGCGGTGACGACCGCCCGAATCACCTCCGGCCGCAGGAACTCGTCGGAGGCGCTCGGTAGCTCGCTCGGATATTCGAGCACGTATTTCATTGCGCTGGTCTCCTTGTCGAGTGCAGCGCGCACCTATTCAGTTCGCCTTCGCATTGGCCGGCGCGGCATAGTTGGGACGTCCGAGACCGAGCGCGTGCTGCGCGATCAAGTTGCGGAAGACCTCGAGAGTGCCGCCGTAGATTCCGCACAGCGGCGCCCAGCGGTAGAGGTATTCGGCGCCGCCGTCATCGATGGCGCCATCGGTATCGATCGGCAAGACCGAAGCGGAGCCGAGGATATCCATCAGATCCGGGGAGATGTCCCGCATAGCCTGGGCGATCGCGACCCGCCCGAACATATTCGGCGCCGACAGCGCGGCCTCCACCCGGGCGATGCTGCGGCCGAGCCGATACGCGACCGATCCGTCGTCGAGCAGCCGACGACCGTCCGGAGCGCGCCGCGCCGTAATCGCGGCTACCTTGTCGACCGATGTAGCCATCATCAGGCCCTGATGCACCAGGACCGACACATCCTGCAGGCCGTCCGGTGCGGCGTCGACCACTCCGTGCTCGACACTGAGCGGCTCCATGAGCACTCGCCAGCCGCCGTTCACTTCGCCGAGCCGGTACTTGTCATCGATCCGGACATCGCTGTAGTAGACGATATTGGTGCGATCGCCGTCCACCGTTCGGATGCCCTGGATCTCGATGCCCGGGGTATCCAGCGGGACCAGGAACATGGTGAGGCTCTTGTGTTTTCGCGCCTCGGGATCGGTATTGGTGATCAGGAAGACGTACTGGCAGTTGTGCGCGCCGGTGGTGAACATCTTGGCGCCGTTGATGACCCACTGGTCCCCGTCGCGAACCGCGCGCGTCTTGCACGTCGCGACATCGGATCCGCCCTCGGGCTCGGTGTAGCCCAGGCACAACCGGACCTCGCCCGTGAGCACCCGCGGCAACACCTCCTCGCGCAGTTCGGGCGATCCGAACTGCGCGACGGATTGCGCCACGATTATGGTGGTGCCCCAGGTAACCCAGGGCACGTGCACGCGCCGCTTCTCCAGATCCCAGATGCGCCGTTGCACGCGGGTCATCCCGCCCTCGGCGCCGCTGTTCATCTCGGCCGCCAGCCATCCTTCGGCGCCCATGGCCAGGTGTACGCCCGCGTCGAAGTTGTCGCCGGTTTCGCGATCGCGACGGCGCACCTCGCCGGTGACATGGGTGTCGAGAAACTTTCGCACCCGCTCGTGGAAGGCCGCGTCCTCGGCGGAGAGTTCAACGAGGGAAAAGTCCATCGGTAGCTCCGTCCTAGGCCCGCGCGAACAGTTCGGCGACCCGCACGGCGCTGGCACCGGGATCACCCGCCGCCAGCGGCCAGCCCCGGGCACGCACCAGATAGGCCGAGGCCGCCGATTCGGTCGTGACGCCAAGTCCGCCCTGGACGTGCACGGCCATCGTGGCGGCCTTGGCGGCCTCCTCCGCCATATACACGAAGGCCGCCGCCGCGAGTCCGGGCTGGACATCGGGTTCGTATTCGAAGAACCAGGCCGCGCGCCGAGCCAGGTTGCGCCCGCTCTGCACGACGATCGCGATATTGGCCAGCGGATGGGAGATGCCCTGCAGGGTCGAGATCGGAACACCCATGGTGTAGCGGGTTTTCGCGAATTCGGCCGCGATACGCATCGTCTCTTCGACCAGCCCGACCAGCGCGGCCGCGGTGAGCACGCGCCATTCATCGAGGGCCCGCTCGTAGTGCGCGAGCGCCTCGGCGCCGCTGGCCAGCACAGTCCGCCCATCGGCCGCCGCCGGATCGACCCATGCCATTGGCAGACGGCCGATATTGTCGACCTTCGCCGGTCGGCTGGCGAAGCTCAGCGCCACGATATCGTCGCCGTCGCGCACGATGATCCGATCGGCGACCGAACCCGATGGGATGAGCCGGATTCCGGCGACGGCATCAAGGCGCGGATCCAGCGCGACCACCTGTCGGCCTTCGACCACGTCGGCCGCCTCGGCGCCTAATGCGCCGAGCCGCCCGAGCAGACGCGCGGCGCAGACGTGATCAATCCACGGCACGGGTGCGATGGTGCGGCCGAGTTCTTCCGCGACCAGGACGAGGTCGACCAGTGTCGCGCCGTCGCCGCCAACGGATTCGGGCAGCGCCATGGTGGTGGCACCGGTACCGCACAGCTGCTCCCACAGATTCTTGTCGAAACCCGTCGGCTCGGCCGCGCGCACGACCTCCAAGGGGCACCGGCTTTTGAAGAACTTCGCATACACGGCCTGGAGTTCCGTTTGGTCTTCCGACAGGCTGTAATCCTGCCTGCGCAATTCGTAGCGGTCCATATTTCCCTTGCTCCTCGTTCCGCGCGCGGCTCAGTCGGCGACCGCTCGGTCACCGAAAAAGAATTCCTGGGCGTTGTTGTAGAGATAGTTGTCCAGCACGTCTTCGGGGAGGTCGAGCGCGAGCGCTTCCGGCACCACCCGGCTCATGCGAAGCACCGGCCAGTCCGAGCCGAAGATCACCTTTTGCTTGCCCCGGGTCCGCATGAAATGCACCAAACTCTCCGGCAGCCGTTTGGGCGACCAGGCCGAGGTCATGAGCCGAAGATTCTCGTATTTCATGAGCAGCCGGATCGCGATATCCCACCACGGATCGGCGCCGTGGATCATGCACAGCCGAAGCTCCGGGAACCGGAAGCACACCCGATCCAGGTAGATGGGATTCTGCACCTCACCGGGAATCGGCGGTCCCGGTATTCCGGTATTCATGCACAATGGCAGACCCAGCTCGGCGCATTTGTAGTACAGCGGGTAGTAGACCGCGTCGGTCGGCGGATACAGGCCGTCGCCCCAGAAACTCGGTCCCGCCGTCGTATAGACCACCGGCAGATCCTTGACCAGGGAATCCAGTTCACGCAGCGACCGAATCGGATGCAGGAGATCGACCCCGTTGATGGCCAGCGCGAATCGGTCCGGGTGGGCTTCGACGAATTTCAGCGCGGTCTTCGACGGTTTCGCCATCGAATACATCAGGATCGCCCTCTCGACGCCCTGCCCATCCATCTCGTCGAGCAATTCCGAGAGCTCGACTTGCGCGTACAACGACGCCGGGCCCTTGAAATAGTCGTCCCGAACCTTCAGCATCCAATCCGGCTGGTCGCGCTCACCGAAATGCACGTTCACCAGGCCGTCGATTACTTTGCGCACAGTCATGCCCCAATTTCCTCCGCGACGCCCGGCACCACACGTTTCGCGGCCCAGCGGTAATCAGGCTTACCGTTGCCGAGGCGTCGGATCTCCGCTACGAAAATGAATTCCTTCGGCACCTTGAATCCGGCAAGCTCGCGTTTGCACACCTGCCGCAGTGCCACATCGGTGATTTCCTCCCCCGCCCGAGGGCACACCAGTGCGACGACCTCCTGCCCCCAGCGCGGACTCGGCCGCCCCACCACCAATGCGTCGAATATCCCCGGATGCGCCCGTAGCACCTCCTCGACTTCTTCGACGAAAACCTTCTCCCCGCCGGTATTGACGACCAGCGAATCGCGGCCGAGCAACCGGAGGGTGCCGTCGGCATCGACGCTCGCCCGATCGCCGGGGATGGCCATGCGCTGACCATCGATCTCCGGAAATGTGCGCTCGGTGGCCGCGCGGTCGTCGAAATAGCCGAGGGGAACCCGGCCGATTCTGGCCGCCCACCCGATCTCGGTGTCACCGGGCGCGAGAAAATGGGTACGGTCCTGTGCCACCGCCGCCGCACCGGGACCCGGATCGAATGTCTCGACCTCGGCACCGCGGCGACTACGGCCGAAGGCCATACCGCCGGTCTCCGAGGCGCCGTAACCTTCGACCAGCATGACGTGCGGCAGCAACTCGAGCAGCTGCCGTTTGTGCAGCGGGTTGGTCGCCGCTCCCCCGGTCCCGAGCACCAGCAAGGATGGCAAATCATAAGGGCGCGTTTGCATTTCGCGTACCAGCGGCCCGGCGTAGGCGTCACCGACGATCGTCATCAGCGCGGCGTTCTCGCGCTGGGCGGTTTCCAGCGCGATGCGCGGATCGAAGGGATCGCGATCGTCGTACAGGACGATCGTCTGCCCGGCCAGCAGTCCCGCGAGCGCGGTCATGATGCCCGCGGCGTGCGAGAGGGGCGACACCGCGAACCAGACCTGCCCGGTCATCCGCGCGAGGTCGCGCAAGCCCGCGGCGGAGTCGTGATCGGCACCGTTCATCGATGACACATACAGATCGCTCTGCCGCCACAGCACACCCTTGGGCCGACCGGTCGTACCGCCGGTGCACAGCATGACCAGATCGTCGGGTGTCGTCGCGATCACCCGGTCGGGATCACCGAGGCGCACGGCATCCTCGAATGCCACCGTGCCCGCCGGTTCAGTGGCGTCGCTGCCGTCGTCGACCGATATCAACAATTCCACGTCATCCGGCGCGGCCTCGGCTACCACCGGCCCGAACGACCGGTGGTAGACGATGCCACGCGGCCGGACATACGCCAGCAGCTCCCGGATCTCGCGCGCGGTGTAGTGGTAGTTGATATTCACCGGGACGACGCGCGCCTGCACACACCCGAGCAGCACGTCGAGGTACTGATCGTTGCGCATGAGCAGGGCGATGCGGTCCTGACCGCACTCCCACCGTGCGAGCCGGTGCCGCGGCGTGTGCTCTCCGAAACCCTGTGCCGCAACGAAATTCGCGAACCGCCGGATGCGCAGCCCCGACTCACCGAAGGTGCCGCGCCGCTCGCCGCAGACGGTCATCGTCCGGTCCGGCACCGCCGCCGCGACAGCGTCGAAGACGGCCCCGATACTCCATTCGGTCAACGCGGCCCCGATCTCACGCGGTGGCTGCGACCGGCAGCCCCAGGAATTCCAGAGCGTTGTCGCGCATGATCTTTCGCACGTCGGCGGCGCCGAAGGCGGTCAGCTCGTGGGTAAAGTCCACCGGCTCGGCCAGCCCTTCGCCGTGCGGCCAGTCCGAGCCGAACAGAATGCGCTCAGCGCCGATCTTTTCCGCGAGCAGCGGCAGATCGTCCTCGTAGTACGGGGCCACCCACACATGCTCGCGCAGGGTGTCGACCGGATCGTTCGGGAACGCGCGCGGCGACTGGTTCGCCAGCTTCTTCATCCGCTTGGCCAGCCTGTGCACGAAGTCCGAGCCGTTCTCGATACTGGCGACCCGCAACGTCGGATGCCGATCGAACACACCGTGGATGATCAGCGAAGCCATGGTGTCGTGGATGGCGCGGTCGTCGACGAGGATCTTGTCCAGCGCATCTCCGGGCCCGAACGGCTCGAACGTATCCTTACCGCCCCACATGGCGGCGATCTTCAGATATCCGCTGTCGCCGAGGTGGAATGCGACCGGCACATTCGCCTCTGCCAGTCGCGCCCACACCGGATCGTGCGACCGATCACCGAGCGAGCGCGGCCTGCCGACACCGGGCACCGGGGCGGGCCGGATATGGACGACGCGCGCGCCGCGAGCCAGCACGAAATCGACCTCGGCGACCGCGGCCGCCGGATCGGCCAGCGAGATCATCGGCGCCGAGAGGATCCGGTGGTCCGGCCGGTCGAAACCCCAATCCTCGTCCAGCCACAGGTTGAAGGCGTGCAGGGACGCAGCCGTCGCCTCGACATCGTCCCTGAGCGCCTCTTCCACGCCGCAGCCGAAGGTCGGGAACATGAAGATCGTTTCGATGCCCTGCTTGTCGAGCACGGCCACGCGGGCATCCCGATCCTGGTATTCGGGCCGCATTTCCAGGCTCTCGACCTGCATCAGCGTCGCCGGATCAACGCCCTCGGGGACCTGACCGCGGAAGATCAGATCCAGGCAGCCCGGCACGATGATCGGGTCGAAGGTCGGATTGGGAATGAACCGGTTCACCCGGTTGCCGATAATCGCCGTGTGGTACTTGCCGTCCTGGACGATCTGGACACCCCGCCGCCGGAACTTCTTGTCCAGGTGCCGGGTGAACGCGTCCATCGGCTCGTAGTAGTGGTTGTCGACGTCGATCGCCTTGTAGTCGAGCGCGCTCATCAGCATCCTTTCAATTCGCCGGATGGTCGTTTCGACCTGTCCGGTAGCCCAAGCACCGACTTCGACAACAGCGGTTTACGCAGCCTCGTAGCGCGGTCCGAGTTGGGCGAATAGTGCGGTGTGACAGTCCATTCCGGCTGCCATCTGCTGCTATCGAACAACCTGCCGCAGGTCGAATAGATATGTCTACTGTATACCTATCGGTAGTGCATTGCACAAGAGTTCCACCGAAGGCCGGATCCGAACATCAGCCGCCGAAAACGCAAAGCGCCCGGGTGCCGGACGTTCGTTCCGGCACCCGGGCGCTCCGGGTTCGCGATCGGTCAGCAGGCCGGGGACTGACCACCCTGGAGTGCCAGCAGAGCGCAGAATGTCGTCGCGGCAACCTTCCACTGCGCGCCATCCTTGACCGCCTGGCCGGTTTGATCCGGCAGCACCGGATTACCACCCATCAGCAGGGTGTAGGTGACATCGGCATGGGTGGCGTCGACCGGCTTGACCGCAGACACCGTGACCGAGGTGCCCTGCGCCTGCGGGTTGCCCGCCTGCGCCTGCAACACCGGCGCGAAGACCTGCCCCTTCTCCACGACCGCGATCCGCTGGTCCGCGGGCGCCCCGCCATTGAAGAAGGTCACGTACGCATCGGTGACAGCCTTGATGGTCGCCGAATCAGCCGAGGCCGCCGCAGTGGCGGCGCTGGACGATGCGGCCGACGTCGATGCCACGGCACTCGAGTCGTCGGAACAACCGGTCAGAACCGCGGCCGCAATGACCGCCGAACCACAGCACGCCACCGCAGCGCGAAGGAGTGAATCACGCATGGAAATCCTCATCTCGAGTGCCAACTTGCATACTGTAGTTAATACAGTATGAAGGACTGGCGGATTGCTAGAATTTTGCCCAGGTACACCAGAAGGCCACCTGAGCCGACGCCGCCGCCAGCACGCACGGAAGTATAACGACGTTTCCGTACTTGAGAATTAGATTTCCCGAAAATAGTGACGGCGGACCATCGCTCCAGACGTATTGCCCGACCGGGCTGCACCAGCGCCGGGCGGGCCAACCATTGGCAGGTCTGCCGCCGAGTGATCCGATTTCGTGCGAATATGACCCGAGCTGACACCCAGGCCGGCCAACGCACACCGCATGCGCAAGAGCGTTACCATCACAGAGAATCCAATTACCGGGCGAAGATGCCCGGTCGCATGAATGGAGACAAGCATGATTCGTGACGTGCTGGTGGTCATAGGCGCCGGCGGGATGGGCCGGGCGATCGCACGGCGGCAGGCCGGTGGCAAACAGGTGTTGCTCGCGGATTTCGACGAAACCACATTGCGGACGGCCGCCGACGCCATGGCGGACGACGGCCACACGGTCATCGCCGCGAGCGTGGACGTCTCCGCCCGCGAGTCGGTCGCCGAACTGGCGAAGACGGCCGAGTCCCTCGGACCGGTCACCCAGATCGTGCACACCGCCGGGCTCTCCCCCGCACAGGCGCCGACGGCCGCGATCCTGCGGGTAGACCTCGTCGGCGTCGGCCTGGTGCTGGAGGAATTCGGCCAGATCGTCGCACCGGGCGGGGCGGGAGTGGTCATCGCGAGCATGGGCGGACATATGGGCACCCTGCCCGCGGATCTGGAGGCCGCGCTGGCCACCACGCCGACCGACGAGTTGCTGAATCTGCCCGCCCTGGCCCCGGACGTGCTGACCGAGCCCGGCTTGGCCTACGCAATCGCCAAGCGGGCCAATCATTTACAGGTCCGCGCCGCGAGCGTGGCATGGGGCGAGCGCGGCGCCCGGATCAACTCCATCAGTCCCGGCGTCATTTCCACCGCGATGGGGCGTCAGGAATTGTCCTCGGCGGCCACCGGCGACGGGATGCGCGCCATGATCGGTATGTCGGCGGCCAAGCGAACGGGCACTCCGGACGATATCGCCGCCGCGGCGGCCTTCCTGCTCGGCCCGGACGCGGCCTTCGTCACCGGCACCGATCTGTTGGTCGACGGTGGCGTGGTGGCTGCCTTCCTCGGGCTCGCCGCCAGCACTGCCGCCGAAACACACTGATCCGCAATGCCTTTGGCGCATGCCGAAGGGCGCCGGACAAATGTCCGGCGCCTCCCGTGCCAGCATCGATCAGGGCACGATGACCGTGCGAGAAACCGGCTCGGCGGCGGCCTGCCGGGCATAGATGCCCCGCTGCAGTGACACCAGCAGCGCGTTGCGCGTCTCCTCGGGACGGATGAGCTCGTCGAAGCCCATGTGTTCGGCCGAGTGGTACGACGCCTGCAGTTCCATGGCGCGCAGGGAGGCCGAGAGATCTTGCTCGGCGTGCGAGGCACTGCTCAGTGCGGCGGCGCTCATCGCACCCATGGTCGCGCCCGGGTACGCGAAGGTGGCCACCTGGCTGTCGAATCCGATCAGCGACATCACCATGGACCCGAAGCCGTACGCCTTGCGCAACGTCAGGTGCAGCTTCAGTGTCGTCGCCGCCGTCTGTGCGACGAACATCCGTGCGCCACTGCGTAATACGCCGTCCTGCTCGGATTCGCTGCCCGGGAGCATGCCCGGGTTGTCGGCGAGGAACACGATCGGCAGGTGGAACGAGTCCGCGACGGTGATGAAGTGGGCGGCCTTGTCGGCGGCGGCGGCATCGATCGACCCGGCCAATACCTGCGGCTGATTGGCTACGACCGCGACCGGGTGACCGCCGAGGTGACCGAGCGCGCAGATGATCGCCTCGCCGAAGTCGGGCTGCACCTCGAACCAGTCGGGATTGTCCAGAACTACATCGACCACCGCACGCATATCATAGGTACGCCGATTGTCACGGGAGATGATCTCGAGCAGTTCCGGCGTCGGACGCGGGTCCGCCGATTCGTCAACAGCCACCGCGGGTGGATAAGACCATGCGCTCGACGGGAAATACGACAGGTAGCGGCGGATCGCATCGAGAACATCCTCGTCGGTCTCGGCGAGATTGTGGATCAGCCCGCTGGGCAGCGCGACATCTGGCCCGCCGAGATCCTCTTTCGAAATATCTTCCCCCGTCGACACTTTCACTACAGGCGGCCCGGCGGTGAAGATCGCGCCCTGCCGGCTCATGATCGCGAAATCGGCTACGGGGGCGATCAGCGCACCGTGTCCGGCCGAGGGGCCGAGCACCCCGGTGACCATCGGCACCCGGCCGGAGCATCGCGCCTGGGCCAGCAAATCGGTTGGCGTGCGCCCGTAATGGTCGCCGGTGGGCCGAAATCCCGCACCCTCCAACAGCATTATCAGCGGCACCTTATTGCGCAGCGCGAGTTCGGCCAGCCGGTAGCGTTTGGAATTGCTGCCCGGCGCGATACTGCCCGCCAGGGTCGTGAAGTCCTCGGCGCCTACCATCACGGGCGCGCCGTCGATCAGTCCAGAACCGGTCACGACCGCGTCGGCGGCCACGTCACCACCGACCAGAGTGCCGAATTCGTGGAAGGTGCCGGGATCGAGCAGCAGCTCGATGCGGGCCCTGGCGTCGAGCTTGCCCCTGCCGCGATGTTTGGCGACCCGTTCGGGCCCGCCCATCGCCTGTGCGCGCGCACGACGGCGCCCGAGGTCTTCGAGGGTTTCGTCCCAGGTCTGGGCATTCGTCATCGCTACGTCCTAATCCACATTGATCGTTCGTTGATTCGCGTCTGGCGTTCCGGTCACATCAGCGAGTAGCGAATCGGAAGATGTTTGAGCCCGCCCACGAATGTGGTCGCACTGAGTTCGGGCACACCGTTCAGCTCGATCGAGGTCAATCGCGGCAGCAGTTCGGTGAGGAATTTATTGATCTCCATCCGGGCCAGTCCGGCGCCGAGGCAGAAGTGCACGCCGAATCCGAAGGCGACGTGCTTATTGGGCTCCCGCTCGATATCGAACCGGAACGGGTGGTCGAAGGCGTCCTCGTCACGGTTTGCGGAAACATAGGACAGCAATACCGATTCCCCGGCGGCGATGGGCACATCGTGGACCGTGGTGTCCTCGGCGGCGGTCCGCATGAATGCCTTGACCGGGGTGACCCAGCGGATGATCTCCTCGGTCGCCTGCGGCATGAGGTCCAGATCGGCACGCAACCGTTCGCGCTGATCGGGATGTTCGATCAGCGCGCGCACACCACCGGAGATGCTGCTGCTGGTGGTGTCGTGTCCGGCCGTGGCGATGATGGCGTAGTAGGACATGGTGTCGACATCCGAGAGCGGCTCGCCGTCGATACGGGCATTGGCGATCGTGGATCCGAGGTCTCCGGTGGGATTCTCCCGCCAGGACGCGGTCAGGTGCTGGAAGTAGGCGAACATTTCCAGCAGCGAGTTCATCTTCTCGTCCGTCGGTGTGCTGCGCTGCAACTCGGCGTCGTCGTTGCCGACCAATTCCTGGGTGAGCTCGAGCATCCGGGGGAAATCGGCTTCGGGGACGCCGAGCAGCGACATGATCACGTACAGCGGGAAATTCACCGCGACCTCCTGGACGAAGTCGCATTCCCCACCGGCATCGCGCATCTTGTCGACGTAGTGTTCGGCCAGTTGTTCGATCCGATCACCCATTGCCTTCATGGCTTTCGGGCTGAACCAATCGGCGGCGATAGCGCGCACGATGCGGTGCTGCGGATCATCCATATGGATCAGCGTGCGAATACCGGCCGCCGCCTGCATGTCATCCGATTCGGCGGTCATCAGCACCGGCCGCGGCCAGTTCGTGAACAGCCGGTCGGCCCGCTCGATCGCCATGATGTCGGCATGTTTGGTGATCGCCCAGAACGGCTTGTAGCCGGGCACATCGACCAGCGATACCGGAGCCTTCGCCCGCAGCGCGGTAAGCGCGCCGTGTAATCGGGCCTCATCGGTATAGGCGGTCGGGTCCGCGAGGACATTGGCGGCTTCGTCGACGATCGGCATGCTCATCAGCGGGACTTCCATTCCATCCGTCTTCATACGGGTCCGATCCGGGCAGGCGCACCGCGCCCCAGATCGTTTGTATCGGCCAACAGCCTGATTTATAGTGACCCTTACTGTCAAGCATTCTATAACGCGCATCCGTGCAGCGGAACGGTGGTATTCATGGGCTCCGGGCAACGCAAAATCCTGGTGGTAGGCGCCGGATCGGGAATCGGTGCGGCGACCGCCACCCACTTCCACGACAACGGCGACCATGTGCTCGCGGTCGATCTGCGTCCCAACGAAACTCCGGCCGCACAGCACGAACAGTGCGACCTGCGCGACGCCGCCGCGATCACGGAGCTGCTGGACCGGATCGGTCCGGACTGGGATCTGCTGGCCTACGTCGCCGGTGTGCCCGGCACGGCACCCGCCGCGGATGTTCTGAAAGTGAACTATCTCGGCATGCGGCTGATGGTCGAGGGGATGCTGCCGCGGCTGCGGCAGGGCGGCGCGATCGTCACAGTCGCTTCGGTCGCGGCCCTCGGCTGGCAGCAGCGCCTGGACGAGCTGGCCGGGCTGCTTGCCGCGACCGACGCCGAAACCGTCGAGTGCTGGCAGCAGAGCCAGGATCCGGCCTATCCGGTGTACAGCACATCCAAGCAGGCCGCGATCATCTACGCGAAGCGGCTGGCGCCGACGGCATGGCAGAAATACGGAATCCGGGTCAACACCGTGAGCCCGGGACCGACCGAGACGCCGATCCTGGCCGACTTCGAGGCATCGATGGGCAAGGACGTCCTCGACACCGTCAAGGCGACGATCGGCAGGCATGCCACCGTGGACGACATCGTGCCCGTGATCGCTTTCCTCGGCTCACCGCAGGCGCGCTGGATCAACGGACAGGATATCCACGTAGACGGCGGATTCGTCGCGCCGCTGGTCGCGGGGCCGCCCATTCAGCTGTAGCCGACGACCTGTCGAAATAACGATCTCCGCCAGCCCGGCATGCCTTCGATACGACTATACTGTATATATTACAGTATCTTGTACTGGCGACGTGCCGACCGCTGTGACGACGTAGAGGTGAGCTGTGGATATCCCTATTCGAGACCAATCGGCCGAAGAAGCCCTCGACCTGCGTGACCCCTACCCGTTCTTCGCCGCCAAGCGGCGTGACGGTGGGGTCTTCCACGGAACGGTCATGGACTATTCCCGGACACCGGAATCGCTGCGCCCTTCGGACAGCTATGCCGCCGTCTCCTACCCGGCGGTCAGCACCGCACTGCGCGATAGCCGGGTATTCAGTTCCAAGCTCTACGATTCCACCATCGGTGTGTTCATGGGCCCGACCATTCTGGCCATGGACGGCAAAAAGCATCGGGCACACCGGAATCTGGTCGCCACGGCTTTCAAGCCGCAATCACTGCTGCAGTGGGAACCGGAGATCGTCCGGCCGATCTGCAACGCACTCATCGACGAGTTCGCCGAGCGTGGCAGCGCCGACCTCGTCAAGGAATTCACCTTCGAATTCCCCACCCGTGTCATCGCACGCCTGCTCGGACTCCCTGAGGAGGATCTGCCCTTTTTCCGCGAGGCGGCGGTGTCGATCATCAGCTACGCCAACAAGGTTCCGCAGGCGCTGCAGGCTTCCAATGACCTCGAGGAATACTTCATCGGCCATATCGAGCAGCGGCGGTCCAAGCCGACCGACGACATCATCGGTGATCTGGTGAGCGCCGAGATCGACGGGGAGAAGCTGACCGAGGAGGCCATCTACTCGTTCCTGCGGCTACTGCTCCCCGCCGGACTCGAAACCACTTATAGATCGTCCGGAAATCTGTTGTACCTATTGCTCACCCACCCTGAGCAATTCGAGGCGATGCAGCGCAATCACGACCTGATCCCGCAGGCCATCGAGGAAGGGCTGCGCTACGAAACGCCACTCACCCTGGTGCAGCGGTACGTGACCGAGGACGCCGAGCTGGAAGGTGTCGCCATTCCGAAGGGCGCGGTGCTCGATCTGTGCCTTGGCTCGGCCAACCGTGACGAGATCCGCTGGGAGCGACCGGAGGAATTCGATATCTTCCGGACCCACATTCCGCACATCAGCTTCACCGCGGGTGCGCACACCTGCCTCGGCCTGCACCTGGCCCGCATGGAGACCCGAGTCGCCGTGGAGGCCCTGCTGAGCCGCCTCACTGGATTCACCCTGCAGTCCGAGGGCGATCCGCATATCTTCGGCCAGCCGTTCCGCTCGCCCAACGCACTGCCGGTGACCTTCGATGTCGTCGTCTGAGCCACAGCGGATTCGAAACCGCTTCGATCTGTCCGGCCGCGCGGCACTGGTCACCGGTGCTGGCAGCGGCATCGGCGCGGCCGTCGCGACCGCGCTGGCAGAGCAGGGCGCGGCGGTGCTGGTCACCGATCTCGACGCGACGGCAGCCGCGATCACGGCGGAGAAGATCACCGCCGAAGGCGGGCGGGCCGCGAGTACCGCACTGGACGTTCGCGATGCCGGGGCCGTCGACGCCGCTGCCGCCGCTGCCGCTCAATTGGCCGGTGGCACATTGCATATCGTGGTCAATAACGCCGGGGTGACCGCACCGGCGATGTTCGGCAATACCACCGAGGAGTCGGTGCAACTTTTGCTCGACATCCATGTGCTCGGTGCGTTCCGCTGCGCGAAGGCGGCGCTGGAATATCTGCCGACCGACGGCACCGGCCGGATCATCAATGTGACGTCCTCGGCCGGTCTGGCCGGGGCACTAGGACAGGTCAACTACTCGGCCGCGAAGTCCGCCATCGTCGGGCTGTCCAAATCGCTTGCCCGCGAACTCGCGCGCAAGCAGATCACCGTCAATGCCCTTGCGCCCGCGGCGGCCACGTCCATGACGGCCAAGATCCGCACCGATCCGAAGTTCGCCGAACAGATGCTCAATCGCATTCCGATGCGGCGGTGGGCCGAACCGGACGAGGTCGCGGGAGCCTTCGTATTTCTGGCCTCCGATGCCGCCTCCTACATCACCGGTCAGGTACTGCCGGTGGACGGTGGCCTGGTGATGTGATGACCGAACCGACCGCGGGTCCGCTCGCCGGAGTCACCGTCGTGGCCCTGGAGCAGGCCGTCTCCGCACCGATGTGCACCCGCACGCTGGCCGATTTCGGAGCCAGGGTGATCAAGATCGAGAATCCGCGCGGCGGCGACTTCGCACGCGACTACGACGATGTGGTCAACGGCCTTGCCGCGCATTTCGTTTGGGTGAACCGCGGCAAGGAATCGGTGACGCTCAACCTCAAAGATCCGGAGGGACAAGCGGTTCTGCACCGGCTGCTGGAATCCGTCGATGTTTTCGTAGCCAATCTGGCGCCGGGTGCGACGGCCGCACTCGGCCTGGCCGCGGACGATCTGGCGGTGCGTCATCCGCACCTGATCGCGATGGAGATCGACGGCTACGGTCCCGGCGGACCACTGTCCCATAAAAGAGCCTATGACCTGCTGATTCAGGCCGAGTCAGGAGTCTGCGCGGTCACCGGATTCCCGGATGCCCCGGCCAAACCCGGTCCGCCGATCGCCGACGTGTGCTCGGGCCTTTACGCGGCGCTGACGATCGTGGCGATGATCTGCGGCAGACGCGCACCCGGCGGAACCCCGACCAAACCCGCTACGGCGGCGGTGAGCCTGTTCGATACCGCCGCCGAACTAATGGGGTACGCGCTCAACTACACGCGGCACACCGGAATCGACCAACAGCCACTCGGCATGAGTTCCCCGGCGGTCGCCCCCTACGGCGCCTATCCCACCAGCGATGGCCGCACCGTAGTGCTCGGCACGACGAACGACCGAGAATGGCAGCGCCTGGCCCGCGACATTCTCGACCGGCCCGATCTCGCCGACGATCCGAGATTCACCACCAATGCCGGACGGGTGCGACACCGCCGCGAACTCGATGCCCCGATCGCGCAGTGGTGCGCACGCCACGACCTCGCGACCGTCCAGTCGTGCGCCGACACGGCCGGAATCGGGAACGCCCGCTACAACACCCCCACCGATGTGATCGGCCATCCGCACCTCGCGGCCCGCCGACGCTGGCGGTCGATCGAGACGCCCGGCGGTCCGGTACCCGCCCTGCTGCCGCCACCGGTCATCGCCGGATACGAACCGCCCATGGGGGCCATCCCCGCGTTGGGGCAGCACACCGAAACCGTCTTGGCCGCAGCTGGATTCAGCTCCGACGACATTGCCCGACTACGTGACCGGGGTGCCATCGGGCCCGGTGCCGCCAACCCGTCCGCTGACCCGGACATGAAAGGACGATGTTGTGGCCGATGAACCGGTATTGCTCAGCGAGCAAGTGGGTGCGGTACTGACACTGACGTTGAATCGCCCGCACCGTAAGAATGCGCTTACCCGCGAGGTGTGGGCGGGCCTGCGCGAGCAGTTCCGCCGGGTCGCGCACGGTCGTGAGGTGCGCGCCGTGGTCCTGACCGGGTCCGCTGGCACGTTCTGTTCGGGCGCCGACATTTCCGATACCGCGGGCATGGACGAGTTTCCCGATCCCAGCCGGGAGTTGCGCACCATCAACGAGGTCGTGCAGCAACTGCACGACCTACCGGTGCCCACCGTCGCGAAGGTGCGCGGGGTGGCGGCGGGCGCGGGGTGGAATCTCGCGCTCGGGTGCGATCTGGTGGTGGCGACGCCCGACGCGCGGTTCTGCCAGATCTTCAGTAGGCGGGCGCTGTCGCTGGATTGCGGGGGCTCCTGGCTGCTGCCCAAACTCGTCGGCATGCAGCAGGCCAAGCGCCTGGCATATCTGGCCGACATGATCGGCGCCGAGGAAGCACACTCACTCGGACTCGTGACGTGGATACAGCCCGATGAAGCTGCCGACAAGTTCGTCGATGAGCTGGCGGTACGGCTGGCCGCCGGGCCGCCGTTGGCACTCGCGCAGACCAAGGCGCTGTTGAACGACGGAACGGATCGGACGATGCGCGAGGCACTCGCCGACGAGGCGCGCGCCCAGACCATCAACTTGTCCGGTGCCGATGTGATCGAAGCATTCGCCGCGTTCGCCGAGAAACGCGAACCGGTCTTCACCGGGGCATGGGGCACAGGAGGTTAGCAATGGCGAAAAGGGTCACCGTGGAGCGGCGGCAGCGACGCGAACGCGGCTCGCTGAATCCGGAGGACATCATCGATGGCGCCTTCGAACTCGCACAACAGGTTTCGATCGACGGTCTGAGCATGCCGCTGTTGGGTAAGCATCTCAATGTCGGGGTCACCAGTATCTACTGGTACTTCCGCAAGAAGGACGATCTGCTCAATGCGATGACCGACCGCGCGCTGCGGCTGTATGTGTATGCCGTGCCCTACCCGTCCGTCGAAGCGCGTAATTGGCGTGAGACGCTGGGCAACCACGCGCGCACCATGCGGCGCACCTTCCTGGCCAGCCCGATCCTGTGCGATCTGATTCTGGTCAGATCGGCGCTGAGTCAGCACGCCGGGCGGGTGGGCGCCGAGCAGGTGGAGCGGACGGTGGCCAGTCTGGTCGAAGCGGGCCTATCAGTCGAGCAGGCCTTCGACATCTACTCGGCAGTCAATCTGCATATTCGCGGATCGGTTGTGCTGCAACGGCTCTACGACAAGAACCAGGAGCTGGAGGCGGAGGGCCGGGCGTATTACGACAGCATTCTGGTCGAACCAGAGACGACACCGCTGCTCGCCGAGGCCATGGCAAAGGGCCTGCGATCGGGTGCACCGGACGACCGGAATTTCGAATACGGTCTGTGCTGCATTCTCGATCACGCGAGCCGACTGATCCAGTTGAATGCGTCGGCGCACGCGAATTCCACCGCGCCGGCCCGCCCTGGCGAGAACGCACCGACCTCGTAACCGCTCGTCGTCCCGGCTGGGCACCTGCCTGCCGGGACGGCGAATCTTTAACGGCTAGTGGACAATTCCCGCTGTGCCAGGCTTACGTCTGCGCCGCATGATCACCGCGATGATCAGCGAGACAGCCCAGCCTCGACATGACCCCAGAAGGTGAGCATTCGGCCTTGCTCCGGGACTATTTCGCCGCACTATAGTTCGGACGCCCCAGCCCGAGAATGTATTGCGCGATCATATTGCGGAATACATCCAGCGTCCCGCCGTAGATGCCGATCAGCGGCGCCCACCGGTAAAGGTATTCGGCCGCACCGTCGGCCACCGCTTCCCCGGCCCTGGACGGTACCGCCGACCGCTCACCGAGGACGTCCATGAGGTCCGGGGCGATATCGCGCATGGTCTGCGCGATGGCCACCCGCCCGAACAGACTCGGTGCGCTCAGCGCCGCCTCGATGCGGGCATGGGCCCGGCCGAGCCGATACGCGATCGATCGGTCGTCGAGACCCCGTCGGGCGTCCGGCCCGGCCGCGGCGGCCACCGCGGTCACCCGGTCGGCGGCCACGGCCATCGTGGTGCCGAAGCCGCTCATGATCGCGATATCGGCCAGCCCATCCGGGTCGGCACCGCCGGCGCCGTGCTCGGCGGACAGCGGGCCGTTGAGCACCCGCCAGCCGTCGTTCACCTCGCCGATCCGGTACCGATCCGGAACCCGGACATCCTGGTAGTAGGTGATATTGGTGCGTTCACCGTCAACGGTCCGCAGGCCCTGGATCTCGATGCCGGGCGAGTCCAGCGGCACCAGGAACATGGTCAGATTGCGATGTCTGCGCCCGTCCGGATCAGTATTGGTCAGCAGGAATGCATACCGGCAGTTGTGCGCGCCGGAGGTGAACATCTTCTGCCCGTTGATAATCCAGTCCGCGCCCGCGCGCACCGCCCGCGTCGCGCAGTTGGCGATATCGGATCCGCCCTCGGGTTCGGTGTAGCCCATGGCGAACCGGGTGTCGCCGCGGTACACCCCTGGCAGCACCTCCTCGAGCAGCTCCGGCGAGCCGAATTCGCGGACCGCGCGCAGGATCATCATGGTGGCACCCCAGGTCACCAGCGGCACCTCGGCCCTTCGCCGCTCGAGATCCCAGATCCTGCGCTGCACCGGCGTCAATCCCCCGTCCGCGGCACTGTTCGCCTCGCGCTCGAGCCACCCCTGCGCGCCCATGGCCAGATGCAGCTCCTCGACGAATCCGTCACCGGACTCGTGCGCGCGGCGCAGCACGTCCTCGGTCACGGTGGCCGCGAGGAAATCCCGGGCCCGGTCCAGGAATTCCTGTTCTTCGGCGGTCGGCTCGACCCTGGCGAAGTCCACTTCGGTTCCTTTCCCTGTCGCGATCAGCCCGCGGCGATCGCTTGTTCGCGCGCCCAGCGGTAGTCGGCCTTGCCCACCGGACTGCGCACGATCTCCGGGCGGAACACCACGACCTTCGGAAGCTTGTACCGCGCAATGGATTCCGCCGCATGGGCAATCAATTCCTCGGCAGTCGGCTCGGTCCCGTCGACCGGTGCGATGATCGCGGCGACCTCCTGACCCCAGCGCTGGCTCGGGCGGCCGACCACCACGACGTCGGCGACGGCCGGATGCGACGAGAGCGCCAGCTCGACCTCCTCCACGAAAATCTTCTCGCCCCCGGAATTGATCGTCACCGCATCGCGTCCCAGCAATTCGATGGAACCGTCCGCCAACAGTCGTGCCCGATCGCCCGGCAGCACGTACCGCGCACCGTCGATGACCGGGAAGGTGATCGCGGACTTGGCGGCGTCGCCCTTGTACCCGAGCGGTGTGAAGCGGCGTTGTGCGAGCCATCCGATACCGTCGTGTCCCGCCGCCAGCACCGAACCGAAATCTTCGGCCACCACACAGGTGTCCGCTCCCGGGATGAATGTGCCGGTCGATACGGATCCGGACGACGAGACGTGATTCAGCTGGGTGCCGCCCTCCGAGGAACCGACGGCGTCCATCACGACCAGACCGGGAATCGCGGCGATCCACTGCTGTTTGGCCGACGGGCTCAGCACCGCACCGCCGCTGGCCAAAGCCACCAGCGACGATACGTCGGCCGAAGTCGACTCGATCGCGGCGAGCAGCGGACGGGCCATCGCATCACCCACCACCACCAGAATCGCTACCCCCTCCCGCTCGATGGCGCGCACGATCTCGTCGGCATCGAGATGCTGCACGACCGAGGACAGCACGACAGTCTGTCCGGTCATCATCGCGGTCAGCACGGCCCATTGCGCCGCCCCGTGGATCAGCGGAGGCAGCAGCATGATCCGGACACCGGGATTCGCACCCGCCCGAGCGGCGACCTCGTCGTAGGACCCGATGAGCGATCCGCTGAACATGTCCCGCCCGCCGCAGGCCGCCATGAAGATGTCGTGCTGGCGCCACAGCACACCCTTGGGCATACCGGTGGTGCCGCCGGTGTAGAGCACATAGAGATCGTCGGGAGAGGGCTGTACGGGCAGTGGATCCGGTGCGTTCGAGGCAATGACGGTCTCGTAATCGACTGCCCCATCCAGCAATTCGTTACCCGACTCGTCGGCGATCTGGATCAGTACGCGCAGCGTCGGCAGCTCGGGCAGCACCTCGGCGAGCCGCGGCGCGAACGCGGCGTGATAGATCAGCGCCGTAGCACCGGAATCAGCCAGCAGATGCCGCAGTTCGTTCTCGACATATCGGTAGTTGACATTGAACGGTGCGACACGCGCCCGGAAGGCGCCCATCATCGCCTCCACGTATTCGTGTCCGTTGTAGGCGTAGATGCCCAACAGATCCTGCCCCACCTCGTGATCGGCGAGCGCTGACCGCTCGGTATGGCAGCCCAGCCCCTGGGCGTACAGGTAGGCCGCCAATCGCTTGGACCGCTCGGCGATCTGCGCGTAGGTGTGGCGCCGATCGCCCTGACAGATCAGTTCCCGATCCGGGATGGCGGCCGCGGCGGCATCGGCGGCCGCGGCGAGCGTGAATTGCGAGGTCGACGGTTCGGATCTGGTCACGGAACGAGACAACGGTGGCTCCTCGGTCGTGTGCTGCGTGCGCAGCTGAACGATCTAACTGTAAGTCATACAGTAGTAACTACAACAGGTGTCGGGAAGGATTTCGGGTTCGCTGCTCGGACTCATTGCCCGGAATTACGGGCGACTAGACGGCGCCGTGTACGCCGGTGTGCGGTGCGCAGCGCGATATCGATGACGCGGTGGATGAACCGCGGGAACGGCGGCGCGGCCAGCGCGGTTATGACGAACGGGAGATCGGTGCCGACCAGGGTGCGGTAATGGGTGAAGGTGTCGAAGCCCGCCTTACCGCGATAAGCCCCCATACCGCTGGCGCCGACCCCACCGAACGGTGCGTCCTCCGGAAACATGTTGAGCGCGAAGTCGTTACGGGAGACCCCGCCGCTGCGCGTACTCCTGACGAAGGCGCGGAAGTCTCGCCCGCCCGGCCCGTACCAGTAGGCGACCAGCGGCGAGTGCCCCCCACTCAGATGGTCTACGACATCGGCGAGCCTCGAATACGGTCGCAGGACGAGAACCGGTCCGAAGATTTCCTCGGTAGCGATCCGCATGTCGTCGGTGATGTCGCGGACAACGGTCGGCGGGATCTTCCGCGTGCTCGGATCGGGCAGCGTCTCACCCGTCGGCACGATCTGCTCGACCCGCGCCCCTTGGGCGCGCGCCTCGTCTATGAGGGCGCGGACCCTGTCATAGTTCGCCTGGTCGACGCAGGCCGTGTAATCCTCGTTGGCGGCGACGGCCGGGAACATGTCGCGAAGACTCGCGCCGAGGGCATCGGCGAAGGCATCGATGCGGTCCTCGGGCACGAAGACGTAATCGGGACTCACGCAGACCTGCCCACCGTTGATCATTCGCGCCCGAGCGATTCGCGCCGCCGCCCTGGTGATGTCGGCATTCGGTGCCACGACCACCGGATTCTTCCCGCCGAGCTCCAAGGTCACCGGGACCAGATTCGCCGCGGCGGCCCGCTGAACCAGTCGGCCGACCCGGGTCGATCCGGTGAAAAACAGATGGTCGAAAGGTAATTCGGCGAAGGCGGCGCCCACCTCGGGACCGCCGGTCACCACCGCGAGCTCGGACGGATCGAAATACTGCGGTGCCAGCGATCGGGTCAGCTCCGCAGTATGCGCGGTGATCTCCGACATTTTGATCATGACCCGATTACCGGCGGCGAAGGCCGCCGCCGCGGGCACGACGACCAGTTGGAGCGGGAAGTTCCAGGGTCCGATGATGCCGACCACACCGAGTGGAGTGGGTTGCACCTGGGCACGGATCCCGTACAGGCGGGCCGTCGGCTTGGGGTTGCGTG
Organism: Nocardia sp. NPDC102475; assembly: GCF_055584605.1. NCBI lineage: Bacteria > Bacillati > Actinomycetota > Actinomycetes > Mycobacteriales > Nocardiaceae > Nocardia > Nocardia sp. NPDC102475. The sequence continues at coordinate 371,254 of NZ_JBVJLS010000004.1, read as the reverse complement.
GACGCATCCACTTGCCGATATGCGAGCGGGTGTGCTCGATGGTCGACAACATGCCCATGATCTCCGCGAACAGAATCCCCGTTCGGGAGCGGGTGCCGAAATCGCGAGCAAGCGCGTCGACATACGAGTCGAGATTGTCCAGAACCATAACGAGCAATCGGTCGATCCGGTGCCGCCGGACCGCGGCCGAAGGCGGCCCCTCCCGCAGATAGGCCTGCCGCTGCAGTTCCAGGATCGCGGCGGGCGCCGCCGATGCGGTGTCGTCGACCGGCTGCTCGGTGGTTCCAGTGCTCATGCGTGATGTCTTTCCAGTGGGAACTCAGCTGAGATCGAGGGGCTATCGCATATCTGCGCCCGAAGGCCGACCCAGCTCGAACCTGTTATCCGCCGTCGCGTCCAAGCGCGCCGAGACGGAACCGTGGACTATCCAGTAATACTAACTGTAACACCACTCACTCGTGCGGGGTACGCGAACAGCCGACTCGAGAACTGGGAATCGCACGCAGTCGTCACCGAGGAATTCATCGATCCGAACCCCGTCGCGGGCTGTGCGCACTGCTCGAATCCGGCGATCCCCCGCGGCCGGTCCCGCCGACGCCGCAACCTCACCCCGCTGCACGCCCCGAGTACCGACCATTCCGACAGCAGACAACAGCGACACCGATCTCGCGGCCGCCGCCGTAAGCGACAACGGGTCCGACAGTGTCACGCATACCGTTCTCACCGTCGATTTCGCCGCTCCCACAGACGAATTACACGGATAACCAGCGCGTCGTCGACTACTTGCACCGAGATACTGAATGTCTTACCGTTGACAGCACAGAGCGGTGGCGCTCAACAGACAGCCTCGGTGCGCGGTCACGGTCCGGGGCCGTTGCGCTAGGAGAGAATATGAGCGACAACGAGGTCCCCGGTCTCACATCGCGAACCGTCGAGGCACTGCTCGGCGCGGGCGAGGCGCTGGCCCAGCAGGTGCGGACGAAGATCCTGCACAGCCCGCGGCCGGTATTCCTGCACTACATCGAGCAGACCTTCGACGCGCTGCGGACCAAGCTGTCGCGCGGACTCGACCCGCATCCGGACACCCCGGCACAGCAGCTGTGCTTGTATCTGATGGTCGCGTACGCGGAGCGACGGACCGGATCGCTCGATGCCGATCTCATCCGGATCCACCGTGCGCTACTGGCCGACGATGACATCCTGGCCGAAGTCTGCCGCGTCGGCGGGGACCCCGGTCCGTCCTACGACTTCGTCGCACTCGGCGACGCACTGACCGGACGCGGAATGAGCGCGTTCTTCGCCCCGTTCGAACCGGACGACCTGGTCGCCTGACAGCGCCCGCGAGAGGACGAACCATCGTGGGTTCGGATACCACCTTCCACCCCGAACTCCGCATTGCGCGTTACCTGCCGCGCTCCGCGGTCGGTGCGCGCACCATCGGGCCGGTCCGCAGGCTGACGAAACTCACCGGGCGCAGTCGACCGGCGGGCGGGACGATCGAGGCGGTCGACGCGCACGTCTCGGTGCGCGTATTCCGACCGGCACGGGCTCCCCACCAGGCACCGGGTCTGCTGTTCATCCACGGGGGCGGCTACGTCATCGGCACCGCCGCGATGGGAGATGGCTTCTGTCGCCGAGTCGCGGACCGCTTGGGGGTTGTCGCGGCATCGGTGGAATACCGGCTGGCACCCGAGCATTCCTTCCCGACACCGCTCGAGGACTGCTATGCCGCGTTGCGCTGGCTCGCCGACCAACCGGATGTCGATCCCGAACGTATCGCGATCGCCGGTGAGAGCGCGGGCGGTGGCCTGGCCGCCGCGCTTGCGCTGCTGGCCCACGAACGCGCCGAGGTGCACCCGGTGCTGCAGGTGCTGTCCTATCCGATGCTGGACGATCGGACCACCACGCGCACCGATATCGCCCACCGCGGACTACGTCTGTGGAGCCCGCGGAACAACTGCTTCGGATGGCAGTCCTACCTGGGCCCGGCCGCGACCGGCACGGTGCCGGCACTGGCCGCGCCGGCCCGATACGAGAACCTGGCCGGGGTCTGCCCGGCCTGGATCGGCGTCGGCACCAACGATCTGTTCTACGACGAGGACGTCGCCTATGCCGAACGCCTGCGCCGGGCCGGTGTCCCACGCACGGTGCACGTGGTGCACGGCGCGTACCACGGCTTCGATCTGATCGAGACCTGGGCGCCGGTCTCACGAGCCTTTCTCCAAGCGCGGCTGACGGCGTTGAACGACGTACTGAACGGCGGTGCGCACACTCGCGGCTGATCCATCGATTTCATTGACGAGATTCAATGACATCTGTCAGTATGTTCTGAGCCGCACTTCGAGGATTCATTCCGCGATAGAAATCGTAAGCCGGAGAACATATTTCGGGTTATACCCGAATCGTGCGGATCGTTCTTCATTGACACCCGTCAGTGACAGAGTTAGAAATTGGCGCATGAGCGAAGTTCAGGACAAGCCCCAGGGCCGCGAAGCCCAGCGTCTGCAGACCCGGCAGCGGGTATTCGACGCGGCCATCGCCGAATTCAAGAACGTCGGCATGACCGATGCCGATATCGGCACGATCGTGGAGGCGGCGGGCGTTGCGCGCGGCACCTTCTATTTCCACTTCCCCAGCAAAGAACACGCGCTGCTGGAACTGGAGGCACGCGAGGAAGCCCGGATCGCCAAGGAACTGACCCGCTTTCTCACCGCACCGCACGACCTCGAATCGGCGCTGCGGAAAACGATCCAGCTGATAGTCGGTCTCGAGCGGCGCCTGGGCAGCCTGCTGTTCAAAGAGCTACTCGCGATTCACTTTTCGCCGACCCGGCCACTGGATGACGAGTGGCGCGAACATCCCGTGATCGTCCTGGTGGTCGAGGAGATCCAGCGCGCCCGCGACCACGGCGAGGCCGAGATCGCCGTCGATCCCTACCACAGCGCGGTGTTCTTTCTACTCGGGCTCTACGCCCTGCTGACCACGACCTCGGGCTCGAAGGCGTTGCGCGCCAACGCACTCGACAACTACCTGATCACCGTTCTGCGCAGTCTGGAGCCTCGATGAAGCAAGCATCGCGGACCACCCATCGAACCGCTTCGAACCGAAGAATATGGAGATATGGCCATGCTGTTGGACCTTGTGCGCATCGCCCTCGCGTGGGGCGCGGTGCTGCTGATCATCGCGTTCTGGTACTGGATCATGAAGAATATCGGCACCTTCTGAGCAGCTCCGGCCCCGGCGGCAGTGGATATTCGTCATGAACGGTGCGGTGCAAGGGCTCTCGATCGAGCGCAGTTGCGCGGTCACGGCCGTCGCATTCTCCGGACGTCGCCGTGAGGGTGTGCGGCTGGTGACCGGTGAGCGGCGCAGTTTCGGTCTGAACCCCATTCGCAGCGTCGTGCAGGTGCCGTATCCACCCGTGGCTGCAAACTGGACCCGGGCAACGCTGACATGCGGTGTGGCACTGCAGTGTTCGCCATCGAAGGACCGCATCGCGCGGTACCCGTTGCACGAGCTGTCACCCCGGGAACTGGGTGCGCTGTCGATCGTCGAGGGTGGTGTGGCGGCGGGCTGGATCGCCGACCGGCTGCCCGGCCTGCTGCCCGAACTCCGTCGGCTGCTACCCCACCTCGAGATCGCCGACCACGATCTCGATGGCGACGAAATACTGGACCGCGCACTGTGTTTGGCGCGATCACGGCAGCAGATTCACGGACATCCACTGCTCGGCAAGCTCCCGCTGGCCGCTCCCACACGCGGCGGCCTGGCCGTGGCGGCACGTCGGGCATACGCCCGGATGCCGTGGACCTCGACGCGCAGCGACTCCTATCGCGTCATGTCGGTACCCGTCGGCGGTGACGGCGGCAGCCGCAATACCAACCTTCCCCCGCCGAGCCGACCGGAGAACGAAGACGTCGAAATCCGAGCCGATCAACGCGCGGGCCTGCCCTATCCGGAATGGAACCTCTGGACGAGAAGCTTTCTGCGCGACCACGTCGCGGTACTGGAACGCAAGCACCCCACCCGGCCACGACCGCTCGCACCGGTTTCCCCCGACATCCGCCGCTGGTTCGAAGAACATACCCACCGCGCCATGCGCAGCGGCCTCGAGGACGGCTCGGATCTCGATATCGACCGGTATGTCGGCCACTACGTCGACATGATTTCCGGTGCGACGGCCGAGCCACGGGTGTTCCGCGAGCTGTTGCCCAGTTCCCGTGACGTCACCACCGCAGTACTCCTGGACGGCAGTTCCTCCCTCGGCGTACACGGCGGCCGGATCTTCCGGCTCGAATTGGCCTGTGCCGACGCACTTTCCCGAGCCATGACGCTCGCCCGGGAACGCCACGCCCTGTTCGTCTTCACCGGCAATACCCGCCACCGGGTCGAAGTGCGCTGTCTGAAGGACTTCGACGATGCCCGTTTCGTGGACCCGAGCAGCCTGGGCCTGATCACCGGCGGCTACACCCGCCTCGGCGCGCCACTGCGGCACCTGACCCGCCGCCTGCTCGAGCAGCCCTCCGAACGACGCCTGATCATCGTGATCGGCGACGGCCTGATGTCCGACGAAGGCTACGAGGGCCGCTACGCGTGGGCCGATGTCGCGCACGCCATCGAAGAGGCCGACGACGCAGGGGTCACGATCTACTACCTCGCCGTCGGCCCGACCCGCGTCGATCCCCTGCCCGAGGTATTCGGCGCGCGCCGATCACGCCGGATCCTGCGGGCCGAAGAACTGCCTCGCGTACTCGCCCATATCCACCGCGAGTTGGTCGACCGATGATGTTGCGAATTCCGGAGTTCCGATGACAACCGATCTGTACTACTCCAACGGCACCGAGGTGCAGTTGTTCGAATGGGCCTTCCAGCAGCACATGCCGGTCATGCTCACCGGACCGACCGGCTGCGGCAAGACGCGATTCGTCGAGCACATGGGCCACCTGCTCGGCCGCCCGGTGGTCACCATCAGCTGCCACGACGATCTCACCTGCTCCGATCTGGTCGGCCGGTTCCTGGTATCCGGCGGCGACGTCGCCTGGCGAGACGGCCCACTGACCAAAGCCGTCAAGTCCGGTGCGATCTGCTATCTGGACGAGGTCGTCGAGGCCCGGCACGATTCGCTGGCCATCCTGCATTCGCTCACCGACCACCGGCGCACGCTGTTCCTCGATCGCGCCGACGAAGTGGTGTCCGCGCCCGGCACGTTCATGCTCGTCTGCTCCTACAATCCGGCCTACCGCAGCTCGTTCAAGGAGTTGAAGCCCTCGCTGCGACAGCGGTTCGTCACCATCGCCATGGGTTATCTGCCGCCCGAGCGCGAGGCCGAGGTGCTGGCCGCGGAGGCCGGTATCGGTCTTGCCGTCGCACGGCGACTGGTCAACTGCGCCAACACCATTCGCAATGCCGATGACGTCTTCCAATTCGAATCGCCGTCGACGCGTGTGCTGGTGGCGGCGGCGCGGCTCATCGCCGCGGGCGCGAACGAACTCGAGGCGGCCGAAGTATGTGTGCTCGCGCCGCTGAGCAGCGACGGCGCCATCAACGAAGGCCTACGCGAGATCGCGGCGGCCAGCCTGCTCACCGCCGAAGACCCGGCCGTGTAGTCACCCTAGGAGGACCGTTCGATGAACGAACAAGATCGGCAGCGCCGCCGGGCGCTCATCGTTTTCCAGATCGCCATATACGGATTTCTACTGGCGATGTTCCTGATCCAAATACAGATGTATATGACCAGGGACTGGTAGGTGCGATCATGAATATGCCGACATTCACCCTGCGCCGCGGCACCGGAAAGACAGCGCGGGAACCCTCGGTGACCTACGACGAACACCACGAGGAAAGCCGGCGTGCGCAACGTCGGGCCGACCAGTGGCTCACCGTCGGAACCGCGCTGATGGGCACCTTCATCTTCGGATTCGTCGGATTGCCGATCTTCCTGCGCGGAGTGTGGTTGCAGCGCAACGCACAACGCGACGGTCTGTCCGTCCGGCCGATCATCGTCACCCTGATCGGCTATCTGGTCATCCTCGACGCCTTCCTCAACAGCATCGGCTGGGTACTCGATCTATTCGCCAACCACACCATCGTCACGCGCGTGTTCTTCACCGCGTGGGGCAATTTCGTCGATGCCGGATACTTCTGGCACTACAACGAATTGTGGATCGGCGGCGCGGGCGCGCCCGGCGAAAAAGGCTGGGAAGTCGCGCTGATCTTCACCGTATTCCCGATGCGGGTCGCGGCCGCGATCGCATTCCTGCAGATGAAGCGCTGGGGCCACCAGTGGCTGATCGTCACCTGCTGGTTCGGTGTGGTGATCTGGATCGGCTACGTCGTCAATATGACCGTGTACGCCGATGTGCGCTTCCACGGCATCGTGCTTCCGGTGATCGGTTGGTGGTTGTACGACATCTTCTACATCACGCCATTCCTCGCGATCCCCTACCTGCACACGGTCAATCGCGAGATCTTCTCCGACTGACCTCGAATCCGGCTCCAGGAGAACACCATGAGCAATAAGTCACCCGCCGCCGAGTCGTCGCCGGAACAAGATCTGCCGCTCGGTACGACGGCGCCGTTCGCACGAATGCACAAGTGGCTCAAGCGCGGCATCCTCGTCTGCCTGATCGCATTGGTCGTCGAAGGTTCGCTGACCGTGCCCGCCCTCGCCCTCTGGTACGGCTGGCCCACCTTGTCGATCACCGAAATCTGCGACGAGATGATGAAGGTCCGCTACTCCGACGACACACTCGAATGCAACCAGGGTGCCCTCAACGCGCCACCGCTCGGCGGCAAACCCGAAGCCGCAGGCCAGACGACCGCCCAGGATCAATGGGGAGTGCAGCCGAAACCGCAGTGGAAGCATATCGGTTACCGCGAACTCGTCCGGATCCACAACGAGCGGATCGCCCGGGAACAGGCGCAGCAAACGGGACACCGGTAAGACCTTGCGATCACTCGACACCACCCTCGGCCTCGGCATGGCCGCACGAGAAGCCGTCCGGGCGGGACTCGATCGAACCGTACCCGGCCCGGCGGCGCTTCCACTGCGCATCCACGAGGTGAACGCACGCTGGCTCGGCGCGGCACTCGGTTTGCGGCCAGGCGCGATCACCGCGGTGCATGTGCTGGACGCGCATTCCGGTACCGCGGCGCGCGCTCGTATCGCCGTGAAATCCGACAGCGGCGAGGTGCCCGAGCAGCTGTTCGTGAAATTGCCGCCGCGCAACTATTTACAGCACGTCCTGATGAACGTCTTCCGCCTCGGGACCCACGAGGTCATCGCCTACCGCGCACTGGGCGCGAATCCCTCGGTGCGGGTGCCGAGATGCTATGTCGCGCAATGTGATCGACTCCGACGCCGCAGCGTCCTAGTGCTGGAGGATCTGTCGGGAACCGCGCACTTCCGTACTGTTGTCGATACGGTCACGCGCACCGAGGCGCAGGCCGTCGTCGACGCCATGGCCGATCTGCACCTCGCGTTCTGGGGTAGCGGCCGGTTCGCCAACGACCTGCGGCCGCTCACGGTGCGCACGACGGCGGATATCCGTCTCGGCGATCTCATCCGCCGCCGGTTCCTCCATGAGGTCACCGGCCATACCAGAGATCTGATACCCGAGGTGATGAAGCGCCAGTGCCGGATCTTCTACCAGCGCAGCGCGGATATCGACGCCTTCTGGGCCGCGCAGCCGCAGACCCTGATCCACGGCGACCCGCACCTGGGCAACCTCTTCTTCACCGATACCGGGCCCGGATTCCTGGACTGGCAGATCGCGACAGCCGGTGTCGGCATCCGTGATATCGCCTACTTCGCGAATGCCTCGGTCGAGCCGGATCTGCTCCGCACCATCGAAGGAGAACTCGTAGAACGGTACACGGCCCGGCTCACGGCCGCCGGGATCGGTGTCGACCTCGAGCGCATGTGGACGCTGTATCGCGCCGGTATCACCGAACTCTTCCTCGCTGCCGTCTGCACCGCCGAGGCCGGAGAGCGGATGCAGCCGTTCGAGGTGTCGCGGGTCGGCGTCGAGCGAGCCGTCGCCGGTGCCGCGGCACATGACAGTTTCGCGGTGCTGACCGCACTTGTCGACGGCAAGCGAGTCTGACGCACTGGGCGACCGACCCGAAGCTTGGGCTCGACGGCCCGACCCGAAGCTTGGACTCAGCGGCCGTCCCGCGACCTGGACTCAGCGACCTACCGGAGTCTGAGCTCAGGCGGCCTTCCCGGGCCCGGGCTCAGGTGAAATCCGAACCGCCGTCGACATTGACATTCGCACCGGTCATATACGAATTGCGGCGCGAGGCCAGAAAGGCGACGACCGGACCGATCTCCTCGGGGCGGCCCGCCCGGGGCAGCTGCGCCGGATGTCCGTAATGCTTGGCGATCTCGGCCATCAGCCGATAGGGGTCGTCGCTCTCGACGCCGACCGAGTGAGCCCAATCGACCAGCGCCGAGGTCACGAAGGTGCCGGGCGAGACGACATTCACCAGAATCTCGTCTCCAGCAAGCAACAGTGACAGATTCTTGGACGCACTCGTCACCATCGCCTTCGCGGCGGTGTAGGCCGCCAGCGGAATACTCTGCCGCTGCGTCGAATGCGCCGAAAAGTTCACTATCCGCGCCCATTCGGCCTTGCGCAGCAACGGCAGCGCCGCACGGACGCTGCGCACCATCGACAGCACGCCGTCCTCGACGGCCTCGAGCCACTGGTCGTCGGTGAGGATGTCGAAACGGCCCTGCACGGTCGGTCCGACCGCATTGACCAGCACATTGAGTTCGCCGTGCCAGCGCTGCCCCAGTTCGGCGAATGCGGCGGCGACCTGATCGGCGGCACGCACGTCCGCGACCAGTCCGATGGCATCCGGGCTGCCGCGGCGGGTCAGGTCCTCGACCGCGTCATCGAGATCCGGGCGGGAGCGACCGAGCACCGCCACCCGAGCGCCTTCGTCGGCCAGGCAGCGGGCGGTGCCCAGGCCCATGCCGCGGCTACCGCCGACCACCACCGCTGCCGCGTCGGTCAATCCCAGATCCATTGCCACCGCCTCTGTCGCGAGCTTACAGATATACATACTGTATCCACGTCAGTATGCATGCGCGACACCCGCACCGGCTCAGCGGCCCGCGACGCGCCGATAGAAGGCATCGCAGTAGGATTTACGGTTATAGGTACGATGGCTGTTGCTGTCGGTTTCCCGGGACCGGGAAACGATTGCGTCGGAGCGGACTTCACGGAGGTGGGCGCACATATGGCGAAGCGGGCAGCCGCGGAGAAACGGCCGCGGCGTGAGCGCGGATCCCTCAATCCCGGGGACATCCTCGACGGTGCGTTCGAGCTCGCGGATCAGGTGTCGCTGGACAACCTGAGCATGCCGATGCTGGCCAAACATCTCGACGTCGGCGTGACGAGCATCTACTGGTACTTCCGCAAGAAGGACGAACTGCTCAATGCCATGACCGACCGCGCGCTGCGCCAGTACGCCACCTTCGTCACGCCTTTCGTCGTCGCGAGCGACTGGCGCGAATCACTGCGCAACCACGCCCGCACCATGCGGGAGACGTTCAACGCCAATCCCATTCTCTGCGATCTGATACTCATCAGGTCGGCACTGAGCCCGGAAGCCGCGCAACTGGGCGCACGGCAGACCGAGGAGGTCATCGCCAATCTGGTCGAGGCCGGACTGTCCCTCGACGACGCCGTCGCGACCTACTCCGCTGTTCAGCTGCATGTGCGCGGATCGGTTGTGCTGCAACGCCTCTCCGACAAGAACGAGGAATCGGAGTCCGGCGCGGGCGCGTACTACGACAGCCTCACAATCTCCCCCGACACCACACCGCTGCTGGCGGAGGCGGGTTCGAAGGGCCTGCACAGCGGGGCGCCGGACGATCGGAATTTCGAGTACGGCCTCGACTGCATTCTCCAACAGGCGAGCCGGTTGCTCGAGTCGGGATCGGGCGCGAAGGCGAAGAAAGCACCCGCCAAGAAGGCACCCGCTAAAAAGGCACCCGCCAAGAAGGCAGCGCCGACGAAGTCATCGGCCACGCGCCGTCCTACCAAGGCCGCTGCGGCGAAGTAGTCACCCGCTATCCGTACCCCGCCGGAACTCGGCGGGTACGGCCGTTTACGACGGCATCTCCCCCTGCTCGATCGAGTGGGCGGCGATATCTCCTGCTCGCCGTGATCCGTTGTCGCCCTTCATGTCCGGCGACAGCGCGCATTCGCCTGTCGTAATTGCGCGCGAACACCTGGACACAATTCATCGCAAACGCCTGGGCAAGCCCCTTGCCGTGATGTATCGTCGGTCGCACTGTAAGCGCAATAGTTAGTCATTCGACCATCCCGGTGTCGGCATCGTCCACAGCGCCGAGTGGTCCGCTGGAGGATCGATGGAACTGGCACGGCTCAATACACCGGTTCGGGAAGTCGGTCAGTTCTTCGCCATGATCGCCGAGGTCGGACGGGGTTTGGTGCGGACGCGATTCCGGTTCGGCGAATTCGTCGAGCAGAGCTGGATGCTGGCGCGGGTGTCACTGCTGCCGACCATTCTGGTGGCGGTGCCGTTCACCGTACTGGTGAGCTTCACCCTCAATATCCTGTTGCGCGAGATCGGCGCGGCCACCATGAGCGGGGCGGGTGCGGCATTCGGCGCGGTCACCCAGGTCGGCCCGATGGTGACCGTACTGATCGTCGCCGGTGCGGGGGCGACGGCGATGTGCGCGGATCTGGGGTCGCGAGTCATCCGCGAGGAGATCGCGGCAATGGAAGTGCTCGGCATCGATCCCATTCAACGGCTGGTAATACCGCGTGTAGTTGCCTCGACGATGATCGCGGTACTGCTCAACGGTCTGGTGTGCGCTATCGGAATCACCGGCGGATTCGTGTTCTCGGTATTGCTGCAGGGCGTGAATCCAGGAGCGTTCGCCGCCGGTGTCACATTGCTGACCGGGTCGACCGAGCTCGCCATCTCCGCGGTCAAGGCCATGCTGTTCGGACTGATCGCCGGACTGGTGGCGTGCTATCGCGGCCTGTCGGTATCCGGTGGCCCGAAAAGCGTCGGGCAGGCGGTCAACGAAACCGTGGTCTACGCGTTCATCGCCCTCTTCGTGGTGAACACCGTGGTGACCGCGGCCGGAATCCGATTCTCGGGGAGGTGATTTCGATGGGTATCGCCGAAACCGGCAAATTCGTCCGCACCCGGCAGCGGCTGGGCCGCTGGAACCACGAAATCGATGCCGTCGGTGCGCGAATCGTCTTCTATGGCAAGGCAATTCTGCAAACTCCCGGCGCGGTGGCCAGACATCCGGGCGAAACCCTGCGCCTGGTGGCCGAAATCAGTATGGGCAGTGGTGCTCTCGCGATGATCGGCGGAACCGCGGCGATCGTCGGATTCATGACGCTGGCGACCGGCAGCACCATCGCGATCCAGGGTTTCAGCTCTTTGGGCAATATCGGCATCGAGGCGCTGTCCGGATTCCTGTCGGCCTTCATCAATGTGCGGATCGCGGTGCCGGTGATCTCGGGGATCGCCTTGTCGGCGACGCTCGGGGCCGGGGCGACGGCGCAGATCGGGGCCATGCGGATCGCCGAGGAGATCGACGCGCTCGAGTCCATGGCCATCCGGCCGGTGCCCTATGTGGTGAGCACGCGCGTCGCGGCGGGCATGATCACGATCATCCCACTGTATTCGCTGGCATTGGCGGCGTCGTTCCTGGCGGGACGGTTGACCACAGTGGTGATTTTCGGGCAGTCACCCGGACTGTACGACCACTACTTCTCGACCTTTCTCAATCCGCTCGACGTGGCGTGGTCGTTCGTGCAGGCGATCGCGATCGCGGTGCTGGTGATGCTGATCCACACCCATTACGGATTCACCGCCGCAGGGGGTCCGGCGGGAGTGGGCGCTGCGGTCGGGCGGGCCGTGCGGATGTCGCTGATCATGGTGGTCCTCGTCGTGCTCCTGGTATCACTCGCGTTGTACGGCGGCACCGGCAATTTCCACCTTTCCGGATAGGGCGTGGATGCAATGGTGCAGCAAGTAATGCTGAAACTCGCGGTGCTCGGGCTGGTGGTCGTGACGGTGGGTGTCGGCTGGCTGGTGCTGGGCAGCTACCAGCAGCGCTTCGCCGACTGGGTGACGGTGACGGTGATCGCCGATCGTGCCGGGCTGGTCATGGACCGCGGCGCGAAGGTCACTATGACCGGCGTCGAGGTCGGCGAGGTGACGGCGATCGAGTACGGCTCCGGTCAGGCCCGGCTGACGCTGCGCGTGCATCGCTCGGCGCTGACGTCGATTCCGGCCGATGTCACCGCCGAGATCACCTCCAATACCGTCTTCGGCGCGAAGTTCGTCAGCTTCGACGCGCCGCACCCGGCCGCCGTCGAACGGCTGGCTCCCGGCGCGGAGATCGACATTTCGCGCGTCACCGTCGAAATCAATACCGTCTTCGAGCAACTCACCAACCTGCTGCGCGTGGTCGACCCCGCGCAACTCGAGGCGACCCTCGGCGCGCTGGCGACGGCACTGCAGGGCCGCGGTGACCGGCTCGGCGCGGCAATCGACCACGCCGCCGGTGTGCTCGCTCAATTGAATGCCGCCGATCCCGGATTCGCCGAGTTGCTGCGCACTGCGGCACCCACCGCGGAGCTCTACGCGGACATCGCACCGGATCTGCTGCGCACGCTGGACGCCCTCACCACGACGAGCCACTCGGTGGTCGACGAGCAGCGCCAACTCTCGGTGCTGCTCGCCAGCACCGCGACCGTCTCGAATACCGGCTCGGATCTGCTGGCGCACAACGGTTCCGGTCTCGCGGACGTACTGCGGCTGCTGGACCCCACCACCGCACTGCTGGCCTTGTACTCGCCCGAAATCCCTTGCGTGTTCAAGGGAATCACTGCGGGCAACGAAGCCAACCCCGCCGCCTACACCGGGCAGCCGGGCATCAAGATGTTCGCCGGGCTGGTACCGGGCGCGACGCCGTACCACTATCCGGAAGACCTACCCAAGGTCAACGCGACCGGCGGGCCGAACTGTATGGGGTTGCCCTACACCGACCCGGTCGTAAACGTGCCGTACATGGTCACCGACACCGGCGCGAATCCGTACGATCCGACGCGGCAGGCGATCGGACTGCGGACCCCGGACCTCGTCAGCTACCTGCTGGGTCTCGGGGGTGGCCGGTGAACCGGTCGCGCGCACTGAAATTGGGCATCTTCGTGCTGGTCATGGTCTTGGTGAACGGCGCGATGATCCTGGTGTTCACACAGGTCGACGCCGGAGGCTCGCGGACCTATCACGCGGTGTTCACCGACGCGTCCGGAATGCGTCCCGGCGCGAAGGTCCGCATCGCGGGGGTTCCGGTCGGATCGGTCGGCGCGGTGCGCTACGGCGCGGACCACCGGGCCCACGTCGACTTCTCGATCACCACGAACGACCGGCCGACCACGTCCACGCGGGCCGCCATCCGATACGAGGACCTCGTCGGCAACCGCTACCTCGAACTGCAGCGCGGGCCGGAAACCACGCAACTGCCGGTGGGCGGAACCATCCAACCGCCGAACACCGCGCCCGCGCTCGATCTGGACGCCCTGCTCGGCGGATTCCATCCGCTGCTGCAAGCGCTGGACCCGCGACAGGTCAACGAGCTATCGATGGCATTGCTGAAGATCTTCCAGGGTCGCGCGGGAACCATCGCGGAGGTGCTGACCCGGGTCGGCTCGGTCACCAGCACGCTGGCCGATCGCGATCAGGTCATCGGGCGGGTGATCACCAACCTGAATACGGTTCTCACCGAAATCGCTTCGCGGGGCGACCAATTCAGCAGCACCCTCGACCATCTGCAGCAGCTGGTGTCGGGTCTGGCGCAGGACCGGGACATCCTCGGTCACGCGGTCGACAGCCTCGACGGCGCCGCCGACGCGTTCACCGGCCTGCTCGCCGATGTGCGCCCCGATCTGTCCGCGACGGTCAGCCAGTTGAACGCCGCGCTCACACCGACCACCAACCACATCGACACTCTCGACGAAGTGCTCAACCGGCTCCCGGACGACTACCGCAAGCTGATCCGGATGGGCACCTACGGATCCTTCTTCAACTTCTATCTGTGCGGCCTGTCGTTCAAACTGACCGGCGCGGACGGCCGCCCGGTGGTCATCGAGATGACCGACCAGCAGACCGGCAGGTGCGCGCGGAAATGAATCGACTCTCCCAGCGCGAAGCCGGTCGCATCGGTCTCATCGGCATCGTCCTCACCGCGGCGATCTGTTCGGTCTCACTGCAATTCGACAAGATCCCGCTGCTCAGCACCCAGCCCCTGCGGTACGGGGCGCTGTTCGACGATGCGAGCGGTCTGCACGTCGACGACGACGTTTCGGCCGCGGGAGTGCGGGTCGGCACCGTCACCGACATCACCGTGGACAGCGGTCACGCGCGCGTCACTTTCACCGCCGACCCGGATATCGCACTCGGCGACGCGACCACCGCCACCATCAAGACCACCTCACTGCTCGGTCGGCGCGCCGTCGAACTGGCCCCTGCCGGTGTGGGCCGTCTGCGCACCGGCGACACCATCCCGCTCGACCGAACCCGTTCCGGTTACACGCTGCCGACCATCCTCAACGAGGCCACCACAGCCATCCGGGATATCGACCTCGACCAGTTGACCCGCGCGCTCGACAGCGCCTCCGATGTCCTCTCGGCGGCCGCACCGCAGGTGCGACCCGCGCTCGACGGGATGCGACGCCTCGCCGAATCGGTCAACCAGCGCGATGTCGCGTTGCGTGGCCTGCTCACCGGTGCCGAGCAGGTGACATCGGCACTGGCGAAGCGCGGGCCGCAGGTGAATTCCCTGCTGCTCGACGGCAATTCGCTGCTCGGGGAATTACAGGCCCGCAGTGGGGCGCTGGGCGGGCTCATCACCGGAATCGACCAGCTGTCGCGGCAACTGTCCGGCCTGGTGCACGACACCGATGCCGACCTGGCACCGGCCCTGGACAAGCTCGGGCAGGTTCTCACGGTGCTGAACAACAATCGCGACAACGTGGCAAATTGCATCCAAGGGCTGTCCACATATATCGGCACGCTCGGCGACGCCGTGGCGAGCGGCCCCTACTTCTACGCATACCTGCAGAACCTCGTACCCGCCGACTACACACAGCCCCTGATCAATACGGTGCTCGGTCTTCCGCCGGCGCCCCTACCGATCCCGCAGGTCCGATGATTGCCCGAATTCGACCCGGCGCCTTCCGAATTCGACCCGGCGCCCGCAGCCGGTGGCTGCTCCGACTCACCGCCGCCGCGCTGGCGCTCGCCGTCGTGGTCGCCGGATACGACACCGTCCAGCGGTCACGCTATTACAGCGTCACCGCGCATTTCACCTCCACCAGCGGTCTGTACGTCGGTGACGAGGTTCGCGTGGTCGGGGTGAAGGTGGGCACCATCGAGGCGATCGAGCCGCACGGCACCGAACTCACGGTGCGCATGCGACTGCCGCGGTCGCTGCGGTTACCGGTCGACGTGAAGGCCGTGATCATGGCCCAGAGCCTGGTCGCCGCCCGGTTCATCCAGCTCACCCCCGCCTGGACCGGCGGGCCCAGTGCCGGTCGCGAGGTCGATATCCCGGTGGACCGCACCGCCGTACCGGTCGAATGGGATCAGGTGGAGGAGCAACTGTCTCGGGTCACCGGCGCGCTCGCGCCGCGGCCCGATGACCCCACCGGACCCGGCGCCCGATTTCTCGGATCCGCCGCCGCGGCGATGAACGGCAATGGCGACACCCTGCGGTCCAGCCTCGATCAACTCTCCGCCACCATGGCGACGTTGTCCGCCGGCAGCGCGGACCTGTTCGGCACCGTGCGCAACCTACAGGCGTTCACCACCGCACTGGCGGCCAGCGAGCAGCAGATAGTGGTATTCCAGGGTCGGCTGGCATCAGTCAGCGAGGTGCTGGCGGGCAACCGCAGCGATCTGTCGACCGCGCTGGGCACCCTGGACACCGCCATCGGCGATATCCAGGCATTCGTCACCGAGCATCGTGATGGGCTCACCACACAGGTGCGCCAGCTCGTCGACGCCACCGATGTGATCGTCGCCCAGCGCGATGCGCTGGAAACCGTGCTGCACCGCGCGCCCACCGCGCTGTCGAACTACTACAACACCTACAACCCGGGGCAGGGCGCGATGACCGGCGTTCCTGGCCCCCAAAATTTCGGCAATCCCATCAATTTCATCTGCGGCGGCATCGCCGCCCTCGCGAACGCCACCTCCGAGCAAGGAGCCCAGCTGTGCGCGCAATACCTCGGGCCGCTACTGAACACGCTGCGGATGAACTACCCGCCGGTGAGCATCAACCCGTCCACCGGCACCGGCGTGGGTCCCGGCCAACTCGTCTACAGCCCACCGCGATTACAGCAGCTTCTGCTGCCGGGACAGCCGCGATGAGCACGGCCCGCCGTCCCGCAGCACTGCTGTGCGGAATCGTACTGTGCGCCACGGTATCCGGATGCCAGTGGACCGGATTGAATTCACTGCCGCTGCCCGGGACGCAGGGCCACGGCCCCGGCAGCTACCACGTGGTCATCGAGATGCCGGACGTCACCACCATCACCCCGAACTCACCGGTACTCGTCGACGATGTGGAAGTCGGCACCATCACGACCATCACCACCGAGGACTGGCATGCGCGAGTGACCGTGGCGCTCAACGGTTCCGTCGTGCTGCCGGCCAATGCCACCGCCAAAATCGGGCAGACCAGCCTGCTGGGCTCGACCCACGTCGAACTCACCGCACCGGCCGACCCGCGGGGCACGCTGATCGAGGGCAGTGTGATCCCGCTGGAGCGAGCGGGCAGCTATCCCACCACCGAGCAGACGCTCGCGGCGCTGTCCATGGTGCTCAACGGCGGTGGGCTGGGACATCTGCAGACCATTGTCACCGAGGCCACCAAAGCAATTGCTGGACACGAAGACTCGATCGGCAATGTGCTCGATGGAATGAATACGCTACTCGGCGAATTGGATTCGCAGCGGCACGCGATAACCGCCACCCTGGACAATCTCGACAGGTTCGCCGCTCAGCTGTCCAGTGACAACGACACCATCGGTCGAGCCGTCGCCGCCATCGACCCCGCACTCGGCGTGCTCAACGCGCAGCGGCGCGACCTCACCGATGCCTTCGCGGCACTGACTCGATTCGGCGACGCCGGAACCGCCCTGGTACGACAGATCCACGGAGACCTGAAGCAGAACCTGGCCAACCTCGCACCGACCCTGCAGCAGATCGCCGCAACCGGAGACGATCTCGTCGCCAATATCAACCAGCTCGCCACCTTCCCGTTCCCGCCCGTCTCCATCACGAACGGCATCCACGGCGACTACATGAACCTGTGGGCGGAAGCGGATCTCACGCTGCCGCGGCTGCAGCAAGGCCTGCTGTTCGGTACCCCGTTCGCCGCCCCACCGGCGAGCGGAGGCGGCCGATGAGTACCGACCCGAGGGGTGGGCGTACTTCCCGCCTCGTCCGCAACCAGCTGATCGTCTTCACGATCATCGCGCTGGTGTCGACGACTTTCACCGGCATCTACTATCTACGGATTCCGGCGGCACTCGATATCGGCCGCTACCGCGTGACCGTCGAATTGCCAAGGGCCGGTGGACTTTATCGCAACGCCAATGTCACCTACGACGGGCATACGATCGGCCGCGTCACCTCCGTCGACCTGGCACCCACCGGAGTCACCGCGACGCTGTCGCTGATCGACTCGGTCGCCGTACCCGCCGACCTGACCGCACGGGTCCGCAGTATGTCGGCGATCGGCGAACAATACGTCGATCTGCAACCCGCGGCCGCCCACGGGCCGTTCCTGCGCGATGGCGATACGATCGCCGTCGACCGCGTGCGGGTAGCCGACCGGATCGGCCCCATCCTGGAGCAGACTCGCGCGATCCTCGCCTCGCTCCCACCCGACACCCTGCACACGGTGCTCGACGAGTCCGCGCGCGGATTCGGCGGTGCGGGAAAGGATGTGGCGAGCCTATTGGACTCCACCGTCACCTTCGTCGACGCCATGGCCGCCAATGGCGACGCCCTCACCACCCTCGTTCAGCAACTCACCCCGCTGCTGAACACCCAGGTGGTCAGCAATGCCGAAATCCGTGATTGGACCGCGAATCTGGCCTATCTCACCGAACAGCTCCGCACCGCCGACCCCGCCGTGCGCAATATCCTGGAACGCGGTCCGGCCGCGGCCGACGATGCCAACCAGCTGTTCCAGAATCTGGCACCGACACTGCCGCTGCTGCTGGCCAATTTGACCACCGTGGGACAGGTCGCCCTGACCTACAACCCAGCCATCGAGCAGATCCTGGTCCTGCTGCCGCCCCTGATCGCAGCCGAGAACACCGCCGGTGCACGCGGCGCAGCCGACGGCGGCGCCAATGTCGTCTTCTCCGTGGAGGTTCAGGATCCCGCCGCCTGCACCACCGGATATCTCTCCGCCGACGAACGCCGCAGCCCCACCGACACCAGTACCCCCGATACCCCGCCCAATCTGTACTGCAATGTCCCGCAGGATTCGCAGTTCGCCGTGCGCGGCACGCGGAACCTGCCGTGCCTGGAAAACCCGGGCGTGCGCGCCGCGACCCCCGAGCAGTGCCGCAACGGGGTGATACCGCCCGCCGGAAACAATGGGCCGTTCGAGTTGAGCCCCTCACCCGCGCCCGCGGGAGTCGCCCACTATCTGCCCGGCAGCCCCATGTATCTGACGCCGGACGGAAATCCCTACCGCCACATCGACATCAACCGACCAGACTCCCAGGAAGCGTCATGGACCTCACTGTTGACCGCTCCGATTCCCTGACCGCGACCGACGCTGCGACCGCGTTGATGACGGAACCGCCGCGGCGTCGGCGGGCAACCCGGCCGACCGGGCCACCGTGCGAGTCCTCGGATCCCCCGGATGCCGTGGCGAGCACTGATACAACGCCATGCGCGGGCAAACCACCGTCGGAGCCGAAACCCATGCGACTGCGGTTCGCTCGTCCGAAGCTGGAGCGCAAGAGTTTTCGCACCGCTGCGGTAGTGCTCGCGGTCGCCGCGCTCCTCGCCGCGACCACGGTGACGGCACTGGCGCTGCGCGAGCATCGGCGGACCGAGGCCGCCGCGAATCACCAGGCCGCCATCGTCGACACCGCCCGGCGCGGTGTCACCGCCCTGATCAATATCCGCCGCGACAGCGCCGATTCGGACTTCGCCCGCCTCAGCGATATCACCACCGCACCGTTCGCGGACGAACTGCACAGCCAGTCCGGGAACTACCTGCAGGCCATCCGAGATGCCGACGTGTTGTCCACCGGCGAGGTCGTCGCGGCGGCCATCGCCGCCGACGACGGCGCCGAGGCTCCGGAAGACGGCGCGGTCACCGTCATGGTCGCCGCGAACGCACAGGTCACCAATACGCAGACTCGGCAGCAGGAACAGCGCTCCTACCGGTTCAGCGTGCAGATCAAGGAAGTCGACGGCACCCCGAAGGTGTCCAACGTGGAGTTCGTGCCATGACCGATCGATCCGTAACAGCCCTGCGAAACATTATGCGGCTCAGCATGATTCCGCTGCTGACAGCCGTGATCGTGGCACTGACCGTGGCCGCGGTACTGCTCGTGCGCGACAACCGCAGCGACGCCGCCACGGCCGCCGCCCACCGGGACGCACCGACCACCGCCCGCGAAACAGTCGCGGCAATGCTCAGTTACACCTCGGCCACGGTCGACAAGGATCTCGCCACCGTGGCGGGACTCACCGGCTCGTTCCAGGACGACTACCGCAATCTGGTGAACAAGACGATCGTGCCGGTGGTCAAGGAGAAGGGTGTGAGCACCAGAGCGCGGGTGATATCCGCAGGCGTACTGTCGGCCTCGACTGACCGTGTAACGGTGCTGATGTTCATCGACCAGGTGACCATCAGCACCGCCGTGCCCGCACCGACCACCAGTTCCAGCCGGGTGACCGTCACCGTCGAGAAGCACGACGACCACTGGCTCGTCAGTGGTATGACACCGCTGTAGCCCGAGAGGATGATGTCATTTGCCGAATCCCGCGACCTCCGCGGCGCAGCCGCTGGCCGGTGTGCGCATCGTGGAGATCTCCAGCTTCGTCGCCGCACCGCTCGCCGGTATGACGCTGGCGCAGCTCGGCGCGGAGGTCATCCGCGTCGACCCGATCGTCGGTGCGGCCGATTACCGTCGGTGGCCACTCACCGACGACGGCGAGAGCATCTATTGGACCGGACTCAACAAGGGAAAGCGCTCCGTCACAGCCGATTTGCGCGCACCGGCCGGGCAACTGCTCGTCACCCGCCTGATCACCGGCGGCGGACCCGGCGGCGGCATCCTGCTCACCAACGCCACCGGACGGGATTGGCTCGACTACGAGACGCTCACCGCCACGCGGCCCGACCTGATCCAGCTGGAAATACTGGGCCGCGCCGACGGTTCGGCCGCCGTCGACTACACCGTCAATGCTGCCACGGGTTTTCCGCTCGTCACCGGACCCGCCGACCACGAGGGCCCGATCAATCATGTACTGCCAGCATGGGATCTGCTCTGCGGTGTGTACGCGGCGCTGGCGATCACCGCGGCGGTGCGCCACCGCGACGCGACCGGACAGGGCAGCCGGATCACCCTCCCACTGGAGGACGTCGCGCTGGCCACGGTGGGCAACCTCGGCTTCCTCACCGAGGCAGCGCTGTGCGGGCGGCAGCGCCCGCGCTTGGGCAATGCCATCTACGGCCAGTACGGTCAGCACTTCACCAGCGCCGACGGCGTCTCCTTCATGGTGGTTGCCCTGACCCCCAGGCACTTTCGTGATCTCACCGAGCTGACCGGCACCACCGCGGCGGTCGACGCGCTGGCCACCGCGCTGGCGGCGGACTTCACCGACGAGGGCACGCGCTACCGTCATCGCGACGTACTGACCGGACTGTTCACCCCGTGGTTCCGCGACCGCCCCGCCGAGGAGATCGGCACCGCCCTGGCGAAAACATCGGTGCTCTGGGAGCGCTACCGCAGTTTCGACGAACTCGCGACCGACCCGCGCATCACCGCGAACCCCCTGTTCACCCTGCTCCATCAACCCGAGATCGGCGAATACCGCGCCCCCGGTTCCCCGATCTCGGTGAACGGCACGCACGTCCCGGCCCGCCCCGCACCCCGACTCGGGGAACATACCGAATCCGTGCTGCGGGATCGGCTCGGGCTTTCCCCCGAATCAATTGCGGCACTGCACATGTCGTCGATCGTCGCAAATGACCCCTCGGAACGAACCGCCCGGTGATTCCGCCCGGAGACCGACAGCAGATCGGCCACGACAGCCGAATCGCGCGGCATCTTGCTAGCCGCAGCACTCCGGGTCGAGTACGAAACATAAGGCGGACAATGCATCCCGGCGTGCCGCATGCTGCACGGTCATGCCCTGACGTACCGATTCCACCAGACCGGCGGCGCGCAATTGCCCCAGATGATGGCTCACCGTCGACTCCGCCAGCGCTACCGCCGCGGCCAGCTCGCGGGTATTGACCGTGCCGTCCCGCTCGGCCAACAGCAGCGACATCAATTTCACCCGCACCGGATCCGCCAGTGCCTTCACCCGCAACGCAACTTCCAGCGCGACCCGATCGTCGACCGGGGCCGCCGCCACCGGCGCGCAACAGATCGGCGCGGACACATCCAGCGCGGGCAGCGTCTTAGGCATACCTATATCGTGGCATAAATCGAAAAACCCGAGCCGCGCCGCCACGGCGAAAGCATCAGTCCCCCACCGGAAATACGCCGGAGATCTCAGATCTCGGCGAGCTTCTTCGCATCCTTGCGGACACCGAACGAGGTGATGATCTCCATGATGCCCAGGACGATCAGCCACCACCCGGCGACCAAGGCCAGCGTCGCCACCGATGCGACCGGCCACACGATCAGCACTACACCACCGATCGCGGTGATGATTCCGAAGAAAGCCTCCCAGCCTCGACCCGGTAGCGCGGGCTCGGAGATCGCTGCCATCAGCAGCGCGACACCGCGGAACAGCCAGCCGATACCGATCCACAGGCCGAGCAAAAGAATCGATTCCAACTCGTCACGGAAGCAGAAGATACCGATGATGATCGACAACACACCGCTGATAAAGGCGAGCACCCGGATTCCGGTGCTGGTGTGCGTGCCGAATGCGGCCACCAACTGCAGGAAGCCACTCACCACCAGATAGATGCCGAAGATGATGCCTGCGGCCACCAGTGTCACATCGGGCCAGACCAGGATCATCACACCGAGGATCACCGACAGGATGCCGGTGACCAGCACCGTTTGCCATGCACTGCGCGCAACCCGTTGCAGAGGACCCTGTAGCACGCTGTTTGTCGTCATAGCGTGATGCTATGCCTCGCGCCAGCGGTTTTCTGGACATTTGCTCGAACGCGTCGAGCGACCGCGCCCTAGGCGGGTGTCGCGATATTTACCATCCACGCGATACCGAAGCGGTCCAGGCACATGCCGAATTCGTCGCCCCACATCTGCTTCTCCAACGGCACGGTCACGGTGCCACCGGCAGACAGCCTGTCCCAGTAGCCGCGCAGTTCATCGGGGTCGTCACCGCTGAGACTGATCGAAATGCTGCTACCTGGTTTGTATTCCATACCTGGCGGGGTATCCGAAGCCATCAGCGTGTATCCGCTCGGCGTTTCCAGCATGCCGTGCATGATCAGATCCGCGCCCGGCGCGTCCTTATCCCCCATATCCCCGAAGGTCTGCATGGTCAGCGTGCCGTCGAACACATCTCGATAGAACTCCAACGCGGTGCGCGCCGAGTCGGAAAAACTGATGTAAGGGTTGAGTCGGGAGGTCATAGGAACGCTCCTTGGTGGTAGTTGGCCGCCATCGCAGAGGTTAGTCCTCCGACTCGGACAGTGGGCCAGATAACGAGCTACTCGCTCACGTTTATCGCCGAGGGGGCTCGGGTAGTCATCCCTAAGTGGCTCTCGTCGTGTGCATCCATGGGGTGAAGCGGGTGGGTCGGGTTCGCGAGTCTCGGGTGGCTAGGAGAAGAGGGTGGCGGTTGTTCTCGTGCTGCAGGCACGTGGCCTCGGTGATCTGCTCACCGCGGTTCCCGCGTTGCGCGCGCTGCGACGGGCGAAACCGCACGATCAGATCGTCCTCGCCGCTCCGCATCGCTTGAAGCCGATCGTCGACCTCATCGCCTCCGTCGACTCCATGATCCCCACCTCCGACGTCGGTGACCTGCGCTGGGACGCTCCCGAACCCGCAGTGGCGGTGAATCTGCACGGCCCGAGCGCCGAGAGCATCGTCGCGCTGACCAAGACCGATCCCGGACGCATCCTCTCCTACCGCAATCCCGCCTTTCCGGAGCTGGAGGGCCCGGAATGGCAGACGGATATGCATCACGTCGAGCGCTGGTGTCATCTGCTCGAATCCGACGGCATCGTGGCCGATCGCCGCAATCTCGGACTCGTCCCACCGGTCGCGACCACCAGTCGCCGCAATTGCATCGTGGTGCACGTGGGAGCGGGCGCACCGGCCCGTCGCTGGCCGCCGGACCGGTTCGCCGCGGTGGTACGGCATCTGCTGGTGCTCGGTCGCGAAGTGGTCCTCACCGGTGACGAGTCCGAGCGCGATATCGCGCTGAATATCGCCGCCCGCGCGGGCCTACCGGGTGGCCGGGTGCTCGCGGGCGAGCAGAACCTCATCGAACTCGCCGCCACCGTCGCCGAGGCCGCGCTCGTGATCTCCGGTGATACCGGCGTCGCGCATCTGGCCACCGCCTTCGGAACCCGCACCGTATTGCTGTTCGGACCGACACCGCCGCGCTGGGGCGGGCCGCCACCACATCTCCTCGGCAGGCATGCGGTGCTGTGGGCCGGTCAGCTCGGCGATCCGATGGCAGATACGCCCGACCCCGGATTGCTGCGAATCGGTGTCACCGAGGTGATCAGCGCGGTCGACAAGCAGCTCGCCAAGCGGGCGTGGCCTGCCAGCGGAAACAATCGCGGGCGAACGGCCTATCGCCGCGTGGGTTGACCACGAGCATTCAGGTGTTGCCCTCGCCGCGGGCGTTGCTCAAAGCCGCGGCATAGGCTGCCAGCGCGCTGGGCCAGAACTGCTCCAGATAGTCGCGCGCATCGCCTAGTCCGCGCGGATCCAGGAAGTACAGCCGCCGATTGCCATCCGGACGCATCATCACCAGCCGGGCCTCGCGCAGTACACGTAGATGCTGGGAAGCCGCCGAGCTGGTTACGCCGACGAGTTTCGCGAGATCGCCGACCGATAGCGGCGCGGTCGGCAATGCCTCGAAAATGGCCCGGCGGGTCGGGTCGGCGAGCGCTTCGATGGCTTGAACTCCATTAGTCGCCACTGAAACAGTGTGAGCGACCGGCATCGTGCCGGTCAACTCCGCGCGGTACGGCATCACGCCAGGTCGACAATGCATCCACACCGTGTCGTTATCGAGTTGTAACCAATCAACTGGGCTTTTGCTGACCTGTGACCGTTAGCACAGGATTACGGAACCCGAATGGCCGTCCCGTACGTTCTAGCCATGCCCGTGACCGTACCGTTACCTTATCGTGTCGGCGCGACCCGCTCACGCCGCAATCGCGCCGCAACCCGAGCGGTCGCCGCGGCCGCCGTCGTCAGCGCCTCGCTCGGCGTCATGGCCGCCGTAGAACCCGACGCACTGGCCGGGAAAACGGACCAGTCGGCCGACCGGACCAGTGGCGCCGTCGCCTTCACCGCGCTCACCCCGCGCGAGGCCCAGATGCCGCAGTCCGTGCCCGAAGCCGTGATCTGGGAGCAGACCCGCATCGCCACCGAGGCGGCCCGGCCGCGCACCGTTCGTCCCATCGAGGGTGTGCTGACATCCAACTTCGGCATGCGCTGGGGTGCGCTGCACGCCGGCCTCGATTTCGCCGACGCCATCGGGACCCCGATCGCCGCAGTCACCGACGGCACCGTCATCGAGGCGGGTCCGGCGTCCGGCTTCGGCCTGTGGGTGCGGGTGCAGCAGGATGACGGCACCATCGGCGTCTACGGCCACGTGAACGACATTCTCGCCACCGTCGGTCAGCAGGTGCGCGCGGGCGATGTCATCGCCACCGTCGGCAACCGTGGCTTCTCCACCGGCCCGCACCTGCACTACGAAGTCCACTCGGGCGACGGCGCACCGATCGATCCGATGCCCTGGCTCGGCGCGCGCGGTATCGCCGTCGGCGTCGCCCCGGAGTAAGCGAGCCCGCCCGCCGCTCCGCGTTCGATTCGGCCGCCGGCGCATTCGCGATTCGATGAGGGATTGCGAGTGCGTCCGGTGGTCGATTTCTACTACCTCGGTACTACCCGCGAATGGCGCCACGGCGGGACGTGGCCGGGCGTCGTCGATTCCTACCGTCGGATCATGCCGACGATCGATACCCTTTCCGACCCTGGCGATTCCGCGCGCCACCGCCGTCCCGCCGTCGTACCGGACCTGCCGGGCGGCAGTCTCCATCGCCCGCTGCTGTGGATGGTGGCCACGATGGGTGCGCTCGTCTTGTTCTCCGCCGGTGGCATGGTGTTCGACAACCGGATGCTGCTCGACGAATCCGTATGGCTCAAACCGTTCAAGTTCGGGCTCGCATTCGTGCTCTACGGGATCACCCTGGCATGGCTGCTGTCGTTGCCGCACAAGGGAAGCCGGGTCACCTGGTGGATGGGGACGGTGTTCGCGATCACCGGATTCGTGGACGTCGGGTTCATTGTGGTGCAGGCCGCGCGCGGGACCTACAGCCATTTCAACAGCGAGGCCGATGCGGTGAATTCGATCGGTCAGATGGTGTTCGCTTCCGGCGTGCCCGGCTTGTTCTTCGCGAATCTCGTTATCGTGCTGGTCCTTTCGTCGCAGCGGCTGGTGGATCGGCCGACCGCGCGGGCCATTCACGCCGGACTCGGTCTCGCCGTCGTCGGGATGGCGCTCGGGTACCTGATGGGGTTCACCGGGAAACAGTTGGTGCGCGACGCCGACGGCAATGTGGTCGAGTTGGTAGCCGGACATACCGTCGTGGACAATCCGACGCTCGACGCGCGTGACGGCGTCGGCGGCATGCCGATCACGCACTGGAGCACCATCGGCGGCGATCTGCGGATCCCGCATTTCCTCGGCCTGCACGCCATCCAGGTCTTGCTGCTCGCGGTTGTCGCACTGGCCTGGTTGGCGCCGCGCTACCCGTGGCTGCGGAGCGAACGCACGCGCGCCGCGTTGATCGGTGTGCTCGCATCGGGCTATGCCGGGCTGTTGGCGATAGTGTTCTGGCAGGCGATGCGGGCCCAGTCGCTGGTGCATCCGGACGGTCGGACGCTGTTCGCCTTCGGTGTATTGATCTGGGTGATTGCTCTACTGACCCTCGCCGTCTACTGGCGGGCGCGCGCCCACGGCCGCAACGCCCCGAGCGCCGTGCGACTGTTCGCCGCGGGCACGCACGCCCCCGGGCAGTAGCGGCGTTCACTAAGCTCCTGCTCTTATGGCCCTGAGCGCAACACTGCACAACTTCGCCGTCCAACTCGCCGATGTCGACCGTGGTGTCTATCAGGAGTTGGAGTTGCGGGTTGCCCGCCACCCGTCCGAAACCGCCGAGTTCATGCTGACGCGATTGCTCGCCTACTGCCTCGAGTACGAAGAGGGCATCGCCTTCAGCGACGGCGGAGTGTCGTCCACCGACGAGCCCGCGGTGCTGGTGCGCGATCTCACCGGACGGCTCACCGCCTGGATCGAGGTCGGTGCACCCGATGCCGATCGCGTGCACCGCGGCAGCAAATCGGCTGAGCGCGTTGCCATCTACACCCATCGCGACCCGGCCAAGGTACTCGCACAGCTCACCGGTAAGCGGATCCACCGCGCCGAAGCGATCCCGCTTTACAGCTTCGATCGCGACTTCATCGATTCCGCGGTAGCCGCGA
The DNA here is from genome assembly GCF_055584605.1 of Nocardia sp. NPDC102475. Lineage (NCBI taxonomy): Bacteria > Bacillati > Actinomycetota > Actinomycetes > Mycobacteriales > Nocardiaceae > Nocardia > Nocardia sp. NPDC102475. The sequence goes on along the minus strand of NZ_JBVJLS010000004.1, from coordinate 344,273 downwards.
TCGAACGCCGCAACACGGTCACGGTGTCGATTACCGAGCGACTGCTGTACCTGGATCTCAATGGCACGAATCTGAGCACGCCGGTCGAAGAGCGCAGGCTCGGCTAGCGGTCGACACTCACCGCAGCCGTTCCGCCTCGCGGGTGAGGGTCAACAGTGTGGCGCTCAACGCCTTCAGTTCTTCGGTGTCGGCGCCCTCACCGATTGCGGTGGCGATGTCCTCGGCGGCGCAGCGGGCGGCGAACCAGCGGTCGGCCAGGTCGGCCGCCTCCTGGGCGCTCAGTACCACCGAATCCGCCGGAATTCCGGTTCCCTTCAAGCTGTTGCGGTGTTCGTAGGCGCGTTGGCGACAGGACTGACGGCAGTACCGGCGACGACGTCCGGCCTCCGATTCGACGATCTCCCGCCCACACCACAGGCAGCAGGACAGCACGCGGCGCGACATGACGCAGAACCCTAATGGTTGTGCCGACCGAATGGGACTCGCGACCCCGGTTTATCGGCGCGGCGTGGGCGTGGCGGAGGGTGGCCGGGACACCGACTACAATGGAACGGTTCGCCAGTACGCCGATGGGGAACTATTGGCGCAGGCACGATCGTTACATCTAAGGTCCAGCGAGCGTCACGCGTTCATCCGGCACTGACCGATGAAGGACGCGGTCGCGGCGCAACAAGACTCGAGCACACAGGGAGAGGCACACCATGGCAGATCGCGTACTCCGGGGCAGTCGGCTCGGAGCGGTGAGCTACGAAACCGATCGCGACCACGACCTGGCCCCGCGACGGATTGCTCGGTACCGGACCGATAACGGCGAGGAGTTCGACGTCCCGTTCGCCGACGACGCCGAGATCCCCCCGACCTGGCTGTGCCGCAACGGCCAGGAGGGCACCCTCATGGAGGGCACCACCCAGGAGACCAAGAAGGTCAAGCCGCCGCGCACCCACTGGGACATGCTGCTGGAGCGTCGCAGCAAGGATGAGCTGGAGGAGTTGCTGAAGGAGCGGCTCGATCTGCTGAAGACGCGGCGTCGGGTCTAGGTTCCGTCAGACGAAAGAAGGCCGCTTACACCGAATGGTGTAAGCGGCCTTTCTCGTGCGGTGAACCGCCCGACAACCACTACTTACTGGCGACCTTGCGGTAACGCAGCAGAGCCAACGGCACGACCACCACCAGGATGGCCAGGGAACACCCCACCGCGTAGACGATGCAGTGGTCGGCGGGCCAACCGGTTGGGGTCCCAAAACTCGGGGGTGCGCCGTTGTCGAAGAGCTTCCGTCCGGCGGCGGAAACGGCGGTGATGGGGTTCCATTCGGCGACGGTGCGCAGTGGACCGGGCAGCGACTCCGCGGAGATGAAGGCCGAGGAGATGAAGGTCAACGGGAACAGCCAGATAAGGCCCGCGCTCTGGGCGACTTCGACGGTGGGTGAAAACAGACCGGTGATAGCCCCGACCCACGACATAGCGAACGCGAACAGCAGAATTATCGCGAAAGCCAGTACGGCATCGACGATCCCGCCGTTGATCCGCCAGCCGACGATATACCCGCAACCGACCATGACGGCCAGGCTCAGGATATTCACCGCCAGATCAGAGAGTGTGCGCCCCATCAGCACCGCCAGCCGCGACATCGGCAACGTCCGCATGCGGTCGATGATGCCCTTCTCCAGATCACCCGCCAGGCCGACCGTGGTGAAGGCGGCGTTGAAAGCGACTGTCTGGGTGAAGATTCCGGCCAGCAGGAATTCGCGATACTGGCCGCCGCCGAGTGACGCGCCGAAGATGTAGGCGAACAGGAAAACGAACATCAGCGGCTGGATCGTCGCGGTCACCAGCAGGGTCGGGACCCGCAGGATGGTCAGCAGATTCCGGTACGCCACGATGGCGCTGTCCCGGATGACCCGGGCGTGAGGTTGCCGAATCTCCGGTGGGGATTCGGTTTTCGCGGTCGATTCCCCTTCGGCGCGCGCGACTGCGGTGCTCATCAAGACAAGATCTCCTCTTGTACATCGTCGTTTTCCGGCTCGAGTTCGTGCGCGGCGCTGCCGGTGAGGGACAGGAATACGTCGTCGAGACTGGGCCGGTGCACGCTGGCGTCGATCACGCACACCCCGGCGTCGTCGAGCCTGCGCAGCGCTTCGACCATGGTGCGGGAGCCGTCGGCGACCACGATGGAGACTTCGTCCGCGCCCAGATCGTGGGTCGGCTCACCGATACCGACCTGCGCGAGGATCGTCAGCGCCGGCAGCACGTCCTGGCCCGGGGCCAGCGTGATGGTGAGCCGGTCGCCGCCGATGGAGGTCTTCAGCTCATCGGCCGAACCCTTGGCGATGACCCGCCCGCGATCGATGACCGTTATGCGGTCGGCGAGCTGGTCGGCCTCTTCCAGATACTGGGTGGTCAGCAGCACCGTGGTGCCGTCGTCGACGAGATCGCCGATGACGCGCCACATATCGAGGCGGCCACGAGGATCCAGACCGGTGGTCGGCTCGTCGAGCACTACCACCGCGGGCCGCGCCACCAATGCACCGGCGAGGTCGAGCCGCCGCGCCATACCGCCGGAGTAGGTACCCGCGCGACGGTGCGCCGCATGGTCCAGGCCGAAAGTGTTCAGCAACTCCGCCGCGCGAGAGGTGGCCTGCCGCTGCGACATTCCGTACAGCCGCGCCACCATGCGCAGATTCTCGTAGCCAGTCAGATTGGCATCGACCGCGGCGTACTGACCGGACAGACCGATGCGCCGCCGCGCGGTCGCCGCATCGCGCAAGACGTCGATGCCCGCCACCCGAACCGATCCGGCACAGGGCCGCAGCAGGGTTGTCACGATGCGCACTGTCGTCGTCTTACCCGCGCCGTTGGGCCCGAGCAGTGCCATCACCGTGCCCGCCGGAATCTGTAGGTCGACCTCGTCCAGCACCCGCACCCGGCCGTACGTCTTGACCAGGCCGCGCACCTCTACCGCCAGACTCACGACACAACCTGCCGAGCCCTGGCCCCCGGAGCCCGCACTCTCGCCGGGCCTGCTGCCGATTGCTCACGGCCTGTCGATTCACCGCATTCGTTCACGACTCGCTCCTGTTCCGCCCCTCGGCACCGGCGTCCCGGCCGAGCGGTCGTCGGCGATATCTCGCGCGAATCCGCCTCGGTAACACCAGGTTTCGTCGATGCGTGCGGGTGCTGTGTCGATGGATTGTTCGAAACGCTCTCTCACGACCGTGCCTCCTGCCCCGGTGCGCCTTCCAGGTGCTCGTTGACCACCGGACCGATGACGGCGAGTGATTCCGGTGTCGTCATGGCCGAGTGTTTACACGGCAGGTCGTGGTTGTGAATGGTGCCGGTGACGAAGGGCGCCCACGCCGCGGCGCAGCGGGTCGGGTCGGTGTGGTTGATCTCGTCGTCGGCCGCGGTGAAGAAGAGCAGATCACCGTCGAAGCTCCTGGGGCGGAAGCCGTGGGCCAGGACAGTGCCATTGGTGTAGCCCGCGTAGAGGCGCTCCAGGTGTTCGATGGTCAGGGCGGCGAACGGGCCGGGACGCGAGCTCAGCAGTTCGGCGGCATCGCGCAGGGTCATGCGCGGGTCGAGTTCGACGTCATCGGCGTCAGTGCCGAATTCGCCGATGATCTCGGCCACCGTGGGGATCGCATGCTCGAGCCATTCGTCGGTGAGCTGGTAGCTGTCCATCATCGACAGCAGCGCGACCTGCTCGCCCGCCTCCTGCAACTGAACCGCCACCTCGTGCGCGATCAGGCCGCCCAGCGACCAGCCGAGCAGGTGGTAGGGCCCTTCGGGCTGGATCGACCTGATATGCGCCACATAGTTTTCCGCGGCCTCGCCCATCGAATCGAACCCGTCCTCGCCCGCGACGTGCGGTGCCTGCAATCCGTACACCGGGCGGTCCGCAGCCAGATGCGCGAGCAGGCCCGAGTAGCACCAGGACAGTCCGATCGCGGGATGGATGCAGAACAGCGGGGCCCGGCTCGCGGCGGTGCGGGCCCGGATCGGCAGTACCGGTTCCAGTGTCGCGGCGATGGCCGCGCCGGGGTGACCAACTCCGTCCAGCCGGGCCGCGATGGCGGCCGGGGTGGAGTCGCCGAACATCAGCTGCACCGGGAGATCGACCCCGTTGGCGCGCAGCTCTGCCACGACCTTCGTGGCCAGCAGCGAATTGCCACCGAGTTCGAAAAATCCGTCGTCGACACCCACCGCTTCGACACCGAGCACCGTCGCGAAGGCGGCGCACAGCTGCACCTCGGTCGGGGTGGTCGGCGCCCGATAGCCTTCGCTCGCGCTGAACACCGGTTCCGGCAGCGCCTCTCGGTCGAGCTTGCCGACCGGACTGAGCGGAACCTCATCGATCAGCATGATCGCTTGGGGCACCATGTAATTCGGCACCCGCGCCGCGAGATGTTCGGTGAGCTCGGCCGCGTTCAGCGTAATTCCATCGCACGGCTTCACATAGGACACCAATGCGGTCGCACCGGCGGGGGTCCGATAACCGATGGTCGTCGAGAACTCGACCGCCTCGTGCCGCGCGAGTGCGGCGTCGATCTCGCCGAGTTCGATGCGGAAGCCGCGGATCTTCACCTGATGGTCGGTGCGGCCGAGGTATTCGATTTCGCGGGCCGAGTCGGAGCTGCGCCCGAACCAGCGCACGAGATCGCCGGTGCGATACATCCTTTCACCCGGCTTGCCGTAAGGATTCGCGATGAACCGCTGCGCCGTCAGCCCCGGACGGTTGAGATAGCCCCGTGCCAGCGCACTACCCGCCAGATACAGTTCACCGGTCACCCCGACCGGCGCGGGATGCAACCGTCCGTCGAGGATGGTGGCGTTGACGCCGCGGATCGGCCCGCCGATCGTGATCGGCTCGCCCGGTGCCATGGGCTGGGAGATCACCGTGACGATGGTGGTCTCGGTCGGCCCGTATGCGTTGTACAGATTGCGGCCGGGCGCCCAGCGTGTGACCAGCTCCGGCGGCAGTGCCTCACCGCCCACCAGCACATGCGCCAGTTCGGTGACACCGGTCGGATCGACCGTGCCGAGTGCGGAAGTGGTGATGAACGCGTGCGTGATTCCCTCGTCGCTGAACACCTTGCCCAGTTCGGCGCCGCCGACCACACCCGATGGCGTGATCACCAGCGTCGCCGCACCACCGAGTGCGAGCAGCAGGTCGAGCATGGCGGCGTCGAAGCTCGGCGTCGCGAAATGCAGGACCCGGCTACCGGGGTGCACCTCGAACCGCTGTGCGGTCTCCGCGGCGAAGTTCGACAGGCCGCCGTGGGTGACCACGACACCCTTCGGCGTGCCGGTCGAGCCGGAGGTGTAGATGACGTACGCCGGATTGTCCACCCGCAGCAAGCTGGTCCGCTCGCCCGTCCTGATCGGCGCGTCGGACGTATCCAGCACCTGCCCACGGAATTCGGAATCGTCGAGCACGATCCACTCTGCATCGCCCGGCATCTGGTCGCGGTGCTCGGCCAGCGTGATGCCCAGTGCCGCACCGGAATCGGTGAGCATATGGGAGATCCGCTGCGCCGGATACAACGGGTCGACCGGCACGAATGCCGCACCCGCCTTGGCCACCGCGAGCATCGTCGCGACCGATTCGACCGAGCGCGGAATCCCCAGCGCCACCAGTGTTTCCGGGCCGACCCCACGTTCGATGAGCACCCGCGCCAGCCGGTTCGTCCACCGGTCGAGCGCGTCGTAGCTCACCTGCGTATCGCCCGAGCGCAGCGCGATGGCCTTGCGATCGATATTCGCCGCGTTCTCGAACACCTCGGGGAAGGTGGCCGGCCGGTCCGCCTCCGCCCCGCGCACCGGAGCCAACCCGGACCATTCGGCGGGATCGAGCAGTTCCAGATCGCCCACGGCGGTGGTCGGATTCGCTGCGACACCGGTGAGCAGCCGGACCAGCCGCCTGCCGAGCCGCCGTGCGGTCTCCTCGTCGAACAGATCGCTCGCGTAGTTGACCGACAGGTTGATGCCGCCGGGTTCCCTTGTGCCGGTGTGTGATTCGGTCAGCGTGAACTGCAGATCGAACTTCGCGATACCGGTGTCGACATCCTCCGACTCGATGCGCAGCCCGGGCAGATCCAACACCCGCACCGGGTGGTTCTGCACCGAGAGCATCACCTGGAACATCGGGTTATGGGCCTGCGAGCGGGCCGGATTCAGTACCTCGACAAGCCGCTCGAACGGCAGGTCCGCATGCGCGAAGGCATCCAGATCGATATCGCGCACGGCGTGCAGCAGGTCGGTGAACCTGGCGTTCGGATCGATCCGGGTGCGCAGCACCAACGTGTTGACGAACATGCCGACCATCCGATCCAGCTCGGGGTGGCCGCCGCGGCCGGCGATCGGCGTACCGACGGTGATGTCGTCGGTCGCGGTCATCCGGTGCAGCAGTACCGCGAGGGCGGCGTGCAGCAACATGAACATACTGACGTTATTGCCGGTGGCAATCGTCCGCAGTTCCCGATGGGTCAAAGCGTCGATCGGGCATTCGATGATGCCGCCGCGATAGGTCGGCGCGGGCGGCCGCGGCCGGTCCGTAGGCAGGTTCAGCAGCTCCGGAATTCCGTCCAGGGTGTGCCGCCAGTAGTCGAGCTGGCGGTGCACCACCGAATTGGGATCGTCCTCGGTGCCGAGCGTGTCCTGTTGCCAGAGCGTGTAATCCGCGTACTGGATCTCCGCTTCCGGCCAGTCCGGCGTCTTCTCCTCGCATGCGGCCGCGTAGGCGGCGGCCACATCGGCGGCCAGCGGTGCCAGCGACCATCCGTCCATCGCAATGTGGTGCACGACGAGCACCAGAACGTGCTCGGTCGACTCCCCCGGTGTCGTTTCGATGGATCCGTCCGGGTCGATCGTGATGAGCGCGGCACGTATCGGCACGGTCGACGCGAGATCGAATCCCGGAGTCGCGAAATCCTGTACGGCACCGGGTATTTCCGCGAGCGGTATCGTCGCGGCGAACAGCGCGACGGCCGCGTCGGCCGGGTCGAGAATCTGCTGGGTGGGTACCCCACCGATCTCCGGGAACACCGTCCGCAGCGTCTCGTGCCGCTGCTGCACCGCGTGCAGTGCCCGCACCAGCGCATCGACATTCAGCTCGCCGCGCAACCGCAGCACCACGGGGATGTTGTAGGCCCCGGTGGCATGACCCGCGCTGTTGCCGATCTGGTTGAATCGGTTCAGGAACCACAGTCGATACTGGGCCGCCGACAACGGAATCCGCTCCGGCCGATCGCGGCGCACCAACTCCGGCCGGGCGTCGGCACCGGATCCGGAATCGAGCAGCGTCGCGAGTTCGGCGACCGTCGGCATGGTGAAGACGGTGCGCACCTCGAGCCGGGTATTGGTCGCCGCGGCCAGCCGGGCCACGAGTTGGGTTGCCAGCAGCGAATTTCCGCCGATCTCGAAGAAGCTGTCCTCGGCGCTCACGCCCTCGACACCGACCAACTCACCCATCACCTCGGCGACCAGCCGCTCGGCGACGGTCGCGGGTGCGCGCTGCGCCGTGCGCACCGTCAGCTGCGGTTCCGGCAGTGCCGCGACGTCCAACTTGCCGGTCGGGGTCAGCGGAATCCCGTCCAGCACCGTGATACTCACCGGAACCATATGTGCGGGAAGCTGTTCGGCGACACTGGCGCGCACCGCGTCGACGTCCGGTGCGGTGTCGTCGACGGGCTGGATGAACGAGACGATCCGATCCGCACCCGCGATATGGCGCACCTCGGTGTGGGCGAACCGCACGTGTTCATGTGCGGCGAGCACATTGGTGATCTCGTTGAGTTCGATACGGAAGCCGCGCACCTTCACCTGATGGTCGCTGCGACCGAGGTAGACGATCTCGCCCGCGGCATTCCAGCGCACCACGTCACCGCTGCGGTACATCCGCGACCCCGGCGGTCCGAAGGGGTCGGCGACGAATCGCGTCGCGGTGAGTTCGAACCGGTCGAGATACCCACGTGTGACACCGAATCCGCCGAGGTACAGGTCGCCAGGCACGCCGACCGGCACCGGACGCAGCCGCTCGTCGAGCACCAGCGCCCGCGCACCGCGCACCGGGGTGCCGATGGTGATCGGTTCGCCGATCGCCATCGGCTCGGAGATCGTGATGACGACGGTGGTTTCGGTCGGCCCGTATCCGTTGAACATCTGCCGTCCCGGGGCCCAGCGGGCCACCAACTCGGGACCGAAGGCCTCGCCACCCACCATCATCGAGCGCAGGCTCGGCAATGACCACCGTTCCCGATCAATGGTGGCCAGCGCGGCCGGGGTGATGAACGTGTGGGTGACGCGTTCGCGCTCGATCAGCGCGGCGAGTTCGTCGCCGCCGTAGATATCCGGCGGAACGATCACCATGGTCGCACCGGATCCGATCGCGAGCAGCAGATCGAAAATGGCGGCGTCGAAGCTCGGGGAGGAGAAGTGCAGCGTGTGTGAATCCTTGTCGATCCGCATCCGCTCGCGGACCTCGTCGCCGAAGTTCGACAGACCGCTGTGCGTGACGGCCACGCCCTTGGGTTTGCCGGTCGAGCCCGAGGTATAGATCACATAGGCCAGATCGGTGATCTCGACGGGACGATGGCGTTCGTAGTCGTCGATCATGCAGTCGTCGAATTCGTCCAGTTCCTCGATGAATTCGGGAGCATCGAGCAGCAGCCAGTCGGTGCCCGCGGTCGCGGGCAGCCGATCGGCGTGCTCGGCCAGCGTGACACCCACCGTGCACCCGGAGTCGACCAGCATGTGCCGCACGCGGTCGGCCGGATAGTTCGGATCCACCGGCACGAATGCGGCGCCGGACTTGGCGACCGCGAGCATGGTGATAACCGAGTCGACCGAGCGGGCCAGGCCGAGTGCCACCCGGTCGCCTGGGCCGAGCCCGCGCTCGATCAACGTGCGTGCCAGCCGATTCGAGCGCGCGTCGACCTCGGAGTAGGTGAGCGAGGTGCCGCCCGCGCGAATTGCCGTGCGCTGCGGATACATATGCGCGGTCGCGGTGAAATACGCGGCCAGTGTGCACTGCGGCGTAGTCGCGCCACCGGTGGCCGGGGTGAGCCGGCGTCGCTCGAATTCGGTACGCACATCGATATCTCGGACCAGCGCCTGCGGTGCGGCGGTAATCGCCGCCAACACCGCCAAGAAGCGGTCGGCCAGCGTCTTGACGGTCGAGGCATCGAAAAGTTCTGCGGCGTAGACGAATTCGAAGCTACGCTGGGACGCGCCCGGTCCGGCGTCACGGGCGCCGGCCTCGACCCGCAGCTCCAACTCGAATTTCGCCAGCGCGATATCCAGTTCCTCGGCACGCAGCGCGAGGTCGGGCAGTTCGAGTGCGGGAACCGGCCCGTCCTGCACCGTCAGCGCCACCTGGAACAGCGGATGGCGACTGCTGCCGCGCGTATCACGCCCCAATTCCTTGACGATGCGCTCGAACGGAATATCCGCATGCGCCATGGCAGCCAGCTCATTGTCCCGATCCACGCGCAGCAGCGTCGCGAACGTAATATCCGGGTCGACGTCCGAGCGCAGCACCAGCGTGTTGACGAACATGCCGACCAGCTCGTCGAGCTTGGTATCGGTGCGCCCCGCGACCGGCGTGCCGATCACGATATCCCGACCGCCGGTAATGAACCGCAGCATGACCGCGAGGGCCGAGCGCAGCACCATGAACATGCTGACGCCCTGTTCGCGCGCGAGTTCGGCAAGTGCCCGCTGCACCGGCTCGGGCACGCTGAAGCGCACCGAACCCGCCTCCTGCGTCGGCGCGGGCGGCCGCAGCCGATCGTAGGGCAGCGGCAATTCGTCGTGCAGATCCGCCAGTGCGGTGCGCCAGTACGCGAGTTGCTCGCCCGCGAGGCTGTCCGGATCGGCCTCGTCACCGAGGTAGGCGCGCTGCCACAACCCGAAATCGGCGTACTGCACCGGAAGCGGTGCCCAATCGGGTGCGACACCCTCGCGCCTTGCCACGTAGGCAGCGGCCAGATCCCGGGTCAGCGGGCCGAGCGACCATCCGTCGGCAGCGATGTGGTGCACCACGATGCCGAGCAGATGACGCCGAGAGTCGGTGCGCAGCAAGGCAATCCGCAGTGGGATGTCCTTGGTGAGATCGAATCCGGTGCGGGCCATGGCACGCAGTGTCTGCTCGGCGGCGCCCTCGTCGGTCGCCACCGGCTCGACCACCGGCATGGCCTTGGCCGTCGGCAGCACCGACTGCCGGGCGCCGAGACTGTCCTCGGGGAACACCGTGCGCAGCACCTCGTGCCGCTCGACCAGATCGGTCAGCGCCGCCCGCAGTGCCGCCGCATCCAGATCGCCGTCGATCCGAATGACGAATGCGATGTTGTAGGCGCTCGATTCGGGTGAGAATCGATTAAGGAACCACAGTCGCTGCTGGGGCAGCGACAATGGAATGCGTCCCGGACGTGGGGTATGCACAGCCAGCGCCACCCGTTGCGTCCGGGGCGCTTCCGTTATCCGTTCCGCGACACCGGCCACCGTCGGCGCCTCGAAGATCAGCCGCACCGGCAGGTCGACGCCGAATTCCGCGTGCAGTGCGGCGGCGAGGCGAGTGGCGAGCAGCGAGTTGCCACCCACCTCGAAGAAGCTGTCCTCCGCGCCCGTCATCGGATGGCCGAGGACTTCACCGAACGCGGCGGCGACGCGCTGCTCCAGCATCGTGCTCGGCGCACGCGAGGTACCCGCGGCCGCGAAAACTGGTGCGGGCAGGGCCTTTCGGTCCAGCTTGCCGGCCTGGGTGACCGGCATCTCGTCGAGTACGGCAATCGAGGCAGGCACCATGTAGCCGGGCAGCCGCTGACGCGCGGTCTCGGCGATTGCGGCGGCCTCGATCGGTTCGTCCGCGGTCACATAGGCGACCAGGCGGGACTGGCCGTGTTCGTCGGTGTGCACGACGGTGAGCGCGGCGCGCACGCCCGGATGGGCGCGCAGCACATGGTCGATTTCGCGCAGTTCGATGCGGAAGCCGCGGATCTTGATCTGGTCGTCGGCCCGGCCGAGGAAGCGCAGCTGTCCGGTCGGATCCGAGACCACGAGATCGCCGGTGCGGTACATCCTTTCACCGCGCCTACCGTGTGGGTTGGCCGGGAAGCCCTGTGCGGTGAGGCCATATCGGCCCAGGTAGCCGCGAGCCAGCCCCGGGCCGGACAGATAGAGCTCGCCCGGGGTGCCCGGTGGCACCGGATGCAGCCGACCGTCCAGCACGAACAGTCGCATACCGCGCACCGGCATGCCGAGCGGCACCGGGCGACCCGCCTGCATCGGACCGCTGGCGGTGGCGGCGACGGTCGCCTCGGAAGGCCCGTACATATTGTGGATGCGGTGCCTGGCCGACCACCGTTCGACCAGTTCCTCCGAGCACGCCTCACCGCCGACGATGACGGCCTCGAGCTCGTCGAGCCCGTCCTCAGGCACGGTGGCCAGCGCGGCCGGGGTGATGAAGGCATGGGTGATCCGCTCCGTGCGCAGCAGATCGGCGAGTTCCGTACCGCCATACATGCCCGCGGGTGCGACGACGATGGTGGCGCCTGCCGCGAACCCGAGCAGGATCTCCAGCACCGACGCGTCGAAGCTGGGCGAGGAGAAGTGCAGCGTGCGTGCCGAATCCGTGACACCGAACAGATACATCTGCTCCTGTGCCAGCGATGCGATACCGGCGTGGGTGACGACGACCGCCTTGGGTTTTCCGGTGGAACCCGAGGTGTAGATCAGGTAGGCCGGATACGCGGTGCGCATCGGATAGTGACGGTCCGCATCGGTGACGGGATCAGTTGAGTAGCAGGCGGATTCGGTGGCGAGTTCATCCGAGCCGAGTACCAGCCAATCGACATAGTGCTTGCGGTGCTTACCGCCTGCGGCGGGCCAGGCGGGCATGGTGGCCAGGGATTCCGGCACGGTCAGCCCGAGCATGGCACCGGAATCGGCGATCATATGCCCGATCCGCTCGGCCGGGTAGCTCGGATCGATCGGCACATATGCCGCACCGGTTTTCGCCACGGCCCAGATGGCCGCGATGGAATCGAGGCTGCGCGGCAAGGCGATCGCCACTACGACCTCGGGTCCGGCGCCGTGTTCGATCAGCGTGCGCGCCAGGCGGTTCGACATCTCGTCGAGTTCGCGGTAGCTGGTGTCGACGCCCTCGTAGCGCACGGCGGTCGCATCCGGCAGCCGCTCGGCGATGTCGGTGAACAGCTGCGCCAGGGTGATCGCGGGCTCGCCCGGAGCACCGGCGATCGGCGCGAGCTTCGCGGCCTCGCGCCGGTCCAGGATCTCCAGATCACCGACCGGTCGATTCGGCTCGGCGACGACGGCACTGAGCACGGCGATGAACCGGCGGGCGAACGATTCGACCGTGCGCTTGTCGAAAACATCGGTGGCATAGCCGAATTCGGCATGCAGCGGGCCGTCGGCGATACCGTCGTGCAGTTCCAGCTGCAGATCGAATTTGGCGATATCGGCGGCGATCGGCAGCACCTGCGCCTGTACACCGGGCAGGTCGATGCTCAGATCCGGTGCGCGGTCATAGGACAGCATCACCTGGAACAGCGGATGCCTGGCGGCGGAGCGCTCCGGGTTGACGAGTTCGACCAGCCGCTCGAACGGCACATCCGCATTGGCGAAGGCGTTGAGATCGGTTTCGCGGACCACATCGAGCATCTGGTCGAATCCGGCGGCCGGATCGACCTCGGTCCGCAAAACCAGCGTGTTGACGAACATGCCGACCAGATCGTCGAGCGCCGGATCCGAGCGGCCCGCGATCGGGGTGCCGATGGCGATATCGGTGCTCGTGCACAGCCGCGCGAGCAGCGTGGCCAGTACGGCGTGCAGCACCATGAACATGCTGACACCCCGGCTGGCCGCGAGTTCGCCTGCGGCGCGGCGGATCTCGGGTGCGATGGTGAACTCGACCCGCCCGCCGTCGGTCGAGCGCCGCAGCGGGCGCGGGCGATCCAGCGGCAGGTCGAGCTGATCCGGCAGACCGGTGAGGGCCGCGCGCCAGTAGGCGAGCTGACGGCTCAGCGCACTCGCCGGATCGGCTTCGTCGCCGAGCAGTTCGCGCTGCCACAGGGAGAAATCGGCATACTGCACCGGCAGCGGAGTCCACTGCGGAGCGATGCCCTTCGCACGCATGGCCACCGCGGCCATCAGGTCCCTGGCCAGCGGTGCGATCGACCAACCGTCGCCGCAGATGTGGTGCAGCACGATGAGGAATACATGCCGATCTGGTCCGGTGGTCCACAGGGCCACCCGGATCGGGGCCTGACTGCGCAGATCGAAGCCGTATCCGGCGAACTCCTCGGCCAGTTCCTGCACATCGGCGCCGGTCGCATCGATCGGGTCCAGGGTGAGCGGGATATCGGTGGCCGGATGCACGAGTTGGTACGGACCTTCCGGTGCATCCGGGAAGGTGGTGCGCAGGGATTCGTGCCGTTCGATCACATCGACGAGTCCGGCACGCAGCCCCACGAGATCGATGGGTCCATCGATCTCGACGGCAAGCGGCATGTTGTAGGCGGCGGCATGTTCGGCGAAGCGATTGAGGATCCACAGCCGCTGCTGCGCCAGCGACAGCGGAATCCGTTGCGGCCGTTCGGCCGGTACCAGCTTCGGGGAGGACGCGTCCGGGTTGTGGGCGGCGAAGCGCTCGATCAACGCGGCGATGGTCGAGGCCTCGAACAGGTCGCGGATAGTCAGCCCGGTACCGAGGGCGGCATTGATCCGCGCGACCGCGCGGGCGGCGATCAGCGAATTGCCGCCGAGATCGAAAAAGCCGTCCTCGACACCGATTCCGTCGATACCGAGAACTTCAGCGAAGACACCGGCGAGGACCCGCTCCACCTCGGTGCGGGGCTCGGCGGTGAGATGGCCGGACGGGCGGGCGGCAGTCGGTTCAGGCAGCGCCTTGCGGTCGATCTTGCCGTTTGCGCTCAGCGGTAGTTCGGCGAGCACCATCAGCACCGAAGGCACCATGTAGCTTGGCAGCGTGCGACGCAAGGCATTCAGCAGCGCGGTGCTGTCCAAGTCGTCGGAAAAGGCCTGGGTGGCAACGATATAGGCCACGAGTTCGTCGCCGGTGCGGCCGCGATGGGCGACGCAGACCGCGCGGGCGACCCGTTCGTCGGCCAGCAGCGCCGCCTCGATCTCACCGAGTTCGATGCGCAGACCGCGGATCTTCACCTGGAAGTCGCTGCGACCCAGGTATTCGAGGACACCCCGACTTGAATCGCCTTGGTGGCCACCGAGGTCCGGCTCGCCCTGCCAGCGGGCCAGATCGCCGGTGCGATACATCCGGGCGCCTGGGGTGAACGGGTTGGCCACGAAACGATCAGCGGTCAACCGAGATTGGCCGAGGTAACCGCGTGCCAGTTGGACGCCCGCGAGATACAGCTCGCCGACAACCCCCGGCGGCACCGGCCGCAGGCGTGCGTCCAGGACGTAGGTCTGGGTGTTCCACACCGGCGAGCCGATCGGCACGGTATCCGGGTCGGCCGGGCACGGCCAGTACGTGACATCGACGGCAGCCTCGGTCGGCCCGTACAGATTGTGCAGTTCCGGCCCGTGCAGAGCGGCATGGAAATCACGGACGGTGGCCGCGGGCAACGCTTCACCGCTGCAGAACACCCTGCGCAGCGTGGTGCAGCCGCGCACATCGGTATCGGTGACGAACACCGAAAGCATGGACGGCACGAAATGGGCTACGGTGATCGACTTTTCGGCGATCGTCCGGGCCAGGTAGCCGGGATCGCGATGTCCGTCGGGCGTCGCGACGACGAGTCGCGCGCCGATCTGCAAGGGCCAGAAGAATTCCCAGACCGAGACGTCGAAGGTGTCCGGGGTCTTCTGCAGCACCGCGTCGGTGCCGTCCAGCGGATATTCGTGCTGCATCCAGCGCAGCCGGTTGACGATCGCTGCGTGAGTTACGCCGACGCCCTTGGGTTTTCCGGTCGATCCCGAGGTGAAGATCACATACGCGAGATGATCGGCACGCAGTGGGGCGAGACGGTCGGTGTCGGCGACCGGACGGGCTGCGAAATCCGTGAGGTCGACGGTATCGATCGCGACCGTGTCCGCGCCCGCCGGCAGCGCGAGTTCGTCTCGGGCCGTGGTCAATACACAGACCGGATCGGCCTGTTCGAGGATCTGTTCGATCCGCTCGACCGGATGATCAGAATCCAGCGGCAGGTACGCCGCCCCCGCCTTGATGATCGCGTAGATGCCCACGACGAGTTCGAGGCTGCGCCGCAGGTACAGGCCGACAACCTGCTCAGGCCCCGCACCACGCGCGATGAGCAGGCGGGCCAACCGGTTGGCACGCTCGTCGAGCTCGCGGTAAGTCAGTGTCTCGTCACCGAATTCGAGCGCGACCGCGTCCGGGCAGATCATCGCGCGATCGGCGAACAGGCCCGACAGGGTCCCCTGCTGCGGCGCGGTCTCGGTGGCGTTCCAGGTGTGCAGCACGCGCTCGCGCTCGTCATCGGTGACGGCGATCAGACTCTCCGCGTGCGTATCGGGATCGGCGGCGAGGAACCGGGTCAGGAAGTCCAGGAACCGGCCGTGGTGCGCCGTGACCTCGGACTCCGCGTAGAGCCGCGGATTGGCCTCGAAGTCGATATGGATGCGACCGCCCTCGCCGTTGTACAGATTGATGGACAGGTCCTCGACCGGGCCGGTGGCGAGCACATGCAGTGAGCCGAGCAGACTGCCGAACCTCAGCTCGTCGTGGAACAGCATGATGTTGACCATCGGGCCGAAGAACCCGCGCGCATCGCGGGAGTAGCCGCAATCGCGGCGGATGTCGTCGTGCCGGTAGCGCTGGTGTCGCAGCGCGCCGGTGATCTGCAATTCGGCGGCGCGCACGACATCGCGGACGGTGGTATCGGCATCGAAGCGCACCCGGATCGGCACCACATTCGAGACCACGCCGGCGGAGCGGCGCAGCGCGACCGTGGTCCGCGCCGACACCGGCAGGCTCAGCACCACGTCGGGATTGCCGGTCACCGAGCGCACGTAGGCAGCCAATGCTGCGACGAACATGGTCGAGCTGTGGGTCTCGAGTTCGGCCGTGGCCGCGGTCATGGCCGCCTCGGCGCGTTCGTCGAGGACCGCGCAAGCACGCCGCCGCCCCGCGTCGGGGGCGGCGGTGAGGCCGTTCACGTTGGACAGAGTCATCGGTCCACCCGCGCCCGCCAATTGCTCGAGCCAATAGTCGCGGTCGTTGCGGAACCTGCTGGAGTCGCGGTATGTGGATTCGTCCGCATAGATTTTGGCCAGCGGCGTGGCCCGGGATGCCTCGGGTTCGGTGCGGTTCTCCACCGCCGTATAGATCTCCGCGGTGCGGGTGAGTGCGTTCATCGCGCCGTAGCCGTCGATCACGATGTGATGGCCGCGCGCGTACCAGATGTAGTCGGATTCGCCGGTCCGTAACACTATGTTCGTGGTGAGTGGATCCCGCTCGAAGTCGATCGGCGAACTGGCGTGCTCATTCATCCAGCGCAGCGCGGCCGCGTGCGGATCAGGCTCGTCGCGCAGATCGATCCGGCCCCAGCCCGGGCGGCGGGCGTGGTCGATCACCTGATGCGGGACACCGTCGATCTCGATCAGACGCACATGTCCGACCTGCGTTTCGACACCGAAGCGTTCGATCGAGTACAGCAGGCGTCCGACGTCCAAGTCTCCGTGGATCTCGACATACTGCGCAATGGTCAGCGGGACATCCGGGCGGATACGTTGGGCGTACCAGAGGGCTGTTTGCGCTGGCGACAGAGCGAATGGTTGTGCCGAGAATTCACCGGAAGAGCATTGGTCGACGCGATCCGTGGCCAATGACTTCATCAATCACTCCTTCTGCCGCTGTTGATGCACAACTCCCCGAGCACCGCCACCGCAGGCGCGCACGCGCCAGCCGTAGGACGTGATCCACGCCCATAGATTCGGAGCATCGAATGCAACGGATGGCCAGCGTTGCGGATTTGTTTCACTTCGAACGATGTTGGCAGTAAGGCACTTTCGCAAGCTATCTTCCCGCAAACCCTCCAAATTTGCGGCTTGAGCGGCAAAAACACCGAAAAGAACGACCACTTACGCCAGCTCTGAATCCAAGCTGGCGAACTGCACGCTAATGCTCCGGGCAGACCGAAAGATGGTTTCGAAGCCCCGAAACATACCGATTGTTTGGTTAGGGAAAAGCCCTATTCATTGCGCTCAACCGATCTGGCGAGCTCAGCCGACCGGCTGGTTCATGGTGGCCTGGTCGTTCACATACCTACCGCGGGTCTTTCGCCGCCGGATAACCGCCACCACGACGGCAGCACCGGACAGGATAACCGAGAGCAGTTCCGCTTCGGCGCCGAATCGGGTCGCGAGTGTCGTGTCGCTCCGCAACGGCAGTTCGGCGACCAGCGCGGCGGGTACGAACTTGGGTGTCTGCTGCTGGACTGTGCCGTCCGCGGTGATGATGGCGCTGACACCGGAGGTGGCGGCGACCACGAGGGCGCGGCCGTGTTCGACGGCACGGACCCGGGACATGGCCAGCTGCTGATAGGTCATCTCGCTGTCGCCGAAGGTGGCGTTATTGGTGGGCACGGTCAGCAATTGCGCGCCCGCGTGCATGGAATCGCGGAAGGCGCGGTCGAAGGCGACCTCGTAGCAGGTCGCGACGCCTATATCGAACCCGCCGTAGCGACTGCTTCCAGGTCGCTCGAAAGGGTCGGCGCGGACGGTGCCGTCGCCGTGGCCCGGGACGAAGTATCCGGCGCGGTCGGCGTACTCGGAGAACAGGCGGAAGAAGCTGCGCATCGGCAGGTATTCACCGAACGGCTGGATGATCTTCTTGTCGTGCCGCTCGCCCGGACCGGCCGCACCGTTCCAGACGATGACCGAGTTCGTCGTCGTGCGATCGCCGTTCACCAGTACGGCGCCGACAAGTATCGGCGCGCCGCTCTGCTCGGACGCCTCGGTGATCTCCGCGGCCGCGTCGGCATTGCGCAGCGGGTCGATATCCGATGAGTTCTCCGGCCAGATCACCACGTCCGGCTTGCGCGCCTGCCCCTGCGCGACTGCTCGAGCCAATTCCTCGGTGCGCCGGACGTGGTTGTCGAGTACAGCGCGCCGCTGGGCATTGAAGTCCAGCCCGAGCCGCGGCACGCTGCCCTGGATGGCGGCGACCGTGATCGTCCGGTCCCCCTCCTCCGGGCCGGGCAGCGCGGTCCGGAGGATCGCTCCGGTGACCGGGATGGTAACCAAAGTCACCGCCGCGGCGACAATTCCGATGCGGGTCTTGGTGGTACGACCCGACTCGGCGGGCGACTGATCGTCCGTCGGCACGACCGTCACACGCGTCCACACGTACACCAGCACTGCCGCCGCCGCGGTTCCGGTGAGCGCCACCGCGAATCCGATGAGCGGCGCGCCCCCGACCATGGCCAGCGAGAGGTACCACCCGTCGGCCTGACCGAACGCCAAACGCCCCCACGGGAATCCGCCGAACGGAAAGCTCGATCGCAGCCACTCGGTGGCCGTCCACGTCAACGCCACCCACACCGGCCACCCCGGCAGCGAAAACAACAACCGCGCCGATAGCCCGAATAGTCCTATATATAAGGAACACACCGTCGACAACGCGAGCCACGGCACCGGCCCGACGTAGATCCCGGTCCACGGCAAAAGCGGCACGAAGAACGCCAGCCCCGCCAGGAACCCGTACCCGAACCCCCCACGCATCCGCGCGGCGCCGCGGATGGTCAGCGTCAGCACCACGATTCCGATAGGCGCAAGAAACCAGAACGGCCGCGGCGGAAAACTCCCGAAAATCAACAACCCCGACACCACCGCCGCGACCGACCGGCTCAGCACCGGATACCGACCGAGCGCGACCGCCACGCGGCGCAGGGCCACGCCGGGTGTTTCAGGCTTCATGGATGGTGACTCCGCGGTGGACGGTGCGCAGGCAGGTGGGCAGGGATGCGTCGGGGTCGAGCGGGGGTAGGCCGGGGACCCTGGAACGCGGATCAGTGGACCAGCGCTGGACGGTATCGGCGGCGGCTGCGACAACGAGGTCGGCGGCGTCCCAGATCGCGTAGGAGGCGGGAGCTCCCGGGACCAAGGTGCCCGCGACGCCGTCGCGGATGCCGCCCGCCCGCCAGGCCCCCCGGGTGGCAGCGGCAAAGGCGGCACGAGGTGAGAGACCATGGCCGGGGGTGCGGTGGTTGACCGCGGCGCGGACCGCCGACCAGGGATCGAGTGCGGTAACCGGCGCGTCCGAGCCGATGGCGAGGGCGATGCCCGCCGCGGCCATGGCCGCGAAGGGATTCAGGGCGCCGGCGCGTTCGGAGCCGAGGCGGGTGGCGTACATGCCGTCCGGTCCGCCCCAGGTCGCGTCGAAACCCGGTTGGACACTGGCGATTACGCCCCAGGCGGCCAGTTTCGCGATCTGATCGGCATCGATCATCTCCGCATGCTCGACGCGGTGCGCGCGGGATGCGACGGCCGGCCCGCCGAGTTCGCCGACCACCTGTCCGAATCCGGCGACGACAGCGTCCATCGCGGCATCACCGATGACGTGGAATCCGGCCTGAATGCCTGCCTCGGTGCAGGCGCGCACATGCGCGGCGATCGTATCAGCGTCGAGGTAGTCGAGACCGGTTCCGGCGTCATCGGCATAGGGCGCGCGCAACAGAGCGCTGTGCGAGCCGATGGAGCCGTCCACGAACAGATCGCCGCCGAGTGCGTGCACCCCGAGTTCGGCGATCAGCGCCCGCGCCTCGTCCGCGGTGCGCACCGCCGCACCCCAATAGGCCCGGACTTCCACACCGTGCTCGAAGTCGAGCAACTCACGAATATCGGTGCGCCCGGCGATCTCCGGTCCCCCGCATTCGTGCACCGCCACGACACCGTGCGCGGCCGCCGTATCCAGTGCGGCCTTGCGCGCCCGATCCCGTTGTGCGCGATCCAATCCCGAGAGAACCGCGGTGCGCACCAGATGGTGCGCGTCGGCGCGCAGAGGTGCGCCGCGCGTGAAACCCGAGGCGGCGGTGACTTCCGCGGTCAACAACCCCGACGACACCACCGCCGAATGCGCGTCCACCCTCGACAGATACACCTGCCGCCGCGGCTGCACTGCCGCGTCGAGTTCCTCGACCGTCGGCGGCCGACCTTCCGGCCATCCGGTCTCGTCCCAGCCGTCGCCGAGAATCGCGCCGTCGGGATGCGACACCGCGAACGCGCGCAGCAGTTCCAGGCAGTGTTCGAGTGAACGCGCCACCGACAGATCGAGGCCGGTCAGTTTCAAGCCCAGCGCCGTCACGTGCACGTGCGGATCGACGAATGCCGGTGCCACGAAAGCACCGTCGAGGTCGATGATCTCCGCATCCGGATGCAGCGCGCGCCCCGGTTGCTCGGCGCCCAGCCACACCACAGTGCCGTCGGTCACGGCCATTGCCGTCGCGTCGGGTGAACTCGAACTGTAGAAACGACCGCCGATCAGCAACTGGGTACTCACGAGAGACCAGTCTGCCGTATGGGTGTTTCAGTCCGTCGAGTCGGACAGCCGCCGCTCCGTAGCGACTGCTTGCAGGTCGCCCTAAATGGTCGGCGGCGAAACGTCCGCGGGTTGTGCGAGCACCGCCATGACCTCCGCGTATTTCGGCGGCGCGCCGCCGGGCGCGGCGCGCATACCCGCCTCCACCGCGATCAGTTCCAGCCGCAATGCCGCAGCCGTGAATCCGGAAATCGACTGTCCCGCAGCCGCCGCGGCCTGCCGCACCGCCGCTGCCAGCTCCTCACTCACCGTGACGGTGAGCTCTTCGGTCGCCATCCGGCCACCCTAGTCCTTTGATCCGGCTTACGAAATGGGCACCGGCATGGTTTAGGTAAGAGACCCGGAGTGAATCCGATCACCCGGCTGACCCTTTCGAGCAACCTGCAAAGCAGTCGCTACGGCAGAGCCGGGCGAGTCGAGGGGCGGGGGTCGTCGTACCACTCGCTGACAACCGCGCCGTCGACCACATCGTCACCGTCGATGATCACGCCGCGATACGGCATCGCGGCGGCCAGACGGCTGAAGCGGCGCGCGGCGAACGCGGCGACCAGCGGACGGACCAGGAAGCGGGTCGGCGGCAGCAGCAGGAGCAGCCCGAAGAACGAGGTGACCAGGCCCGGGATGAACATCAGGAACCCGCCCGTGGCGACGAGAGCGCCGTCCGCGACCGCAGTGCCCGGGTTGATCTCCCCGCGTCCGGCGCGCCGGAATTGTTCGAAGACGCGTCGGCCTTGGGAGCCGATGAGCAGCATGCCCGCGGCGGAACCGGCGATGAGCAGCAGGATGGTCGGCATCACACCGATGAGCTGGCCGACGCCGATCAGCGCGGCGATCTCGACGATGACGTAGAGCACGAACAGTACGGCGGGCATGGCGATCCTTTCGGACGATCTACCCGGTTCAACGTCGCACGGTCCGATTTTTCTCCCGATCCAGGCTGATAGCTCGCTGAGATCACCCGCCGGGTCGCACCAACCCGGTCTCGTAGGCCAGCACGACCGCTTGAACCCGGTCGCGCAGACCGAGTTTCGTCAGCACCCGCCCGACGTGCGTCTTGACGGTGGCCTCGGACAGGTACAACTGCTCGGCGATCTCGGCATTGGACCGCCCCGCCGCGATCTGCTCGAGCACCTCACGCTCACGCGCGGTCAGCACCTCGAGTACCGCCGGATCCCGCATGCCGCCCGGGTCGTCGGCGATGAGCCGGTCCAGCAGTCGCTTGGTCACCTTCGGCGATACGACCGCATCACCGCCCGCCACACTCCGGATCGCCGAGACCAGATCCTCGGGCGGCGTGTCCTTCAGGAGGAAACCGCTCGCACCGGCTCGCAGCGCTCCCAATGCGTGTTCGTCGAGGTCGAAGGTCGTCATCACCAGCACCTTGCAGCCGTCACCGGCCTCGACGATGCGCTGCGTGGCGGATACCCCGTCGACGACCGGCATCCGCACATCCATCAGCACCACATCGGGGCGCAACTCCTTGGCCCGGGATATCGCGACGGCACCGTTCTCGGCCTCGCCGATCACCTCGATGTCCGGGTGCGCACCGAGCACCATCTTCAACCCCATGCGCATGAGTTCCTGATCATCGACAACGAGAACGGTAATCGGCACGTCCCTAATCTATCGGCCGCGTCCAGCGTGTTTTCCGCACCGTGCGCGCGGTCTCGAAACGAGCCTGCGGCTAACCGTTTTCGTTGCCGCGCACCAGTGGGATGGTCGCATATACCCGCCAGGCGCCATCGGAGGTGCGGCCCGCTTCCAGCGTGCCGCTGAGTACGGCGATGCGTTCGCGCATGCCGACCAGGCCCATACCGCCACCGACGATCGGGCTCGCGGCCTGCTCCTGCACCGGAACTCCGCCGGTATCGGTGACTTCGATGACCACATCGGCTTCGCGGCGCTGCACCCGCACCCACGCCTTGGGATGCGAACCCGCGTGCCGGAGCGTGTTGGTCAGTGATTCGGCCACGATGCGGTGCATACCGAGACTCACCTCGGGGGCGATATCGTCCAGTTCACCGGTCATTTCGAGTTCCACCGCAAGTCCGGTATCGCGCATCATCTCGACCACCTTCGCCAGACCCGCGGTTCCGTGCTGCGGCAACTGATCCGGGGCGTGCTCGATGCGCAGCAGCGCCACGGTTCGGCGCAATTCCCGCAAGGCCTCGCGACCGGTGCTCGCGATCGTGGTCAACGCCCGCTCGGCCACGTCCGGATCGCGCCGCAGCGCGTACTTCGCCCCGTCGGCCTGCACGATGATCACGCTCACCGCGTGGGCGACGACGTCGTGTAGTTCGCGGGCGATGCGGGTGCGTTCGGCGGAGACGGCATCGTGCGCACGGCGTTCCC
Organism: Nocardia sp. NPDC102475; assembly: GCF_055584605.1. Classification (NCBI taxonomy): domain Bacteria; kingdom Bacillati; phylum Actinomycetota; class Actinomycetes; order Mycobacteriales; family Nocardiaceae; genus Nocardia; species Nocardia sp. NPDC102475. Next base: position 321,366 of record NZ_JBVJLS010000004.1, on the reverse strand, counting down.
GGTCGTAGTCGGCGACCGCGAGCCGCGCCGCCACCTCTTGGTCGTAGGCGTGGCGCGCGCCGATGAATTCGGCCAGTGTCCAGCACAGCGCATAGAACATCGCGGTGAAGATCAGATCCGAACCGGCCGGCTTGTGCAGCAACAGAAATGAGCTGGTGCAGTCGGCGATAAGGCCGAGCGCGTACCACACTCCTTCCTTGCGACCGACATACGCGACGAGCGTGTACAGCATGATGCCGAGCCCGAACAGCGCGATATGGTCGGCCTTGTCCTCGGACGCGTAGCTCACCAGCGTCGAGGCGATCGAGAGTCCGAGCATCGCGGCCGCCATCGCCCGCGGATAGAGCCGCCGAAACGCGACAGGTACCGGCAACAGCACACCGATTCCCAGGTATGCCAGCTTGCTGTCGGAATTGCCGACCCCGAGAATCTCGAGCAGCAGCAGGGCGGCGGCCAGCATCGAATCCGAGATGAGGGGCTTGCCGCGAAGCCACAGACTGAACCGGCGCACGAATATCAGCCTAGGTGCGGGCGGGCCCGATCCAACCATCTGGTTGGCTGGCCGGGTGGATTTTGCAGACTGGGCGGCCTTGTTAACAGCCGCGACCGGCGCGGGCTGGGTGGATGCGGTGGTCGGCGGCGGCGGATTGATCATCCTGCCGACACTGTTCCTCGTCGCACCGGGCATCACGCCACAAACCGCACTCGGCACCAACAAGCTCGCCGCGGTCGCGGGCACCAGCGCATCGGTCATAACGTTCGCGCGCAAAGTTCCCATACAGTGGCGCACGCTGCTGCCCGCGGCGGCGATCGCCGCGGTCACCGCGGCGACCGGCGCGGCGGCAGTGTCGCTCATCGATCGCGACCTGTTCATCCCGATCGTGATGGTCGTGCTGGTCGGCGTCGCCGTCTTCGTCACGCTGCGCCCGTCGATCGGCATCACCCTGGCCACGCACCCGCCGACCCGGCGCAAGTTCGTGCTCGTGATCGCCCTGGCTGCCGGATTGATCGGCTTCTACGACGGCCTGCTCGGCCCCGGCACAGGCACCTTCCTGATCATTACCTTCGCCACCCTGCTCGGCACCGAATTCGTGCGTGCGGCCGCGATGGCGAAGGTGATCAACTGCGGATCCAATTTCGGTGCGCTGATCTACTTCGGTGTCACCGGCCACATCATGTTCGCGCTTGGCGCGGCGATGGCGGTCGGCAATGTGGCGGGCGCGATCATCGGCTCGCACATGGCATTACGCAAGGGCGCGGAGTTCGTGCGCGTCGTACTGCTGGTCGTCGTCATCGGCATGGTGATCCGTTTGGGCTGGCAGCAATTCGGCTGAAGCGATCAGTGCACGGGTCCGACATGCATCTTGGTATTCGAGGCGAGCCAGGGCTGCAGCACCCGTGAGGTCGTTTCGTGGATCTGGCGGTGCAGTCGCTCGCCGTCCACTCCTGCCACCGGACTCTGGAACAGCACCGTCAACGCACCGGAAACCGCGCCGACCACGGCACCGACCAAGGCGGCGGCGCCGACATCGTCCAATTCGGCGGGAAATGCCATATGCAACTGTCGCGCGATCTCGCGTTGCGCGACCAGTTGCGCATGCGCGGCCCGCCCGCTCACCGCGGGCACGGTGCGCGAAACCTGTGCGCGCAGTGCGGCAATGCGCGCACTCAGATCATCGACGAGGTGTTCACCGGGATTGTCGCCCGCCGCTCGCAAGGCCCGCAGCAGCACTTCCACGGGCCGCTCGCCGGGCCGGCGACTCGCGATGGCAGCCACCGCGGCGCGCACCCGCTCGTCCTGTTCTGGGAAGAGCAACTCTTCTTTGCTGGCAAAGTAGTTGAAGAAGGTCCGGGTGCCGACCTCGGCCGCGGCGGCGATATCGGCCACCGTGGTCTCCTCATAGCCTCTGTTCTCGAAAAGCTCGGCGGCTGCCTCGAGGAGGGCACGGCGGGTACGTTCTCGTTTGCGATCGCGGAGGGCGGATGGCGGCACGCGGGCACAGTACGGCATAACCCGACTTGGGCACGGTAACCACGACTTTCGCGCGCGCCATGCGGCCAAACCGTGATCAAATCCGGGTCGCGTGCGACTGCTCCCGGCGGGCCGCGTCGATTACCGAATCCAGCAGACCCGGGAAGCGCGCATCGAGATCGTCACGGCGCAACGACTGCAAGGTTTCCCGCCCCGACGGCCGCTGCCAGATGATCCCCGCATCGCGCAGCACCCGATAGTGGTGTGTCAGATTGGATTTGGGCACACCGTCCACGATCGAACCGCAGGTGTGCTCGGCCCCATCCGCGAGCACGCGAACGATTTGCAGGCGCAATGGATTTCCCAGTGCGGCGAACACATTCGCCAACTCGATCCGGTCCCGCTCGGGATGTGCCGTCATCACACCGACCAGGATAGCTCGATTGTTGACATACAGTCGAACTGTTCATATGTTCTTGAACTATCCAACTGTATGAGAGGTCGTGCCATGGCGAGCAATTCCCGATTCGACGACAAGATCGCGCTGATCACCGGCGGAACCAGCGGTATGGGGTTGGCCACCGCGCACAGGTTGCTCGACGAGGGCGGGCGGGTTGTTATCACCGGGCGTGACAAGCCCCGTATGGATGCCGCGGTCGAAGAGCTGAACGGTGGCGATCGCGTCCTCGGAATCCCCGGTGACGCAGCGAATCTCGCCGATCTGGACGCGTTGACGGCCGCGGTCCGCAACCGTTACGGACGCCTCGACATCGTTTTCGCCAATGCGGGCGTCGGCGCGTTCCAAGCGGTCGGCGATGTCACCGAGGCCGAGTTCTACCGGGTGGTCGATATCAACTTCAAGGCCGCGTTCTTCACCGTCCAGCAGACCCTCCCCCTGCTGGTCGATGGCGGCGTGATCGTGATCAACGCATCATTCGCACTGCATCGGGGTGGGCCCGGCGCGGCACTCTATTCGGCGACCAAGGCGGCGGTGCACAACCTCGCACGGACGCTGGCGGCCGAACTGGCACCCAGGCTAATCCGGGTCAATTCGGTGAGCCCGGGTTACACCGGGACGCCCGCGTTCTATGCCGAAGCGTCGCCGGAAGTACAGGCCGCCGCCGTCGGCACGGTGGCCGCGGGACGCATCGGCACCTCGGAGGATGTCGCCGCCGCTGTCGCCTTTCTCGCCTCTGACGAGGCGTCATACATCAACGGCCAGGACCTGCTCATCGACGGTGGTCTCGTCGCCGCGACCCCTGCGGCCATGGTCTAGAACTGCGCCGCTGGGCATTTCATGCGGCATTGCAGTCGATGCACGTCTGCAAGGTCTGCGTCAGCGCAGCGGGAGCGGCGCTCGCCGGCCCGACCGACTAAGTTTGATCAGGTGAGCATCGCGACTTCCAAAGATGTGGACGCCGAGTTCCTTGCGTTACCACTGCACGCGCTCGCCGACGCCGCACTGTCGGCGGCGCGAGCGGCGGGCGCGCAGCATGCCGATCTGCGGGTGCATCGGCTGGTCACCCAGTCGATCCGGCTGCGCGATGGCCGGGTCGAGGCGATCAGCAATGCCACCGATCTCGGCTTCGCCGTGCGCGTGATCGTCGACGGCACCTGGGGTTTCGCCTCGCATGCCGCGCTCACTCCCGAGACCGCGGCCGAGGTGGCGCGGCGGGCGGTCACGGTGGCGACGACCCTGCGCACGCTCAATCGTGAGCGCGTCGAACTCGCCGACGAGCCGCGATACGACAATGTGCACTGGGTTTCGGCCTACGACCTGGACCCGTTCACGGTGCCGACCGCCGACAAGGTCGCTGTGCTGCAGGACTATTCGGGCCGCCTGTCCGCCGCCGACGGCGTCGATCACGTCACCGCCTCGGTGCTGCAGGTCAAGGAACAGACCTTCTACGCCGACACCGCGGGCTCCGCGATCACTCAGCAGCGCGTGCGCCTGCACCCGCAACTGGAAGCGATCACCGTGGACGCGGCGGCGGGTGTCTTCGAGACCATGCGCACCCTCGCCGCACCGGCCGGACGTGGCTGGGAGTACGTCACCGGTGCGGACGGAATCTGGGACTGGAGTGAGGAACTCGCGCAGATCCCGGGATGGCTGGCCGAGAAGGTGAAGGCGCCCAGCGTCGACACGGGCCCCACCGACCTGGTGATCGACCCGACCAACCTGTGGCTGACCATCCACGAATCCATCGGCCACGCCACCGAATACGACCGCGCCATCGGCTACGAATCCGCCTATGCGGGCACCTCGTTCGCAACCCCGGACAAGCTCGGCACACTGCAGTACGGAACGCCGATCATGCACGTCACCGGTGACCGCACCGAGGTACACGGTCTGGCCTCGGTCGGCTATGACGACGAGGGCGTCGCCGGACAGCGCTGGGATCTGGTGCGCGACGGCGTTCTGGTCGGCTATCAACTCGACCGGGTGTTCGCCCCGCGCCTGGGGCTGGAACGCTCCAACGGCTGCTCCTATGCGGACTCACCGCACCATGTGCCGATCCAGCGCATGGCCAATGTCTCGCTGCACCCGGACCGCGAAAACGACACCAGTACCGCCGAACTCATCTCCCGGGTCGAGAACGGCATCTATATCGTCGGCGACAAGTCGTGGTCGATCGATATGCAGCGCTACAACTTCCAGTTCACCGGCCAGCGGTTCTTCCGCATTCGCGGCGGCAAGCTCGACGGCCAGCTGCGCGATGTCGCCTATCAGGCCACCACCACCGACTTCTGGGGTGCCATGGAGGCGGTCGGCGGACCGTCCACCTGGCGCCTCGGCGGCGCGTTCAACTGCGGTAAGGCGCAACCCGGCCAGGTCGCCGCGGTCAGCCACGGCTGCCCGTCGATCCTGGTGCGCGGCATCAGCATTCTCAACACCCGGACGGAGGCAGGTCAGTGATCGAGGTCATGATGCCCGCTGGTGCGGTCGTCGAGCGGGCGCTGGCGCTCTCGCATGCGGACGAGGCGATGGTCATCGTCACAGATGCGCACGAGGCGTCGCTGCGCTGGGCGGGCAACTCGATGACCACCAATGGCTCCTCGATTTCCCGGGACTGGGCGGTCATTTCGATCTTCCGCGACGGCCCGAACTCCGCGCGCGTCGGCAGCGTCAGCTCCACCAGCGTCGACCCGGCCGAGATCGAGCAGGTGGTCCGCGCCAGCGAGGCGGCGGCTCGCACCGCCGAACCGGCGAAGGATGCGATGCCGCTGCTGACCCCGGATTCGGATGGTCTGCCGGACTCCGGAGATGACTGGGCGTCCGCACCGGGCAGCACCGGAATCGAGGTCTTTACCGACCTCGCACGTGACTTGGCGGGCGGATTCGACGGCGCCGATCGGCTCTATGGTTTCGCCTATCACCAGATGCATACGACATGGCTCGGCACCTCCACCGGTATTCGCCGCCGCTTCGTGCAGCCCACCGGTTCGGTGGAGATCAACGGAAAGCGCGGCGAGGGTGCGGATCTCGCGAGCGCGTGGGTCGGTGTCGGCAGCGCGGACTTCACCGACGTCGACGTACCCGGACTGCTCACCGAATTGTCGCGGCGGCTGGATTGGTCCGAACACCGGGTCGAGCTGCCCGCAGGTCGCTACGAAACCCTGCTGCCGCCGTCGGCGGTCGCGGACCTGATGATCTACCTGGCCTGGTCGATGGAGGGCCGGGGCGCACACGAAGGGCACAGCGCCTTCGCAAAGGCGGGCGGCACTCGAATCGGTGAGCGGCTCAGCGACATTCCATTGACGCTCTACTCCGATCCGAGCGCGGGCGGACTCGAATATCGTCCGTTCGTGGTGACTTCGTCGTCCTCGGAATCGCTGTCGGTCTTCGACAACGGTCTTGCGGCCCGGCGCGTGGACTGGCTGCGCGATGGGGTCATCGAATCACTGGTCTACCCGCGTGCCACCGCCGCCGAATTCGACGCTCCCACCACGGTTCCCGGTGATAACCTGCTGTTGACCGGCGGCTCGGGCGCGAGTATCGACTCGATGATCGCGAATACCGAGCGTGGCCTACTGCTGACCACGCTCTGGTACATCCGCGAGGTCGATCCCGCGACCTTGCTGCTAACCGGTCTCACCCGCGACGGCGTCTACCTGGTCGAAAACGGCGAAGTCACTGCGGCGGTCAATAACTTCCGCTTCAACGAAAGCCCCATCGACCTGCTCCGCCGCACCACCGAAGCCGGCGCCACCGAGACCACCCTCCCCCGTGAATGGAAGGACTGGTTCACCCGAACCGCCATGCCGCCCTTGCGCATCCCGGACTTCCACATGTCCTCGGTGAGCCAGGCGACCTGACTATGCGGCCGGGGTGATCTCGAGGCCGATGGTGCCGGACTTGCCGCGGCGAATACTGCTCGCGGTGACCAGAATCGGGCCGAGGAGCCAGTACTTCTTCTTGATCAGCTTGCGCACCCGTTCGGTGTCGGCGGCATCGAGCACCCGGCCGGTGCCTTCGATGACATCACCGCGCGGCTTGCCCGACGGGTTGCACGGCTGGAGGGTGACGGCCGGATTTTTGCGCAGCCGCTTGACCTTCCAGCTGTTGGTTTCGGTCCACACATACAACTTGCCGTCGTCCTCGGCGGCCCATACGGCGGTGCCGACCGGTGTGCCGTCCTTGCGGAAGGTCGTCAGCAGCACGTAGTCGGCCTTGCCGACCGCACCCAGCGTGTTCGTCATGCGGGCAGCCTATCCGCCATCGGACCGGCGGGCGCCCCCTGCCATCAGTCCGACAGCCGGTATTCACCGGCCTCCAGGCGCTCGAGAACGCCGCCGGTCCAGTTCGACAGGTTGTCGAACACGCCGCTCCACAGCTCGAGCAGATCGGTCGCATGCGGTGGTTCGTACCGGCCGGGGAAGGTCGGGATCATGGCGATCAGATCGTCACGAACCGCCGCGGCATTGCGGCGTTGTTCGCGCAACTTCTCGATGACGTGCGCGCGCGGCAACGCATCCATGAACGCGATACCCGCACCGAGCTCTTCCATATCGACGCTGACCAGCGCCTCGTCCATGAGCTTGCGGAACTCGGCCTCCCCCGCCTCGGTCAGTTCGAACAGGGTCCGCCCCGGCCCCTCGGTACTGCCCTGGGTGCCGAACGCGCTCAATTTCCCTTCCTGCGTCAGCTGTTTCAGCGCGTGATAGATCGACCCAGGCTTCACATTGGTCCAGGTTTCGGCCCGCCAGGACAGCAGTTCGCGACGCACGGCGTAGCCGTAGGTGGGCTGACGCAACCGCATCACGCCGAGGACGAGCAGGCGCACAGCCGACATCCGGACTTCCCTTCTCTCGAAACGGCCATACTACTCAAATTTGACTTCCGGTATTTCACCGCCCTAGCCTCGGGTAGTCAAAATTGATTACCGCTACCGAGGCAGGGCAATGACGAGCGATACAGCGGTTCCGGTGTTGTGGAGTGGCGATTTGACGGACACCCTCGACTTCTACCGAGCACTGGGCTACACGGTGACCCATGAGCAGACCAGGCCATACGCCTACGGCGCGATCGAGGCCAATGGCTGTGCGGTCCATTTCGCCGCCGCACCGCCGGGCATCGGACTCCCCACCGAACAGGTCGGCTGCCTGATCATGCTCGACGACGTCGCCGAGCGACACGGCACATTTACCGCGGCGCTGCGCAAGCGCTACGGGAAGGTCCCCGCGAAGGGTTGTCCACGCATCACCCGATTCCGGCCCGGCCAGAGCAGATTCAGCGTGGTCGACCCGGTGGGCAATACCATCATCTACATTCAGCGCGACGAGCCCGAGGATGTCGACTACGGCGGCTCCCGCGAACTCGACGGCCTGGCACGGGTTTTGGACAATGTCCGCATCCTGCGCGATTTCAAGAATGACGATGCGACCGCAGTCCGGGTGCTCGAGGTGGGTCTCCGTCGCTACGGCGCGGAAGCATCGGGCGTCGACAGGGCGCGGGCACTTGCGGCACTGACCGAATTGGCCATCGCCACCGGCGATTCCGAACGGGCCGAGAAGGTGCGCGCCGAACTCAGGGGCATATCGCTTTCGAAAGCCGAACGCGCGAGCGTCGCGGCCGAGTTGCGCGCCGCCACCGATCTCGCGGATTGGCTCTCCGAAACGGATTGAGACAGGTTATGCGGCGGTCAGCACCTGGGGTCCGTCTGCGGTGATCGCAACCGTATGTTCGGAGTGCGCGGTCCGCGAGCCGTCCACCGAACGGATCGTCCAACCATCCGGATCCGTGTAGATCCGGTCGGTCGTGCGCGCGAACCACGGCTCGATCGCAATGGTCAAACCGGGTCGCAGCCGATACCCGCGACCGGCGCGTCCCGCATTCGGCACAGACGGATCCTCGTGCATCGTCCGCCCGAGTCCGTGCCCGCCGAATTCGGTATTCACCGGGTACCCGTTCGCCCCCGCGACCGCCGCGATGGCGGCGGAAATATCGCCGATCCGGTTGCCGGGCAACGCAACCGCGATGGCAGCCGCCAACGCATCCTCGGTGGCCTTGATCAGCCGCAGATCCTCCGCATCGGCGGTGCCGACGATCATGCTGGTGGCCGAATCGGCGACCCACCCGTCGATGCCCAGCGCCAGATCCATGCTGAGCACATCCCCGTCGCGCAGCGCATAGTCGAACGGAAGTCCGTGCAGGACAGCGTCATTCACCGATAGGCAGACGGTATTCCGGAAGGGCCCGCGCCCGAACGACGGCGCATAGTCCCAGTAGCACGACACCGCGCCGCGCTCCTGAATCCGCTGCCGCACATGCTGTTCCAGCTCCAGCAGATTCACTCCGACCCGGGCCAGCGTACGCAGTTCCGCCAGGATCTCGGCGACGAAGCGCCCCGCCACCCGCATACGTTCGATCTCTCCCGGCGACTTCAACTCCACCATGCCCAAACCTCCATCTCGGTATTTTAATACCGAGCATAATGGTGATCGGTATAAAAATACCAATCACCCCGCGTGACCAGGCGATGTGTTATGTTCGCGAACGCGAAAGAGCACTGATTTGTTTGGTTGTTCGCCGCTCCGACGGCATGCGTTCCGCCCGATCGACTCCCGATAGCGAACGTAGAGGAGCAAGCGATGCGCCCGCGCCACAAGGCACTCGCCGTCGCCGTCGCGCTGGCCGTGGCCCTGGCCATCCCCGCCTGCGGCGGCAATCCGGCGAAGAACGAGAACGAGTCGGGCACCGTCGCAGCACCCGCCCGCAATCCCTACCTCGCCGCCGCGACCTATGGGCTCACCCATATCGATCCCGGCCAGTCCGACACCTTCCCGTACCAAACGCCGCAGGGCGAATTCCATATCGACCCGAAGCAGCAGCAGCGCATCACCTCGGGACCTGTCAACATCATGACGCTCGCCGCCACCGATCCGGATCACATGTGGGTCTCCTCCACCCAGGGCGTGGTCTATGTCCAGGTCGGCAATGGCATGTTCCACGAGATCGCGCGTGCGGACGCACCGGGCGTGACACCGATACCGTCGCAAGCAATGGACCACGTGCTCGACCAGAACTTCACCGAGCCGGGTCAGGTGGAGGCCGCAGTGCACAACGACTGGGGCGTCGATTGGACGCGCATCGCCAATGGCGTCTACAGCCTGGTGGACAAGGACAATCGGGTCTACTACGTCACGCAGAACGCGCAGATCGTCGTGTTCGGCTTGACGAATGCGAACAATCCAGAAGCGGGCGTACGGGTTCTACGCACCCTCGACTTCAAACCTTGGCTCGGCAGCGGCCCCGGCCTGGGCGGTCAACCCGAGTCCATCGTCGGTCTGAATATGACCTATGACGGCAAATTGGCCGTGCTCAGCACCCGCGGGCTGTCGATCATCGACCGCAGCCTGCAGGGCGAACCGCAACAGGTCCATTTCGGCGCCGACGAGGTGGTCTCCAATGCAATGGCCGTAGACGACAAGGGCGGGATCTACGCCGCCTCCGACAAGATCATGCGCAAGGTCGTCTGGACCGGATCCAAACTCTCCGCCGCCGCCGACGACGGCGCATGGGCATCCCCATACGATTTCGGGCGGCAGCCGCCCGCGGTGAAATTCGGCATCGGCACCGGCTCGACACCCACACTGATGGGCTACGGCAAGGACGACCGGCTCGTCGTGCTCACCGACGGCGCCGACCGGATGAAACTGGTCGCATTCTGGCGCGACGGCATTCCCGAAGGATTCGAACCCAAGCCTGGCACCAACTCCAATCGGATCGCCGACCAGATCCAGGTGACGGCCGGTCTGAATCCGCAGCCCGAATTCATCCAGAGCGAACAGTCTGTCGTGGTGGACGGCTACGGCGCATTCGTGGTCAACAATGCCCGACCGCAAGGCGCGCCGGACCGGCTCGTCGATGTGCTCGCGGGCGGTCCGGTATTCGCGCCGCCGTCGGGTATCGAGCGGTTCCAATGGGATCCGGCCAACCACAGCTGGTCATCGGCGTGGTCGCGTGCCGATGTGGTCTCGACGAGCATGGTGCCCACCGAGAGCAGCAAATCCGGCGTGGTTTTCGTCAACGGCTACACCAAGGCCGACGGCTGGGAGGTGACCGGCCTGGACTGGAAATCCGGAAAGACGGTGCACCGCACCATCTTCGGGCAGAGCAATCTCGGTAACGGCGCCTACGCTCTGGTCCAGTTCTTCCCGAATGGGGATCTGCTGTTCAACAGTGTCGGCGGACCGTTCCGGGTGAAGTACAACGGTTGAGCTTGCGGTATTTAAATACCGTCCATAGTCTGGACACATGGTCCGACTTCCGCTGACTCCCGCCCAGGTCGAGGCCGGTCGCCGTCTCGGAGCCCGGCTGCGGGCCGCCCGCGCCGACCGCGACCCGGCTCGGATCGCCCAGGCCGCCGGAATTTCACCCGAGACGCTGCGCAAGATCGAGACCGGACGGCTGCCGACGCCCGCATTCGGCACGATCGTGTCACTGGCGGCTGCGCTGGAGATTCCGCTGCAGGAACTCGCCGACACATGGCGCTCGGCGGGCCTCGCGGAATCGGCCTGACCTACGCCGGTGTAATCGCGATCCCGACGGATCCGTCCGCGCCCTTGAACAGCTTGTGCAGACGGATCAGCACAGTGCCGATGATCCCGTATTTGCGCGAGACGAGATCACGCACCCGCTGCGTTCCCGCGGCATCCAGCAACTCGGCCTTGCCGGCGACCTTCTCCTCGCTCTTCGGGCGGCCACGACCGTCGCATATCTGCAGGGTCACCGCCGGATTGCGGCGAATCCGCTTGACCTTCCAGGCCTTCGAATTGGTCCACACCACGATCCGCTCACCGTCCGAAGCCACCCATACGGGGGCGCCGACCGGCGTGCCGTCCTTCTTGTAGGTGGTCAGCAGGGCGAAACTGCTCGTGCTCACTTCGTTCCAAGTCATACCTGAAACGGTAGGCCGGGGCGACATCCGCGACATCCGTATGCGGACAGACTCGCGCGTACGCCTGACGACGTAATGGGGCGAGCCGACGCCCGCCCCATTCACCTGCTCAGCCGCGATAGGCGCGGAAGAACGTACGGATATCGTCCACGAGGACTTGCGGCTGCTCCAGCGCGGCGAAATGACCGCCCTCGGCGTATTCGCTGAAGTGCTCGATATGCCCGTCCGGATTCATCACCCGACGCATCAGTGGATCGGTATTGAATACCGCCCACCCCTGCGGCACACCCGACGACGCCACCCAGTCCATACCGGAATGCGCTGTCTCCCAGAGGAATTGCGCGGCCGAAGCGCCACTGCGGGTGAACCAGTAGATGCTGATATTGGTCAGCAGCAGGTCGCGGTCGACCGCCTCGCCGGTCGCGCGGGACGGATCGGTCCAGACCTGGAACTTCTCCGCGATCCACGCCAGTTGCGCGGTCGGCGAATCGGTCAGTGCGGCGGCAATGGCGTTGGGCTGAGTGGACTGCAGGATCAGATAGCCCTTCTGCTGATTCCACCTGGCCTGCGCGGCCTGGATGGCGGCCAGTTCATCCTCGGTCAAACCATCGGGCATCGGCAGCTGCTCGCCCACCAAACCGAGTGAGCCCCGGTCGCTGTTCACATGCGTCGCGATGACCCGCTCCGGATGAGTGGCGGCCAGGCGCCCGGTCACACCCGCACCGATATCACCGCCCTGAGCGACGAACTTCTCGTAGCCGAGCCGAGCCATGAGCTCGGCGAAAGCCTCGGTGGTGCGCGCCAACTCCCATCCGGTCGATGCGAGCGGCGTGGAGAACCCGAAACCCGGCAGCGACGGAATCACGACATGGAACGCATCCGCCGGATCCCCACCGTGCGCACGCGGATCGGTCAACGGCCCGATCAGCTCGACGAACTCGACGACCGAACTCGGGTACCCGTGCGTGATCAGCAGCGGCACCGCGTCCGGCTCGGGCGAACGCACATGGAAGAAATGTATGGTCTGCCCATCGATCTCGGTTGTGAACTGGTCATAGGCGTTGAGCTTCGCCTCCTGCGCCCGCCAATCGAACCCGTCCCGCCAATACTCGGCCAGCTCCCGCAGGTAATCCGGCGCAATGCCACGCCCCCAATCGGATTCGGTGCCTGGCACCGAATGAGGCAACCGCGCGCTCGCGAGCCGCGCGCGCAACTCGTCGAGCTCGGCCTGCGGAATGTCGATCCGGAAGGGGCGAATATCTCCTGTGTTCGTCATGAGAACCACTCTCACCTCCATTGCGGAAGACTTACTTCCGCATTACCAGGATTCGACTGAAAATCCCCAGTAGCCTTCGGAATCCATCAATTCCGGCCATCCGGACCCCGGCAGCCCACACAGTGCCGCAACCATCCCTCAACTGTGCTGTGCGTCGAGGTGGGTCAGCACCGCGAGGACGCGGCGGTGGTTCTCAGGTTCGGGTGCGAGGCCGAGTTTGACGAAGATGGCGCCGACGTGAGTTTCGACGGTGCGTTCGGTGAGGAACAGTCCGGCGGCAATGGCTCGATTGGATCGGCCCTGCGCCATGAGGGCGAGCACTTCACGTTCACGGAGAGTCAATGCGTCGATCGGCTGGCGTACTCGATGCGGTCGCGCGAGAATTCGGTCGATCAGAGTGGGGTCGATCGCTGTCCCTCCGCGCGCCACTCGGTGCAGGGCCTCTACGAATTCGCCGATATGGGCGACGCGATCCTTGAGAAGGTAGCCCAGCCCCGCGGCGCCGGACGCTAGCAGGGTGTTGAGGTGCTCGGTTTCGATGTATTGCGAGAGCAGCACGACCGCGGTCGACGGATGCTCGGCGCGGATGGTCGCAGCGGCCTCGATGCCTTCGACGGTGTGGGTGGGCGGCATCCGGATGTCGATAACAGCCACGTCGGGGACGCGGGCCGCGACGATGTGGAGAAGCGTGTCGGGATCGGCGGCTTGACCGACGACATTGATCGCCTCGTCCGTGAGCAACCGGGCGATTCCAGCCCTGAGCAATGGGGAGTCCTCGGCCAGAACGACTTTCAGCGTCACGACCTCTCACCTACCTGCCACGGAAGGGTGACCTCGATGGTGGTCCCCGCATCGGGAGGGCTGTCCAGTTCGAGGTGGCCGTCAAGCGCCGATATCCGGTCGTACAGGCCCGCGAGCCCACCACCCGGTGTGGGCGTCGCGCCGCCTCGGCCGTCGTCCGAGATGATCATTCGGAGCTCGTCGTTGTGCCCGTCGAGACTGATTCGGACGAGCGTGGCGTGGGCGTGCTTCGTCGCGTTGGTGACGGCCTCGGCGGCGGTGTAATACGCGGCCAGTTCGGCGTCGCGGTCCGGCCGACCGTCGAGCGTTCCGGTGATCTCGACCGGGAGCTGGGAGCGCTCGGCAAGTGAGGTCAGCGCCGCACCGAGGCCTCGTTCGGACAAGACGGGCGGATAGCAGCCGCGGGCCAATTCGCGCAATTCTGCGAGGGCGGAGTCGATTTCGTCGGCGCATTGTGTGAGCAGGCCGCGGCTGGTCTGCTCGTCGGCGGCACGCTTCGCCCGGCCGAGCATGATCGATACGGCGACCAGACGCTGCTGCGCCCCGTCGTGTAGATCGCGCTCGAACCGGCGCCGCTGTTCATCGCCAGCGGTCACGATGCGCTGGCGCGACCTCCTGACTTCGTCGAGTCGGTTGCGCAACTCGTCGTCCATCCGCTGGTGATTCAGCGCGAGCTCGGCGGCGCCGCGCACCGCGGCCAGCAACTCCGACTGTGCCTGCAATGACTCGTCGTGGACGAGAACTCCCGCGGGTGTGCCGTCTCGTTCGAACACCGTGACGGCTCGCCCGTCCGCCGTATTCCGCGGATCCCGGCGATTGCCGTCGTGATCGACATAGCGGCGTTCGTGGTGCGAATAGGTCCACAGTTCAAGGGAGGGGTCGTGCAGTGCCCGCCGCAACGCCGCGACGAATCCCTCGTCGAGCGAGGCGCTGCCGATCTCCACCATCGCGTCGGCGAGGGCGACGCGTGCGACGTGATAGCGCGCGACGCCGACCGCGATCGCCAGCGGCAGGACAGCGGTGGTCGGATACCGCAGGTCGAGCAGCCATCCGGTCTGCGATCCGGGGAACCGGATCGCGCTGGCGAGGATCGCGATCGTCACCGGCACGGCGACCAGACAAGCAAGCCCGAGAGGCGCGAATCCGGCTCGATAGGCGGGCGATCGGGTGCGCAACCGGATGAGGACGACGACGACCAGCAAGAGTCCGGCCACGGCGGCGAGCGCACCCACCACCATCTGCACGACCTCGGCCAGCGCCGGGTTGTGCCGAATCAACAGGAGGTGCACCGATGTCGACCGTGACTCGAGTGCGATGGCGCGGGGGTCGAAGAAGATCCACTCACCGGCGACGCCGACCGTCGCGAGCACCCAACAGCTGCCGACAAACCAACGTTCCCACTGATAGCGCAGTCGGCCGGACGGAAATCCCAGCATCAGCTGAATCAGGACCGGCAGATACAGATTCGTGAGAATGATCGCCACAGTGAACACGGCCGGTTCACTGGCGCGCCGCAGCCCGCCCGCCAACCACAGCAATCCCGCAGCGACAACGAGTCGGCCGGTCAAATCGGAAGGTCTTCTGCGCCATGCGATCACACCCGTCCCTACGAACGCAGCGCCGGCGGCGAGGAACAACACCAGTTCTGTGACTTCGAATACCGGAGGATTCGGACCCGCCCCCGCGACAAACGCCTCGCGGGGGCCGAGCAGCAGGGCACGCGCAGGGTCGCGCCGCGCGGGCGTAGACCAGTCGGTCGCCGCCGTTACCGCCCCGATCAACAGCGCCGCCACGCACAGCACCGATATCGAAATCCGACGGCTCATCGAACTGGCCGGACAGCCTGCCATCATCGGCCTCCTCCGCGGTGTGCGGGTATAGAACGAACGAATACATCCGCACTATTGATATCGGTGCGAAAGCTCGAATCGATGCAGCCACGGGCATAAATTCCGTACAGCCACGGATCCGAGTTCCCGTGCCCGCACCGACGCGCATCACCACTCGGCCGACATACGGTTTTCCTGTAATCAACCGCGACTTCCGGAGCGACTCCGGAAGGAGAATTCGAGGAAACAATCCCATGGCGAACGTATATGTGGACGAGATGAAATGTGTCGACGAAACCGGCTCCGGCATCGACGAGTGGGGTTCGGACGACGTGTATCTGCTGTTGTTCCGTGGCCGGATTCCGACCGGGGCTGCCGTGCAGTCGTCGACGGAGTTCACGGTCACCGGTCCCGGAGGATTCTGGGATGTAATGGACGACGGTGACCGGCGCAGCCGTGACGTTCCGGTAGCGACCTTCGACGCCGCGTCGCTCTATGTCGTCCAACTCATCGAAAAGGACGATGGGCGGGACGTGGCAGGCGATGTGACGAGCGCGTACCGGACCGGATTGAATCTGGCGTGGACCGCCGCCCTCGCTCGCACCATCGGGCAATCGGCCAGCCAGCGCAGACCCGTTCTCGCCCAGGCGATCTCGGACTCGCTGCGCGCGCTGAACGAGGTCTTCATGGAACTCCCGAAAGGCAACGACGACGAGATCGGCCGCCCGCAGGCACTGCCGACGAAACAACCGGTCGCACTGGAGTTCAAGGGGGCAAGTGGCCTGTACCGGACCACTTTCAAGGTCGTCTAGTTCCGCCGCTACAGCACCGGCGCAGACCGCGCCGAACACTGCCGACCTGCCGCGAAAGCGGCAGGGTCGGCTCGACTCCGTTTCGATCCAGGATGCAGCGGGCTTCCGCCTCGATCGGGGTCTGGTCAAGCGGTTTGCGCCGACACCAAGCCGTGCCAGCCTGAGATTAACAGCGGACCACTGATGATCCGAGCTGCAATTGTGGGCCGAGGTTCATCCTGAACGGTGGCCGGTCGAATGACTCATACTTTATTTCGAAGAGTCAGGGACCGAGTCCCCGGATTCAGGATGGCTTCCACTTCATGGTCGACCGCAGATGCGGCGAAATCACGAGTAGCCGAGTACGCGAACATTGCGCAAATCCAGCTCCGCTACTCATATCCGCCTCGCTGACGACAGCGCCCGGCCATGGAATGACATCGGCGCGATCGCCGTTGCCGCCCTCGGCGACCTGCTCACCGGAGGTACCGATCCCGAGATGGTCGTCGTCTCCGCAATCCGTGTTGCGATCGGATTGGTCGGCCTCGTGGTCGACGCCCGTCTCGGCTGAATTCACCGGTCCGAAACTCGCAAGGACGTGGGCTGGCGTTGTTCGAGGGCGCGTGTTCTGGGGCGGGCACTGGAATCGGGTCGATGAGATGCGGGTCCGTCGGCGGACCCGCTACCTGCTCGAAGAACGCGGAAGGTTTTGTTCCGCAATTCCTGAGATGATCGACCCATGTTGGAGACTTCGGCGCGGTTGTTGCGGTTGTTGTCGTTGCTGCAGATGCATCGGGATTGGACCGGGCCTGCGTTGGCTGAGCGGCTCGGGGTTTCGACGCGGACTATTCGTACGGATATCGAGCGGTTGCGCAGGCTCGGGTATCCGGTGGATGCGACGCCGGGGGTGGCGGGTGGGTATCGACTGGGGGCCGGATCTTCGCTGCCGCCATTGCTTTTGGATGACGATGAGGCCGTGGCGGTGGCGGTGGGGTTGGCGACGGCGGCCAATGGGGCGGTGACCGGGATCGAGGAGACTTCGGTACGAGCGCTGGCCAAGCTCGAGCAGGTACTGCCGTCGCGGCTGCGGCATCGGGTGCATGCGTTGACCGCCGCCACCGTGCATGTGCCGCATCCGGGTCAGACGAAGGTGGACGCGGGCGTGCTGACCGCCATCGCCGCGGCGATCCGGGCGAGCGAGCGGCTGCGGTTCGATTACGAAACCCATTCGGACGCGATCGAGCAACGATCGCCTTCGCGACGTGAGGTGGAACCACATCGGCTCGCCCATTGGAACGGCCGCTGGTATCTGGTGGCGTGGGATGTCGGGCGCGCGGACTGGCGCACGTTCCGGGTCGACCGGATGACGCCGCGGGCACCGAACGGTGCGCGCTTCATCGCGCGCAGCGTTCCGGAAACCGAAGTAGCCGAACGGATACAGCGCGGGGTCGGTGCCGCGACGTGGCGCTACCGGGCCAGGGTGCGGGTCGCGGCTCCCGCTAACGCTGTGCGTACGCGGCTGCCCGCCGCTGTGACTATCGAATCCGATGGCCCGGACCACTGTGTGATCCAGGTCGGTTCGGACACGCCCCATTCGTTGACGTTGTATCTCGGACTGCTCGATGTCGATTTCGATGTCCTGGACGCTCCGGAACTCGCCGCGCACCTCCGAGCAACTGCCGAACGGTTCCGGAAAGCGGCGGGTGACAGTTGAAATGCGATGTGTCCTGAATTTCGGTGAGCGGCAATCCCGGTCGGGCGAATTCCACGGAATGCCCGGCCGGGAGTACCCGTTCGAGACTTACTCGAACAGCTCGAATTACCTCATTACTGATTGGCGCCGGCGATACCGCCGATGATTCCCCCGATGACA
This sequence comes from Nocardia sp. NPDC102475, assembly GCF_055584605.1. NCBI lineage: Bacteria > Bacillati > Actinomycetota > Actinomycetes > Mycobacteriales > Nocardiaceae > Nocardia > Nocardia sp. NPDC102475. The sequence goes on along the minus strand of NZ_JBVJLS010000004.1, from coordinate 303,423 downwards.
CATCCGGGCAGGAATCCGACGACAAAGAACAGCAGCCCGATCAGCGCACCGACGGCGCATCCGATCAACACACCGGCAACCGTGGTGCCCGCATCACCGATGAACTGCAACGGGGCCGATTGCGGTGCCGGCGCGTTGACCGGCGTCAGCGTCAATATCGTTGCCGTGGTGTCGACTTCGGGCGTGACCTGCACCTGCTGGCCCGCCACGGTCTGTAGTGTGGTCGGTACGGTGGCGACCACGGAGCCGTCGGATGCGAGCACCGTGATGCCCGCATCGGGCGTCAGGACGAACTTGCCCGCGGCCAGTGTGATGGTGGCATCGGAGCGGTCCGACGCCACCGCAGCGGTGTATTGGACACCGTGATCAACGCCGTTGAGAACTGTTTCCGACGATACTTCGGGCGAGCCGTAGGCGGTGGCCGCGGTGATGCCTGTCGCGGCAACGGTCAAAACCGTTGTCGCTACCAACTTTTTGATCTTCATCATGATTCCAATCATCCAGCCGATTCGATCGATGTTCCCGAGAAACGGACATCGGACATCAATCATCATGCGCCCTCGACACACTCGGCGTCGCGGAAATCAGGAAATCGAATTACGTTGCAAGATCAAATAATTGGAAATACCCAAGGAACTGGGGTATTGCTTTTCCGGCTATTCCAGTTCACCTTCGGTCTCCAGGTAGATCTGGCGCAATCGGTCCAGTGTTGCCTGCTCCGGATGCTCCCACAACTCCCGTTGCGCCGCCTCCAGCAGCCGCTCGGCAATGCCGTGCAGCGCCCACGGGTTGGACTGTTCCATGAACTTGCGGTTCACGTCATCGAAAACGTAACTCTCCGCGAGCTTTTCGTACATCCAGTCGGCGACGACATTGGTGGTGGCGTCGTAGCCGAAGAGGTAGTCGACGGTGGCCGCCATTTCGAATGCACCCTTATAGCCATGGCGGCGCATCGCTTCGAGCCAGCGCGGGTTCACCACTCGGGCACGGAAGACGCGTGAGGTCTCCTCCGAGAGCGTGCGGGTGCGCACGGCGTCGGGGCGGGTGCTGTCGCCGATGTAGGCCTCGGGATTCTTGCCGGTCAGCGCACGCACAGTGGCGACCATGCCGCCGTGGTACTGGAAGTAGTCGTCGGAGTCGGCGATATCGTGTTCGCGGGTGTCGGTGTTCTTGGCGGCCACCGTGATCCGGCGGTACGCGGTGCGCATATCGTCGGCGGCAGGTGCGCCGTCGAGGTCGCGACCGTAGGCGAAGCCGCCCCATGCGGTGTACACCTGCGCGAGGTCGTCGTCGGTGCGCCAACTCTTCGAGTCGATCAATTGCAGCAGGCCCGCACCGTAGGTGCCGGGTTTGGAGCCGAAGATGCGGGTGGTGGCGCGGCGCTTGTCGCCGTGTTCGGCGAGGTCGTTCTGGGCGTGGGCGCGAACGTAATTCGACTCGGCGGGCTCGTCGAGGTCGGCGACGAGGCGCACTGCGTCATCGAGCAGCGCGAGCACATGCGGGAAAGCGTCGCGGAAGAAGCCGCTGATGCGGACCGTCACGTCGATGCGTGGACGGTCCAGTTCCGCGAGCGATATCACCTCCAAGGTGGTGACCCGGCGGCTCGCCTCATCCCAGACCGGACGGACGCCCAACAGCGCAAGGACTTCCGCGATATCGTCGCCGGAGGTGCGCATTGCCGAGGTGCCCCACACCGACAGCCCGACCGAGCGCGGATACTCACCGTGATCGGCCTTGTATCGATCGAGCAGCGAATCCGCCATGGCCTGCCCAGTCTCCCAGGCCAGTCGGGACGGAACCGCCTTCGGGTCGACCGAGTAGAAGTTCCGACCGGTCGGCAGGACATTGATCAGGCCGCGCAATGGGGATCCGCTGGGCCCCGCAGGGATGAAACCGCCGTTGAGCGCGTGCAGGATTCGGTCGATTTCGATGCCGGTCTGGCGCAGGCGGGGCACGACCTCGGTCGCGGCGAAGCGCAGCACGGTTCGCACCGCGGCAAACGCCGGGGCGGGTGCGTCCAGCGAGTCGACAATCCCGTCGACGGCGTCTACGGACCACTCGGCAGCTTGTAGTGCGGCCAGCAGCCCACGCGCTTGGGTCTCCACCGCGTCGACTCGTTCACGCACCTCGGTACCGGATTCGTTCAGCCCCAAGGCTTCCCGCAGGCCCGGCACATTCCGCTCGCCACCCCACAGCTGGCGCGCGCGCAGCATGGCGAGGACCAGATCGAGTTCGGTCTCCCCCGCCGGCGCCTGCCCGAGGATGTGCAGACCGTCGCGGATCTGCACATCCTTGATCTCGCACAGCCAGCCGTCGACATGCAGCAGCATATCGTCGAAGACATCCTCTTCCGGACGCTCGGCGAGGCCGAGGTCGTGGTCCATCTTGGCCGCGCGCATGAGCGTCCAGATCTGCTGACGGATCGCGGGCAGTTTGGCCGGATCGAGGGTGGAGATATTGGCGTGCTCGTCGAGCAGCTGTTCCAAACGCGAGATATCGCCATAGCTTTCGGCGCGGGCCATGGGCGGAATGAGGTGGTCGACGAGGGTCGCGTGGGCGCGGCGCTTGGCCTGGGTACCCTCGCCCGGGTCGTTGACCAGGAACGGATAGATCAGCGGCAGCTCACCGAGCGCGGCGTCGGTGCCGCAGGAGGCGGACATGCCGAGGGTCTTGCCGGGCAGCCATTCCAGATTGCCGTGCTTGCCGAGGTGCACCATGGCGTCGGCGGCGAAACCGTCCGGCGCGGCGATCCATCGATACGCGGCGAGGTAGTGGTGGCTGGGCGGCAGGTCCGGGTCGTGGTAGATGGCGACCGGGTTCTCGCCGAAGCCGCGCGGCGGCTGCACCATCAGCACGATATTGCCGAACCGCAATGCGGCGATGACGATTTCGCCCTCGGGATCGGCGCAGCGGTCGACGTAGAGTTCGCCGGGCGGCGGTCCCCACGCCTCGACCACGGCCTCGCGCAGGTCATCGGGCAGGGTGTCGAACCAGCTGGTGTACTGGTCGGCGCTGATGCGGATCGGGTTGCCTTCGAGCTGTTCGGCGGTGAGCCAGTCCGGATCCTGACCGCCCGCGGCGATCAGCGCGTGGATCAAGGCGTCTCCGTCGCGTTCGGTGAGTCCTGGCACCTCGCTCTCGTCGCCGAGATCGTAACCGGCAGTGCGCATCTCGGTGAGGAGCCGGATCGCGCTGGCAGGGGTGTCCAGGCCGACGGCGTTGCCGATGCGGGCATGCTTGGTCGGGTAGGCCGACATCATGATGGCGATGCGTCGCCGTTCGGCCGGGATGTCGCGCAGCCGTGCGTGCCGGACCGCGATACCGGCGACACGGGCCGCGCGTTCGGGATCCGGCACGTAGGTGGACAGTCCGTCGGCGTCGAATTCCTTGAAGGAGAACGGAACCGTGATGATGCGGCCGTCGAATTCCGGGACGGCCACCTGGGTGGCGACATCCAACGGGGAGAGTCCGTCGTCGTTGGCCTCCCATTGGGCGCGGCCGCTGGTGAGGCACAGGCCCTGCAGGATGGGCACATCGAGTTCGGCGAGGGCGGCGACATCCCAGGCTTCGTCGTCGCCACCGGCCGATGCGTTGGCGGGCTTGGTGCCGCCCGCCGCGAGCACGGTTACCACCAGTGCGTCCGCGGTGCGCAAGGTGTCGAGGAGTTCCGGCTCAGCGGTGCGCAGGGAGGCGCAGTACAGCGGCAGAGCCTTCGCGCCCGCGTTTTCGATTGCCGCGCAGAGGGCATCGACGTAGGCGGTGTTTCCGGCGAGATGCTGTGCGCGGTAATAGATTACGGCCACTGTCGGCGGGCGCTCGGCAGTTGCGCCCAGATCAGTGCTCGGTGTGCGCTCCAACTCGCCCCAACTCGGCAGTTGCACGGGCGGCTCGAAGCCGTGGCCGGTGAGCAGCACCGTATCCGAGAGGAAGTTGTGCAGCTGACGGAGATTTTCCGCACCGCCGGCGGCGAGGTAGTTGTGCGCGTCGGCGGCTACACCACCGGGCACCGTCGAGCATTCCATCAACTCGGCGTCCGGTGCGATCTCACCACCGAGCGCCACCATCGGCACCCCGCTCGCGCGCACGGCCGCGAGCCCGTCCTCCCAGGCGCGCTTGCCGCCGAGGATCCGCACGATCACCAGATCCACGCCGTCGAGCAGCGCGGGCAGGTCGTCGACCAACAGCCGAGCCGGATTCCCCCACCGATATTCCGCACCGCTCGCACGCGCGCTCAACAGATCGGTGTCGGATGTCGACAGCAGCAAAATCACAGGTGGCAGCCTTCCTCGGGTGACGCGCCCATCGGTTACGGTGCTCGCCGGAGAGGGTCTGGCTTTCGACAGTGGCGCGACCGCACCGGAGTTCCACCGGTTTCCTCATCGCCCGCCGAGCAACCAGATGCTACAGCGTGTCTCCCACCCCGGTGAGGGTTGTGGACACCGTCCTTCTCGGACGTCCTCGACTCACACCGGTGCGGTGTGAGCGTTGGTTTCCGCGTCACTCGGGCCGGTTTCACCCACACCGATGTGTGGGCCAGCGCCTTCCCGTCGGCGGACGTTGATGACCGGGGCTCGCGCTTCGGGCTCCCGGACCTGGGTGTCGTGGTGTTGCTCGCCCCAGGCGGCGAGGTTGACCGCGGCGTTGTGATCGCGGTCGAGCCGATGGCCATTCGCGCAGGTGAAGATCCGATCAGCCAGGGTCAGCGCGGTGTTGCGATCACCGCAGCACGAACAGATCCGACTCGACGCAAACCAGCGATCAGCGACAACGAGCGCACCACCGCGCCAGGCTTGCTTGTAGCTGAGCATCCGCGCGAACTCGGCCCACCCGGCATCACTGATCGCCCGCGCCAGGCGCTGGTTGCTCAACATGCCAGCGGTATTCAAGTCTTCCAGAACAAGCCGGTCGTGGGTTTTTGACCAATTCTGTGGTGACCTGATGAAGAAAATGACGACGAACATTGGCGATACGCCCATGATGACGCCCCAGTCGAGCGACGGCTCGTCGCCGATTGTTGGAACCCTTGACTTTTCGTGTGACTAATTTGGCCAAGCGGCGTTGCTTACGCAACCCGGCAGCCAACGGCTTCGGTGGATCATCCACACGAGCCACCTCGGTACCGTCACGGGTCGATGCGACCAGAAACGCCGCCAACCCGCGATCCACCCCTACCCAGCCGCCGCGATCGGTGGCCTGCCGAGCACCGTGGTGCAGATGTGGGTGCAGATCGACGGCCTCCACGTTCAGGGTGACCCACCACCGACCAGCCCGCTCGCTGACGGTGGCGAACAAGATCTTCGCCCGTCCCGTCGATATCATCCGCCGCAGTCGACGGGTGTCATCGTGGACTGCGACCGAACCGATACCGGGCAAAATCACCGAACGCGGACGGTCGTTGCCGCCGACCCGAATCGCAGGCAGACCACTGCGGCGATGCTTATTCCGCAGCCGAAACGAACCATTCCCACGAAGCTTCTTCTTAAATCGTGGAAAGCCCACCCGGCGGCCCTTACGGGCACCTCGGCGCGAATCCGACCACGCCGTCAACGCGCGACCGCAATCCACGGCCGCCTCTTCGAAAACCTGCTGGCGTACCTGTTCACGCCACACCAACCCGGTGACCGACATCGTGGCTTCGCCGGTGGTGTCGACGACGAATGCTCGCCCGGCCTGCTCGGATTTCTTCCACCGATTGAAATGATTGATCAGGTCGAACCCCGACCACGGCACCGACACCGCCTGATCGGTTCGGCGAGCGGTCAAGGCCGACTTCACCGCGTGGAGGCATTGATTGAACGCAAACCGCGCCGCACCGGCATGGCGTGACAGCACCGCTCGCTGCTCGACCGTGGGGTCCAAGCAGAACCGAAACGATGTGTGCCGCACCACCGCGACAGCATCCCACCCCCCACCGACAAATAACGCCCATCTGCACGACTACCGGACCGGCGTTGGCCGCAGTCACCAGCGGTATCAGTTGCCGAAACCGCAGCGCCAAGGGAATTCTCGGACGACCGACGGAGACCACTGCCACCTGGCGGGCTTTACAACGGCATAGGCACCAAATCACACCATGGATTCCGCTCGCGTGTTGCAGCCGTCCCGGTTGGGCAGCGGTGGCGTCGTAGGCTGGACAGGTCATGACGCGTAAGAATCCCGATTCCTGCCCCGGCGTGCTGCGGCTGCATCAGGCGGCCGATGGCCCGTTGGCTCGGATTCGGCTGCCCGGTGGGTGGCTGGAGCCGGGGCAGTTGCAGGTTTTGGCCGAAGCCGCCGTCGAGCTCGGCGATGGGAATATCGAGCTGACCTCGCGGGGCAATGTGCAGTTGCGGCAGGTGCGTGATGCGGCCGCGCTGAGTGAGCGGCTGGCGGGTGCCGGGCTGTTGCCGAGCGATACACATGAGCGGGTGCGCAATATTGTCGCCTCGCCGCTGTCTGGTCGGATCGGTGGCTGGGCGGATGTACATGCGCTTGTTCCGGCGCTCGACACAGGTTTGCGCGCCGCACCGCGGTTGGCCGAACTGCCCGGCCGCGTACTGTTCACCCTCGACGACGGCCGCGGCGATATCAGCGGCCTCGGTGGCGACATCGGCGTACACGCGACGGGCGCAGCCGAATTCGCGCTCGTGCTGGCCGGTGGTGACTCCGGCATCCGAGTATCCGCGACCGACGCGGTACCGGTGATGCTCGCCGCCGCGCACGCCTTCCTCGATCTCGGCTCGGGTCAATGGCGGCTGCACGAAGTCGATGACGGTGTGCGGCGAGTAATCGATACCCTCGGCCTGTCCCCCGGCCCCGAACGCCTGGAATTCGGTGCCGCCCATGACATTCCGATCGGCTGGCTCGACCAGGACAACGGCCTGGTCAGCCTCGGCGCGGCCGTTCGCCTCGGCTCCATGCCCGCCCGCGTCGCCGAATTCATCGCCGCCATCGAACGCCCCATCTTCATCACCCCTTGGCGCAGCCTGGTAATCGCCGATCTAGCGGAATGGCCCGCCGAACAGGTCGTCCGCGTACTAGCCCCGATGGGCCTGATCTTCGACGCCAACTCCCCCTGGCTCCAGGTCAGTGCCTGCGTGGGCCAACCCGGCTGCGCAAAGGCGCTCACCGACGTCCGAGCAGACGCCGCAGCCGCCGTCGAATCCGGTCGCGTACTGCCCCCCACCGACCAGCCCGCCGCAGAGAGCAACACCAGCGGCCACGCAACAGGACCCGGCCCGACCATCGAACTGCGCACAGCCGACGAAGTCGCAGTCGCCGGCCGCCAACACTGGTCCGGCTGTGAACGCCGCTGCGGCCGCCCCCGCGGCCAGGTCACCGATATCGTCGCCACCGAAAACGGTTACCGCATCGGCTGACATCTGCCCAGCGAGCGATCGCAGGGAATCCCGACGCACCATATCGCGCCGCCGTCCGCCGACCGATCTGGCGCCGTGGTGGTTTGCTATCTGCTGAAACCACGCCGCAAGTGACGGGACATGGCTGTGGCATGTGCGCCGCAAATGGCCCCAGTTGATCTGGTTCTCGGGCACGGCGCGTGGCACGGTGAGAGCAGCGGTTGACTCGTGGGAGGCGTGTTCCTATGACGGTCGGGCGGCTCGGTGATGCCGAGATCGACGCGATGTCGGCGCAGGAGCGGCTGGAGTTGATTCGGCGGTTGCAGTTGCCGCCGGAGCGGGTGTTGCCGCGCCCGGAGGTGGTGCGGATTCATCGGCAGGTGCGGTTGACGCTGATGGTGGGTGGGTCGATCGCGCTGATTCCATGGATCGCGTATCTCGCGGTGTCGCTGCCGCCCGATTATCAGGCCCGTAATTGGACGCTGGCCTGGGTCGGATTCGACATACTGCTGGTCATCATGATGGCGACGACCGCCTATCTGGGCTGGCAGCGCAAGCAACTGCTCATGTTGCCGGCATTCGGCACCGGCCTGCTGTTGCTCGTGGACGCCTGGTTCGACATCACGACCGCCAACGCTCGCGACGTGTGGTTCTCAATCGCCGTCGCCTGCGTCGCCGAAATCCCGCTCGCCCTGCTACAGATCACCGGCGCACTCCTGCTGTTCAAGTTCGTCGCCGAAGTCCATCCGTTGGCCGAACCGGGGGTCAGCGGTTTGCGCACCAAACTCCCGTTCTGACAGCGGTGCCCGCGCCTTACGAAGCAACCGCGGTCGGTGCACTCCGCGGATCCTCGTGAATCTCCAAGGTGCAGCACTTCACGCCACCACCGGCCTTCAACAACTCCGACAGATCGACACCCACCGGGTTGTACCCCTGCGCGCGCAACTCCGAAGCCAGATTGTCGGCGCGACTGCTGATGAAGACATTCAGCCCATCGGAGACACCGTTCAACCCCAGAACCACCGCGTCGGCATCGGTGGCGAGGATGGCGTCCGGATAGAGCTGAGCCAGTATCGCCTGACTCGCGGCACTGAAGGCGGGCGCGAAATACGCGACGTTCGAGTCATCGAGGGCCATCAGTGCCGTATCCAGGTGATAGAAACGCGGATCGACCAGTTCGAGCGAAACCACCGGCAGATCGAAGTACCGCTCGACCTCACGGTGCGCGGCAATCGAACTCCGGAATCCGGTCGCGGCCAGCATGTGCTCACCGACGAGCAGGAAATCGCCTTCGCCCTCATTGGTTTCCCGCGCCCCGACCAGCTCCACCAGCCCCAACTGCGTGAACCAGCGGTGATACGCCGGACCTTCCGCTGCCCGCTCGGCATGGGTGAATCGCGCCGACATCGCCCGATCACCCACGATCAGGCCACTGTTCGCGGCGAAAACCATATCGGGCAGACCCGGCTCCCCCGGCACCACGTCGATGCGATGGCCGTAATGCTCGAATGTCGCGCGCAGCGTCTCCCACTGCGATAGTGCGAGCGCCCGATCGACGGGTTCCTGTGGATTCATCCACGGATTGATCGAGTAGCAGACGTCGAAGTGATCCGGACGGCACATCACGAACTGACGTGGCGACGACTGCCGCGCGGGCTCGGTACGGAGGGTGGCTACAGAGGTCAACGTGTCTCCCGGAGGTCGGCGCGGATCATTCCACTGACACGAAGGTAATTCGCCTAGTATTGCGCCAGAAACAACGATTCATTGCGTGTGATCGAGCCAATTCGGCGAATCATTGCGCCGATCGGGAGTGGGTGTGGCGTGGACGACATCGACCGGCAGATTCTGGCGCATCTGCTCAAATCGGCGCGCGCCTCGTTCCAAGAAATCGGCGCGAGGGTCGGACTGTCCGCGCCCGCGGTCAAGCGCCGTGTCGACAAGATGGTCGCCAGCCGCCAGATCACCGGGTTCACCGCACTGGTCAATCCCGCCGCACTCGGCTGGATCACCGAGGCCTACGTCGAGGTCTACTACCGCGATAACATCACCCCCGCTGAACTCCGCCGCAGCCTCGAACCGATCCCCCAGGTAGTCGGTGTCTGGACCATCGCAGGCGAAGCCGACGCCCTGGTCCACGTCATGGCAACAGACATGGCCGAAATCGAATCCACCGTAGAACGCATCCGCGAAAACACCAGAGTAGGCCGCACCCGCAGCTCCATAGTCATGTCCCGAATCCTCGAACGCCCCCGAACCTGATCCGCCGAGAATGCATGCAGGCAGGCGGCCTCTCGACGTTTGCGGCCACCATCGCATTCTCGACCCGCGCCAAGTGCTGGGAGGGAGGGCTCATATGGTGGTGCGCATGTCCGATGTTCGTTATGTCAGTGATGGGGCCGAGATTTATCGGCGGTCGTTCGCGATGATTCGGGCGGAGGCGGATCTGAGTGGGTTTCCGCAGGATGTGGCGCAGGTTGTGGTGCGGATGATCCATGGTTGCGGGCAGGTGGATCTGGCCGGGGACGTGGCGTTTTCGCCCGGTGTGGTGGCGGCGGCCCGGGGCGCGCTGCGGGCGGGGGCTCCTATTCTCTGTGATGCGCAGATGGTCGCGTCCGGTGTGACGCGCAAGCGGTTGCCCGCGGACAATGACGTGATCTGCACCCTCGCCGATCCGCGGGTGCCGGAACTGGCTGCGGCGATGGGCAATACGCGGTCGGCCGCGGCGCTGGAGTTGTGGCGCGATCGCCTCGATGGCGCGGTGGTCGCCATCGGCAACGCGCCGACCGCCCTGTTCCATCTGCTCGATATGATCGACGCGGGTGCGCCGCGGCCCGCCGCGATCCTCGGCATTCCGGTCGGCTTCGTGGGCGCTGCCGAATCCAAGGACGCGCTGATCGAATTCGGCGGGGTCGAATATCTGACAGTGCGTGGGCGGCGCGGTGGCAGCGCCATTACCGCGTCGGCACTGAATGCGATTGCGAGCGAACAGGAATGAGCAACGGCAAGTTGTGGGGCGTCGGACTCGGCCCCGGTGATCCGGAGCTGGTGACGGTGAAGGCGGCGCGGGTGATCGCCGAGGCCGATGTCATCGCCTTCCACAGCGCACGCCACGGTCGCAGCATCTCGCGTAGCATCGCCGCGCCGTATATGCGCGCGGGCCAACTCGAGGAACACCTGATCTATCCGGTGACCACCGAGACGACCGACCACCCCGGCGGCTATCAGGGCGCCATCGACGAGTTCTACGAACAGGCCGCCGAACGCCTGGCAACCCATCTGGCGGCGGGCCGGTCGGTCGCACTGCTCGCCGCGGGCGATCCGCTGTTCTACAGCTCGTACATGCATATGCACCGCCGGCTGGCGGACCGGTTCGAGGCCGAGATCATCCCCGGCATCACCTCCGTGAGCGCGGCATCGGCCGCCCTCGGCACCCCGCTCGTCGAGGGTGAGCAGGTACTGACCGTCCTGCCCGGCACCATGCCCACCGACGAGCTCACCCGCCGCCTCCGCGATACCGACGCGGCCGCCATCATGAAGCTCGGCCGCACCTATCCCGGTGTGCGCCAAGCCCTCTCGGACTCCGGCCGCCTCGCCGACGCCTACTACATCGAACGCGCGAGCAGCACCCGCCAGCGCGTACTCGCCGCCGCCGACGTCGACGATGCGGATGTACCGTACTTCGCCATCACCCTCGTTCCCGGCCCGCAGCCGACAACCCCGCTGCTTCTTACGAATTCGGGGCAGGCGCAGTCGCAGAGGATCGGCGCGCAGGGTGCTACCGAGCTCTCCCGGACAGCGCCCGAGGCTGTGGGCAGCGAATCCCGCACTGCGCAGACAGTTCCTTTCGACAGGTCTCGAGTCGAGGAAACCTCGAGCGATTTCGGTGAAGTCGTGGTGGTCGGGCTCGGCCCGGGCTCACCCGAGTGGACCACACCCGAAGTCGAACGCGCACTCGCCGAGGCCACCGATCTGGTCGGCTACACGACCTACATCAATCGGGTGCCGTCGCGTCCCGGGCAGCGCAGGCATGCCAGCGATAACCGGGTGGAATCCGAACGTGCCGCCATGGCATTGGATCTCGCGAAACAGGGGGCCAAGGTGGTTGTCGTGTCCTCGGGCGATCCCGGGGTCTTCGCGATGGCGGCTGCGGTACTCGAAGAGTCCGCCGATCCGCAGTGGCAAGGCGTGCCGGTGCGCGTGCTGCCCGGGCTCACCGCGGCCAATGCGGTCGCCAGCCGCGTCGGCGCGCCGCTCGGCCACGACTACGCGATGATTTCGCTCTCGGATCGGCTCAAGCCGTGGGAGGTTGTCGCGCAACGTCTTTCGACGGTCGCGGCGGCCGATATGGCGATCGCGATCTACAACCCCGCCTCCAGTCAGCGCACCTGGCAGGTCGCGGCGATGCGTGACGTGCTGCTCGAGCATCGCAAGCCCGATACCCCGGTGGTGCTCGGTCGCGATGTCGGCGGACCCACCGAATCCGTGCGCGTGGTCACCCTCGCCGAGCTGGATCCGGCCGAGGTCGATATGCGCACGCTGCTGATCATCGGTGCCTCCACTACCGCCGTAATCGAGTCCGAGCAGGGCACCAAGGTCTACACTTCGCGCCGCTACCAGCGTTGATTTGGAAAGGCAACCCGATGCGCAAGCTCAAACTCCAGGTGCAGACCACCATCGACGGCTACATGTCCGGCCCGAACGGTGAGATGGACTGGATGACGTTCCAGTGGTCCGATGACCTCGCCGCCCGCGTCACCGCCATTACCGCCGAATTCGACACCATCGTGCTGGGCCGCAAACTCGCCGAAGGCTTCATTCCGCACTGGGCCTCCAAGCCGGAACACGAGCCCCAGGTAGCCATCGACAAGATGAACAACACGCCCAAGGTCGTGATCTCCAACAGCCTCACCGAATCGCCCTGGGAGAACACCGTCGTCGCGGGCGGCGACCTCGCCGAGACCATCAACAACCTCAAAGCCCAGCCGGGGGGCGACATCATCGTCTACGGCGGCGGCACCCTCGTCGCGAATCTGATCGCCGAGGACCTCATCGACGACCTGCACCTGTTCGTCAACCCGACCGCGATCGGCGCGGGCCTGCCGGTCTTCCGTGGCACCACCCGGCTCGACCTCGTCGCCGCAACCGGATTCGAGTGCGGGGTGACCGAGCTGCACTACCGGCCGAAGAGCGCCTGACCGCGGCCTCGTCGGGGATGCCGACCGGCATCCCCGACGGCCTTCAGGCGCGGTAATTCTTAACGATGAGCGCCAAGCATCCGGGCGCCCCCACTACGGCGGCCGCGAACATTGTCGGGTATCCCAGGCCGAAAGATTGATGCAGGAATGCCAGCAGCGCGGGGATACCGAAGCCTAGGTAGCTGACGGAGTAGAACACCGCGGTCAGTCCAGCGAGGTCGTCGGGACGAGCAATCCGCTCGATCTCCTGTAGTCCGGCCACCAGCCCGATCCCATATCCGGCACCGAGCACAGCAGCGGTGACGATGGTGAGCGCCAAGGCCAATGCGCCGGAAGCCCATGCGGCCGAGGCCATTCCACACACGACCAACGCCAGCGCGACAACTGCGGCACGGGCGGTGCCCGGTCGATCGATCCTGCGCGCCAGCGATTGGATCGCGAAACCACAGCCCAGCGTGATCACCGTGATCAATGCCGAGAACGCGATCGGTGCACCGTGCACCTTCGGCACCATCAGAGTGGGCAGCACCGCATAAGCCGTTGCGGCAGAGGTGAACAACCACAACGCGACCGGCAGCGCAACACACCGGAACCTGCGATGCGCCGCGGCCCGAACCTTCAGATCGTCGATCAACCGACCCGAATTCCGCTGCGCCGATAACGTTTCCGGTGCCCGAGCCACCCACATCGCCGCGATCAGACACAGCATCACATTGATCAGATACGCCAACGTATTCGGCAGCGGAGCCCACTGCGCGAGCACACCCGCCACACCGGCACCGACGGCGAACCCACCGGTCAGGCTCATCGCCGAGCGTCGCGCCCCGGTCCCCGCGACCAGCTCCGGCCCGAACGGCGGCTGCGAAAGTTCCTTGAGCCAACTGCTTCCCACCGCCATCGCCAGCCCGAGGGCCACCCCGCACAGCACCCGTCCGGCCGATAACAGCGGCACCGATCCCGACCCGAAGGCCAGCAGCAGCGAACCGGCCGCCCCGATCAACGGCGCCGGTCGCAGCAGTGCGCGACGGCCGTAGCGGTCCGAGAGCGGTCCGCCGATCAGCAAGGCGGGCACGATGCCGAGCACATAGTCGAACAGCAGCAGGTCCACCGTGGTGACCGGCAGTCCGTTGCCCTTGTACATCACCAGCGGCGGCGTGAATTCGTTTCCGCCCCAGGCGATCGCGAACATCACGGCCGCGACACCCCACCAGTGCCGCGAACTCTGCCGTGGTTCCACCGACCGGGTGTCGACGGCAAGCAGCGTTGCCATTACAGGCCTCTCATTTCCAACTGGTGCACGCCGGACATATGGTCCACGAGCGCGGTGGCGAATCCTGCCGCGTCGCCGATTTCGATCAGATGGGCCAGACGCGTGTGCTGCGCGATAATGCGGGCGGTATCGGTCGAACCACGGTGCAGAGCAGCGCTGTTCATGCGACGCTGCCGCTCCCGCAGCGAGTCGTAGAAGCCGGTGAGCAGCGGATTGCCCGCAGCGACCACATAGGTGCGGTGAAAGTCGGTGTCCACCACCGCGAATCGCTCGAAGTCCGCGGCGGCGGCCAGTTCGCGCTGCCGGTCCAGCGAGTCATGCAGTTCGGCGATCAGCGCGGCCCGCTCCTGCGCGACCACGGCGCGCACCGCTCCGGACTCCACGACATAGCGAGCATGTACGACGTGTTCGGCCTCGGCGGGCGGAATGGGCACCACCAGCGCGCCACGCTTGGGGTACAGCCGCATCCACCCCTCCACTTCGAGTCGAAGGAATGCCTCCCGCACCGGGGTCCGCGACATACCGAGGTCGGTGGCGATCTCGCCCTCACTGATCAGCTCACCACCCGGTAACGCACCGGTCAGGATGCGTTCCTTGACCTCGCGATAAGCGACTTCGGCGGATGAATACGTCTTAGACACAAGTTGAATCTTAGCGACACGTCATGGGTGCCCGACAGCAACCATGCGAGAGTCGTATAACATTCCACTATGGAACGTTGAGAGTGAGAGGAGCAGTACATTGGCGAACACCTCGACACAACGCAAAACGCTGAATTCCACGGCGGCGTCGCTGCTCGGATTTCTGCACGACGGTCCGATGTCGGGCTGGGATCTGGTGACCGAGGCCCAGGACCGGATCGGCGATTTCTGGACCATTACCCAAAGCCAGGTCTACCGGGAACTGGCCGCTATGGACGCGGCCGGACTCGTCGAAAAAGGGGAGATCGGGGCGCGCGAACGCACGCCGTATCAGATCACCGACGCCGGTCGCGAAGCATTCCTCGAATGGATCGCCCGTGACCCCGGGGCGGAGACCATTCGAGTGCCGCTGCTACTGACCCTGTCCTTCGGCAAGCACGTCGATCCCGATCATCTCGATAGAATCATTGCCGCCAACAAGGAAGTTCACCAGCAGCGCCTCGACCGCTACCTCACCGACGACCACACCGACATGTCCGCGTATCAACGCGCCACCCTCGAATTCGGCATCGGCTACGAGCGCACCGTACTCGCCTGGTTCGACCGCCTGCCGGAACTGCTCGGCCGCTGAATCAGCGGTATACGATCTCCCGCAACCACTTCCACGCCGCGTCGACGGATTCCACGACCGCCGCGCCGGGCGGCAGCTCGGGGCGGTCGACGACGACCACGGGAAGGCCCGCCGAACGAGCGGCATCCAGTTTGGCAGCGGTCTGATCGCCGCCACTGTCCTTGGTGACCAGCGCGTCGATCCGGTGTTGTATCAGCAGACGCTGCTCATCCGTGGGCGAGAAAGGCCCACGCGCGAGCAGCAATTCGTGCTGCGGCGGCAGCGCGCCGGTGGGCGGATCGATGGCCCGGATCAAGAACCACTGGTCCGTCAGGCCCGCGAAGGCGGCGACACCTTGGCGGCCGATGGTCAGGAAGATACGCTCCCCCAGCTCCGAAATCGCCTGCGCGGCGGCGTCGAGATCCGGCACCCGGATCCACCGATCACCGGGCTGTTCGGACCATCCCGGCCGCCGCACATGCACCAGCGGCAAACCGAGATCCGTTGCGGCACCTACCGCATTCGCACTGATCGTGCCCGCGAACGGATGTGTGGCATCGATGACGGCCGCGATCTCGTTGTCCGCCAACCACTTCCGCAGACCCTCCACACCACCGAAGCCGCCGATCCGCACCGGCCCCTCCGGCAGCAGCGGGTCGCGAACACGACCGGCGAGCGAGGAGACGATATCGAATCCTCGCTCGCCGGAGGCGATGTGGGCGATTTCCCTGGCTTCCCGGGTGCCGCCCAGAATCAGAGTTTTCAGGGCTGCCCGCTGAAGTAGGCGATGCCCGCATTGATCAGGTTCGGACCACCCGCGATGAGCAGACCGATCAACGCACCCACCGGCAGACCGATGCCGAAGAAGAAGAATCCGATGATGCCGCCGATCACGGCACCGAGCGAGGCGCGCTGCAGTTCGCTGAAGAACCACTCCTGCGAGGAGATGGCCTCGGCGCTGATCGCGGCGGTCGGCTCGACCTCCGGGGTCAGCGTCAACTGCTGGCCCGCGGGGTCGATGGTCGCCGCGATCGGGATCAGCTGGTCCCCGACCTGCGCCTGCAGCGGAATCGAGGTGACGACCGCACCCTCGGCGTTCTTCACCGTGACGTACTTCTGGTCGGCGTCCAGACTGAACGCGCCGCCGGTGACCGCCGCGACGATCGACTTGTCGACGAGTTGCACCGCGTAGTTCACACCGTGGTCCTCACCTTGGGCGACGGGCGCGGCCTGGTTCTGCACGGCAGGCGCGGGCGCCGCCGGCGCGGCGCCGGACGTACCCGCCGCAATACCGGTGGCGGCAACGGCCATCATTGCGGTGGCGGCAAACTTCTTGTACTTCATAAATCTCCCCAGTAGGACGCGGATCCGGCGATAACGTCCGGATCTCGGGCACCGACCCTACAGTCCGGTTCACCCGCGAAGCGAGGTTTTCAGACCGAGCCGCGTTTCACAACTACCCACTGGGCGACCGGCAATTGCGGCCGCCAGGTCGTGAACTTGCCGAGGGCTTCGGCCCGGTAAATCTGAAACTTCCGCAGTTCACCGCCGTACTCGGCGGCCCAATTCAGTAGCAATGCTTCGGATTCCGCTGTCACCGCATTCGCCACCAAGCGGCCACCCTGGCGTAGATGCGACCAGCATGTCTCGAGCACGCCATCCTGAGTGAGCCCGCCACCGATAAATATTGCGTCCGGAGGTGCTGAGTCGGTAGATTTTCCGATATCGGTGAGTATCTCTCCAAAAACACCGATGTATGGAACACCAAGGGCGGCGGCGTTGTCGGCGATCCGCCGCCGCCGGTGTTCGAGTCGCTCGAAGCTGACCGCCCGACAGCTCGGATGCGTGCGGCACCATTCGATCGCGATACTGCCTGAACCCCCGCCGACATCCCACAGCAATTCCCCGGGCGCGGGTGCCAGCGCGGCCAGCGTCAGTGCCCTGACCTCGGATTTGGTGAGCTGACCGTCACCGCCGAAGAGCTCATCCGCCAGTCCGGGCACACGCGTCGCACGCAGGTGCTTCGGGTCGGCGACGCAGTCGATCGCGACGATATTGAGCGGGTCCCCCGCCGCGAGTTCCCATGCCGCCGCGCGATCGCGCACGATCCGTTCGCGCGGGCCGCCCAACTGCTCGAGCACGGTCAACATCGACTCACCGAAACCGTTGTTCCGCAACAGTTCCGCGAGCTGTCCCGGTGTGTGCTGGTCGGCGCTCAGCACCAGCACCCGCCGTCGGTCCGCCAACTCGGGCAACACCGTCTCCACTGGCCGCCCCACCGCGCTGACCACCGGAGTTTCCGCCAATGCCCACCCCAGCCGTGCACATGCCAGCGATGCCGATGATGCCTGCGGAAAAACCCGCAGATGATCCGCACCGAACAGCCGTGCCAACGTCACCCCGATGCCGTAGAACATCGGATCCCCACTGGCCAGCACGCATATCTGCCGACCGGTGCGGTCGGCGAACAAACCGGGCAGTGCGGGTACCAACGGTGAAGGCCACACCCGCTGCGCCACCGCAACGTCCTGCGGAATCAGCTCGAGTTGCCGCACCGATCCGAATACCACATCGGCATCCGAGACCGCTTCGCGCGCGGCCTCGCCGAGCCCGCTCCACCCGTCGGCACCGATACCGACCACAGCGATCGGCGGCCCACTCCACTGCGCACCGCGGTTCACCGCGGCATCCGACGCCAGATGGGTTGGGGCAGTAGGCGGATCGCGAAGATGACCGGACGCAGGATCCCGGGGACCCACACCCGACCGGCACGACGACGCAGGCCGCGCACGACCGCATCCGCCACCTGGTCGGGGGTGCTGGACATCGGTGCCGGATCCATGCCCTCGGTCATCCGGCCGATGACGAACCCGCAACGCAGCAGCAGCAGGTGAACACCGCTGCCGTGCAAGGCATCCGCGAGACCGCTGGCGAATCCGTCGAGACCCGCCTTCGCCGAACCGTAGACGTAATTGGCTCGCCGCACCCGCGCGCCCGCGAACGAGCTGAAGACGACGAGATGCCCGCTGCCCTGCGTCCGAAGCATATTCGCGAGGATGGTGAGCACGCTGATCTGCGCGACGTAATCGGTGTGCACGACCGCGATCGCATGTGCCGGATCGCATTCGGCCCGCGCCTGATTCCCGAGCACTCCGAATGCGACCACCGCGACCCCGATCCCCCCGTACTCGGCCGCGATCTTCTCCAGCAGCGCGGGATGACTCGCCGTATCGTCCGCATCGAATTCGACGGTATGCACTGCCGTCGCCCCGGCTGCCGCAACCGCCGCACTCTCCTGCGTCAACTCCGCGCTGCGCCGCGCCGCGAGTATCACCACACGGCCCGGAGCCAGCCGCCGCGCCACCTCGAGCCCGATCTCACTGCGGCCCCCGAGTACCAGCACCGGCCCCTCGGCAATTCCACGCGATCCCATGCCGCCAGTCTTTCACCTCACCCCGCTGTGCCGATCCGCCAGGTCAGACGATCTCGAGCTGATAGGAGGCCTCGACCCAGAAGCCGCCCGGCTCGTACTCACCGCCGAAGGTGAGGATGTAGTCGCCGCGGACCAGGTCGTCCAGCCTGCACCAGAGCCCCCATGCCGTCGCCTTGAACCGGCCGGTCACCTGGAACGGGCCGCCCGCTGCCGGGTTGATGGGGAATGCCGCGCGGTTGGTCACTTCCAGCAGCGGTAATGCGACGCCGTTCAGCTCGGCGTGACCGCTCGCCGTCGGTGCCACCGGCGGCCTACTGCCGAATTGGAAAATCGACCTTTCGACCTTCTGGAAAATATTGAAGGCGGGAAAGAAGATCGGGCGACCGTAGGGCACGGTGCAGCTTCGGCTGGCCTTGCCACCGAACGTTCCGGCGAGGAACCAGACATCGTCGGGCTGAGCTTCGGCCGCGCAGGCTCCGGTCTCGTCGCAGACCGGATTCTTGGCGATCGGAATCGACATGGCCCACTGCCACCATCGAGCGGCCAACTGGACATCCGTGCTCTGCATCCCTGAACCCCTCGATGGTCGATCTCGGCGCTCAGAATATCCGAGCACGCACGAAACACCGAACTGACCAGTCCGTACCGGACGTGCGGACCCGGTATGTGCCGGTGCCGGGCGGCCCGCATACCGCTACGGTCAGGGGATGCCGACCAGCACCGCACAGCTGTCCACTGCCGCACTCGAATTCGTCACCGAGCGACACCTCGCGACCCTGACCACCCTGCGTGCCGACGGCACGCCGCATGTGGTCGCGGTGGGCTTCACCTGGGATCCGGAAGCCGGGATCGCGCGAGTGATCACCAACGACGGCTCGGTGAAGGTGCGCAATGTTCGGCGCTCCGGCTACGCGGCAGTGAGCCAGGTGGACGGAATCCGCTGGATCACCCTGGAAGGTCCGGCTACGGTGCTCGACGATCCGGACAACGTCGCAGAAGCCGTCGACCGATACGCGGGCCGCTACCGAGTACCCCGCGAGAACCCGACCCGCGTGGTCATCGCCATCCAAGTCCAGCGCGTACTCTCCAGCAGCACCCTCGCCCCGGCCTGAACCACCGCCGACCTGACCGCGAACCCGAAGTCATTGCATCCCAGGGTATTTCGCCGCGCCCCAGCATGCCGCGCCGCATCTCAGGGCGCGAAGAATCATCGAGCCAGGGACGCCATCACTGTGCTCGCATTCGCCACGCCGCTCGCAGCGCGGTCACACTTACGACGAATTCACGGCCGGTAGCAACCCCAGCAGTCACGGAGACACAGCCCGGCTCAGAGCACGGTCAAACCATGCGGCCGCTGGTTCATCGACTCGCAGCCGTCTTCGGTGACCACGACGATGTCCTCGATGCGTGCGCCCCAATCGCCACGGAAGTAGATCCCGGGTTCGATGCTGAAGGCCATGCCGGGTTCCAGGACCATGCTGTTGCCTTCGACGATGTAGGGCTCCTCATGGACCGAGAGACCGATGCCGTGTCCGGTGCGGTGGACGAAGGCGGGGCCGAAACCGGCTTCGGTCAACAGGTTTCGGGCCGCGGCGTCGACGGACTCGGCGGTGACACCGGGGCGGACGGCGGCGACCGCGGCAGCTTGGGCGCGCTCCAGTTCCCCGAATTGTGTGGCCACGGTGGACTCGGGCGCACCGAGGACGTAGGTGCGGGTCGAGTCCGAGTAGTAGCCGGGGTCGACCGGGCCGCCGATATCGATCACCACCACATCTCCGGTTTCGATGCGACGATCGGACACGCCGTGGTGCGGGTCGGCGCCGTGCGGTCCGCTGCCGACGATGACGAACGCCGCCTCGGTGTGCCCCTCCTCGACGATCGCCTCCTTGATGTCGGCGCCGACCTCGGCCTCGGTGCGCCCGACGCGCAGGAATTCACCCATCCGCGCATGCACCCGGTCGATGGCTGCGCCCGCACGCCGCAGTGCCTCGATTTCGGCCTGGTCCTTGATCATTCGCAGTTCCCGCAGCACCGGCGTGGCCGAAGTGGGCAGTCCACTGACGGATTCGGCCAGCGGCAGCAGATGCAATGCGGGCATGACATCGGTGACCGCGACCCGGGAGCCGACGTGCAACGACGACTTCACGAGCTGATACGGATCGACGCCGTCGACCCAATCCAGCACCTGCAGACCGAGTTCACCCGCAGCCGAACCCTCCAGCGAGGCCAGTTCCAGCTTCGGAATCACCACCGAGGGGGTGGCGCCATCGGCCGTGATCACCAGACAAGTCAGTCGTTCGAAGGACTCCGCGGCCGAGCCGATGAGATAGCGCAGATCCGGCCCCGGCGTGATCAATAGCGCGTCCAGATGAGCGGCGCGCATCAACTGCACCGCCCGCTCGAGTCGATCACCGTAGACATCCGCCGCGAATCGGGACTCCGTGTGCGAGCTCATACCGTGCGACGTTACCCGCCCCCGATATCAACCAGAATGCGAATACCGATCGCCCGAGGTTGTCGTTGCGGACAGGTAGCCTCAGCGGCGTGAACACTGCGACTTCCGGTGGGCCCCTGCTGTTGCTCGATGGCGCGAGCCTGTGGTTCCGCGCGTTCCACGCGATTCCGGAGAAAATCACCGCACCCGACGGCCGATCGGTGAACGCCCTGCGCGGCTTCACCGATATGGTCGCCTCGCTCATCACCAAGCACAAGCCGAGCCGGTTGGTCGTCTGCCTGGACCTGGACTGGCGCCCCGCATTCCGGGTGGCGCTGGTGCCGACCTACAAGACCCACCGTCTCGACACCACCGCCGATGCGGCACCCGGCGCCGAGGAGGTGCCGGACACCCTGACCCCGCAGGTTGAGATGATCCTCGACGTGCTCGCTGCGGCGGGCATCGCTACCGGCGGCGCGATCGGACTCGAGGCCGACGACGTGCTCGGCACTCTGGCCACCCGCGAGCGCACCGATCCGGTGGTGGTCGTCAGCGGCGACCGCGATCTGCTCCAACTCGTCCGCGACGATCCGGCACCGCCGGTGCGCGTGCTCTACGCTGGTCGCGGATTGGCCAAGGCCGAATTGTTCGGTCCCGCCGAGGTGTCCGCGAAATACGGTGTGCCACTGGAGAATGCGGGCCCTGCCTATGCGGATATGGCGACCCTGCGCGGCGACTCCTCCGACGGCTTGCCCGG
Organism: Nocardia sp. NPDC102475; assembly: GCF_055584605.1. Lineage (NCBI taxonomy): Bacteria > Bacillati > Actinomycetota > Actinomycetes > Mycobacteriales > Nocardiaceae > Nocardia > Nocardia sp. NPDC102475. Next base: position 281,743 of record NZ_JBVJLS010000004.1, on the reverse strand, counting down.
CGTCGCAGGTATCGGCGAGAAATCCGCCGCGATGCTCATCTCCCGCTTCGGCTCCCTCGACGCGCTCACCGCGGCGGTGGACGACCCCGCAGCCGATATGGCCCAGGGCATCCGCGCCAAACTCCGCGCCGCCGAGACCTACCTGAAAGCCGCCGCCCCGGTCACCCGCGTGGTCTGCGACGCCGATGTGGAGCTGTCCTGCCCCGACACCCTCCCCACGGCCCCCGCCGACCCGGACCGCCTCCGCGAACTGGCCACCGCCTACAACGCGGAAAGCCCCATCACCCGTCTGATCGCGGCACTGACCGCGGCGCACTCGGGGTGACCGCACCCGATCGTCACGCACAAGCGCGAGGCCTCGCATACCCGGTAACGACCTCGCATAGGTTGCACAGCTTGTGCGAGGCCGTCGCAACCTCTGCGCCACCAGGCGAACAGCTCGGCGGTGCGCCGCCCGACTCAGCAGTTGGACCTACCTGAGGAGTACCTGGTCGCCGCGCCAACGTACCCGCGCTCGCCTACTAGGCCCGCGCAACGGGGTCGCCCCACCGACGCCCGCTCGCCGACCTGCCGACCGAAGAACCGTCAGTTCGGGCGGCCGACCTCGTAGGTTCCGTCGTCCTTGGTGATCTTGACGGTGACCTTCTTCTGCTCACCGCTGACCTTCAGGTCACAGGTGAAGGTCGCGTCGACCTTGACCTGCTGGCCGGAGGGGCAGGAGACATCGGCGACGTCCTGGATTCCGTAAGAATCCGAGAGCACCTTCTTGACCCCGTCCTGGACAGCGGCTTGGTCGAGCTCGTCCTTGCTGGTCAGCACGAGCACCAGCACCACGATGGCGCCGATGACGGCGAGCGCGAGCACACCTAGGCCGATGAACAGGCCTTTGCTCTTACCGCCGCTGCTCGGCTGCGGGGTCTGCTGCTGCCACGGCTGCTGCTGGCCCTGCTGCCAGGGCTGTTGCTGCCCCTGCTGCGCGGACCAGTCCTGCTGTGTCGGCTGCTGTCCCCACTGCGGCTGACTCGGCTGGCTGGGCTGGGGCTGGCCCCACTGCGGCTGGCTGGGCTGGCTCTGTGGGTTCGGCTGACCCCACTGCGGCTGACTGGGCTGGCTCTGCGGATTAGGCTGGCCCCACGGCTGCTGCTGCGCGTTCGGATCGCCCCACTGCTGAGTCGGCTGCGCCTGCGGGGTGCTACCCCACTGCTGGGTCGGCCCGGCTGCACCGGGTGCCTGCTGTCCGCCCCACTGCTGGGTGGGATCGTTGCGTCCCTCCCCGGGACCAGGGGCGTCGTTCGGTCCGTACGGGCCGCTCATCTGGTTGCCTCCACTCGCATCGTTATACACACGGTAGCCCCCCGCGTGAGACTCGTCGCACAACAGGACCGATCCGGTATGAGGTGCGATCCTGTCCGACTCCTCCGCCACGGTCGGTACGCGAAAGAAATCAAATCACAATCGAATCGGCTACGCGGCGTCCACGGCTACGACACCCCGTCGGATCGCGCGGACGGCCTTGGCCGCGGTCCCGGCGATCTCCACATCGTCGGCGGTTCCGTGGATCTGGTCGAGCAGATCGATCACCTGTCGGCACCACCGCACGAAATCGCCCGCGGACAGCGGTGTGTTCTGATCGCCGCTGGCCAGCAACGACTCGGCCAACCCATCGCCGCGCGCCCATTTGTAAACACCTGTCACGAAACCGAGATCCGGTTCGCGGGTGGGCGGCAGCTTGTGCCGTGCCTCATCGGAGCGCAACTCGCTCCACACCCCGACGGTCGCGCCGACGGCACGGCGAATCGGTTCGGTCGGCCCGCTGGCACCGAGATAGCCGCCGTCCTGGCGGGATTCGTACACCAGAATGGAAACCACCGCCGCCAATTCGGCCGGACCGAGCCCGCGCCACAGTCCCTGCCGCAGACATTCGGCGACCAGCAGATCACTTTCGGCGTAGATCCTGGCCAGCCGCCGACCGTCGGCGGTCACTTCGCCCACGTCCACGAACCCGCGTTCCTCGAGCAGGCCGAGGATACGGTCGAAGGTGCGCGCCAGCGAATTGGTGGTCGCGGCAACCTTCTGGCGCATCGTCTCGGTCTCGCGCAGCAACCGGTTGTAGCGCTCGCCGACCCGGCTCATCTGCTCGCGATCGGGCCGCGCATGCGCCGGATGCGAACGCAGACTGCGCCGCAATGTCGACAGCTCGCGGTCCTCGCCCGCCTGCGAACGGTCACCGCGCCGCGGCCGGTCCGGCGCCGAGATTCCGGTGCTGCGCAACGCCGACGCCAGATCGCGCCGAGTCCGTGCCGTGCGGTGATCGATCTTGCGCGGCAGCCGCATATGTCCCAGCGTCTTCGCGGGCACCGGGAAGTCGGCGACCGATACCCGACCCGCCCACTTGTCCTCGGTCAGTACCAGCGGACGCGGATCCCCCGGCGTGGCATCCGGCTCCAGAATCACCGCGAGCCCGGCCCGCCGCCCGGACGGAATGGCCACCACATCGCCGCGCCGCAGGGATACCAGCGCATCGACCGCGGCCCCGCGCCGATCGGCCCGACCCTGCTGTGCGATCTGACGTTCACGCTGCTTGATTCGCTCGCGCAGGGAAATGTATTCCAGGAAGCCGCCGTCCTCGCCGCCGAGCTGATCGCGCAATTTGCGCAACTGCCCCTCATTGCGCTCGATCCCGCGCACCAGCCCCACCACCGACCGATCGGCCTGGAACTGCGCGAAAGACCGCTCGAGCAGTGCCCGCGACTCGTCCGCGCCCATCCGATCGATCAGATTGATCGACATGTTGTAGCCCGGCCGGAACGAACTGCGCAGCGGATAGGTCCGGGTGGAGGCGAGACCGGCGACCGCACTGGTGTCGACCTCGGGCTGCCACAGCACCACCGCATGGCCCTCGACATCGATCCCGCGCCGCCCGGCCCGGCCCGTGAGCTGCGTGTACTCCCCCGGCGTCAGCTCCGCGTGCGACTCGCCGTTGTACTTGACCAGCCGCTCGAGCACCACCGTCCGCGCGGGCATATTGATACCCAAAGCCAGTGTCTCCGTGGCGAATACGGCCCGCACCAGACCACGCACGAACAATTCCTCGACAGTATGCCGGAAGGCGGGCAGCATGCCCGCGTGATGCGCGGCCAGGCCGCGATGCAGCGCCTCGCGCCACTCCCAGTAACCGAGCACCTCCAGATCGCCCTTGGGCAGATCCCCGGTGTGCTTCTCGATGATCGCGTCGATCTCTTCGGTCTCGTCGTCACGGCTGAGATCCAGTCGCGAACGCAGGCACTGAGCAAGCGCCCCATCGCACCCGGCCCGGCTGAAGATGAAGGTGATCGCGGGCAGCAGGCCTTCCTCATCGAGCTTGGCCAGCACCTCCGGCCGCGGCAACGGCCGGAAGTTGCGGTTGCCCCCGCGACCGCGCGGTCCACCCCAGCCGTTCATTCTGTCCGCCGCCTCACGGTGGCGGATATAGCGCACCAAATCCTCGTCGACCAGGACCTTCTGCTCGCTGGAGTCGGTATCGAACAGATCGAACATCCGCCGTCCGACCATGACGTGCTGCCAGAGCGGCACCGGGCGGGTCTCGTCGACGACCACCGCGGTATCACCGCGCACGGTTTCCATCCACGCGCCGAATTCCTCGGCATTGCTGACCGTCGCGGACAGGCTGACCAGCCGCACATCCGGCGGCAGATGCAGGATGACCTCCTCCCAGACCGCGCCGCGGAAGCGGTCGGCGAGGTAGTGCACCTCGTCCATCACCACATACGACAGCCCGCGCAGCGCGTCCGAGGAGGCGTAGAGCATATTGCGCAGCACCTCGGTGGTCATCACGACCACCGGCGCATCCGGGTTGATCGACTGGTCACCGGTGAGTAGTCCGACCTGGTCGCGCCCGTACCGCTCGGTCAGATCGGCGAACTTCTGGTTCGACAGCGCCTTGATCGGTGTGGTGTAGAAACACTTTCCGCCCGCTGCCAACGCGAGGTGCACCGCGAATTCGCCGACGACGGTCTTACCCGCGCCGGTCGGGGCACAGACCAGCACGCTGTGCCCGCCCTCGAGGGCTTTACAGGCATTGCGCTGGAAGGGATCCAACCCGAAAGTCAGCTCGGCGGAGAACTTTGCCAGCTCGCCCGCCTGCGACTGGTGATACGTCACGGTCAGAGGGTATCGGAGTAGTCCGACATCGGGGGATGGTCGCCGGCGGAGCCGGCGGAGTGGGTAGGCATAGCTCGCGCCGATTTCTCTGCGGGATCCATGATCGAATCGGCGGGGTTGATCGGCTCGGGACCGGAGATCGTCGAGGCTTCCTCATCCGCAAGCGCCGCCAATTCCTCGGCCTCCCGACGTGCGCGGCGCTTGTCGTTGATCCGGGAGAATTGGATGGCGACCTCGAACAGCACCGTCAGGGCCAGCGCCAATGCCAGCATGGAGAACGGATCCTGCGGGGTCACGATCGCGGCGAAGACGAAGAGCCCGAAGACGATTCCGCGCCGCCACTTGGCAAGCTTGTCGTAGCGCAGCACCCCGACCAGATTCAATCCGACTACCAGCAGCGGGATTTCGAAGCTGACACCGAAGATGACGAGCAGCTGGATGATGAAGCTGAAGTATTGCGTACCGCTCAGCGCGGTGATCTGCGCGTTGTTGCCGATATTCAGCAGGAAGCTCAACGCGTGCGCGACAACCCAATACGCGAGTACGGCGCCGGTCACGAACAGCGCGCTACCGGAGGTGACGAAGCCGACCGCGTACTTGCGTTCCTTCGCGTACAGACCGGGCGTGATGAAGGCCCAGATCTGATACAGCCACACCGGGGCAGCCAGTACCACGCCCGCCGTCATACCGACCTTCAACCGCAGCATGAACTGTTCGAAGGGAGCGGTCGCCAGCAGACGACAGGCGCCGTCGGTGGTGAGCACGGCTCGGGACGAGGCGGGCAGGGAACAGTAGGGTCCGGTCAGCAGTGAACCGAGGCTTTCGACGCCGAAGATCGTGTGCGCGTACCAGAAGAAGCCGAACAGCGTGGTGATGACGACCGCGGCAATCGAGATCAGCAGCCGACGACGCAACTCTTGCAGATGCTCGACCAACGACATGGTGCCGTCGGGATTCGTCCTGCGCTTACTGCGCCGGGGATCGAACGGGATTCGCATGGTGGTGTGTTGGCCCCTGGGGTCGACGGTGCCCGCAGCGGTCGGCGGGCAACAGCACTAGGCCCGGAGCGAGTTCGTACTCACCCCGGCGGCAAGGCTGGGCTCAGAGCGACTTCGGCTGTGCCTGGGGCTCGGCCTGCGGCTGCGCGACCGTCGGCTGGACCGCCGAGGCCTGCGGCAATTCGGCGGCCGGTTGCTGTACCGGTGCCGCAGTTGCCTGTGCGCTGCTGCTCTCGTTCTGCATCTGGCTGACTTCGCTCTTGAAGATGCGCAGCGAGCGGCCCAGGCTGCGGGCGGCATCGGGCATACGCTTCGCGCCGAAGAACATCACGAAGACCGCGGCGATGATCAGCCAGTGCCAGATGCTCAGACTGCCCATAATTAAACCTCCAAAGAATGTGGTAGCTCCGATGCTACCGGACTATGACATGCGAGAACGCCCGCGTCGGTGCGCGTTCGCCGTGCGTTCAACCGCACCTATACGACACGAAGTTCGCGGCCCCCGGCGTTCAAGATCGTCCCACCGCTAGCGACTGCTTGCAGGTCGCTCGAAACGGTCGGCCGTTCGCAGTTGCTCCAACAGTTCCGGTCCGGTCCAGTCCCGGCGGTCGCCGTGTTCGGCGGCCACGATCAGCTCGATGAGTCGCTGATTGACCGGTGTCGGCAGCCCCACCATCGCGCCGAGGCTCACGATCTCCCCGCACAACCAGGAGATTTCGGTCTTGCGACCGAGTTCGAGATCATCGGCCATGGACGAGCGCGCCTCCGGATCGATGGCCAGTACGGTCGCGGCGATCCGGCGGAAGATCCCGTCCGGAACGGTCAGCAGCCGGGCCATCCACTCCGGCGGCAGCGGCGTCAGCCGGGCGGGGCGAATTCGCGCCCTGTGCATGGCGGCCAGCGCCTCGCGCTGGGTGAGGGCCAGGCAGCGCCGGAAGTCACGGTCGGACAGTTCCTCGCGCAGCGGCCGAGCGGACAGCGCATTGATCGGGTTGTTGAGGTTCAGCAGCAGCTTCGCCCACTGCACCGGCAGCAGGTCCGGATACCGCCGCAATGCCAGACCAGCCCGCGCGAATACGTCGGTGAACTGTGCGAGCGCCGGATCGTCCTGCACCGCCAGCCCGCCCTCGGTACCGCGATGGAACCGGCCGTCCGAATGGTGCACGACATTGAACATCACCATGCCCGCCAGCACCACGCAGGTAGGCAGAATCTCCCGGATCACCGCGTCGTTGCCGATCCCGTTCTGCAGGCTCAGCACCACGGTGCCGGGCCGGATCTTGCCGTCGAGATCGCGCACGGCCGCCGCGGTCGCCGCCGACTTCACCGTGACCAGCACCAGATCGGCGGACCCGACATCCTCCGGCGTGGTCGACACCCGCACCGCATCCCCCGCCACCGCGACGTCACCACCGTCGAGGTCGGTGAGCCGCAGCCCGGATGCGCTGATCTCGTCCAGCACCCGCTGCCGGCCGACGAATGTGACATCGGCGCCGGCCGCCGCCAGCTTTCCACCGACAAAGGACCCGATACTTCCGGCGCCCAGGACCAGCACCCGAGCGGGTGCCACCACCTCACTCACGCCGTTCCAGCCTCCGTGCGATTCATCTGGTCTCCAGGTAACCGGCCGCTTCGTAGGCGGCCAGCGCGGCGTTCGAGCGTTCGCGCACCGCGGTGATCAATTCGGGTGGGCCGAGCACCGTGACGCCGGAACCGAAGCCGAGCAGCAGCCGCGCCATCCAGTCCATGGTGGCGAAGCGCATGGTCGTCTCGATGCTGCCGTCCGGGTGCACCGCCATCCGATGCATCGGATATTGATCGAGCACCCAACCGTAATCGCCGCGAATGCGCAAGCGCGCCAATGGAACCGCGGGATCATCCTGGAACAGGTCGAGCGCGGCGGCCTCCGCGGTCGCATGGCTCGGCGGCCGGGCGGGCTCGTCGAGTTCGGTGGCCGCCTCGATCCGATCGAAGCGGAACAGTCGCACTCCTTCGGCCTCGCGGCACCAGGCCTGCAGGTAACTGTTGTTGTCCACCAGGACAATACGAATGGGATCGACGACGCGCTCGGATACGACATCGCGACTCGCCGAGTAGTAGACCAGGCGCAGCGCGCGCTGGCGGGCCAGCGCGGAACGCACCGTCGAGACCGCCGGCGCCTCGGTCGGCAGGTGTTCGCGGGCCTCGTCGACGGTCTTGCCGCCGACGATGGCCGATTCCAGTTTCGCGATCGCCGCATGCGCCGCGGTCGGATCGACCATGCCCGGCATATCCACGATCGAGCGCAGCGCCACCAGCAATGCGGTCGCCTCGGTGGAGGTCAGCCGCAACGGCCGGTCGATGCCCGCCGAGAAGGTGACCTCGATGCTCTCCTCGGAGAACGACAGGTCGATCAGATCGCCCGGTCCGTAACCGGGTAGGCCGCACATCCACAGCTGGTTGAGATCGCTCATCAGCTGCTTGGTGGTCACGCCGAGATCGGCGGCGGCCTCGGCGGCACTGATCCCCGGATTGGCGATGAAATAGGGAATCATGTTGAGCAGCCGTGAGAGCCGAACCGAAAGTCGACTGCGCTCGGCTGTGCCTGTCGTCCGCTCGCTACGCTCACTCATGCGGTGACCTCCGTGTGGTCGAAGACCGAACGCAATCGTGCCATCACATCCGCGCGCAGTTCCTCCGGTGCGAGCACAACGGCATCTGGACCGAGTCCGGTGATCAAGCGCGCCAACCAATCTCGGGATCGGATGGGCAATTCGACGACCATGCCGTGGCGTTCGCCGATGGTGCGTTCTTCCAGCACGGGTCCGAGTCGGCGGATCTCGCGGCCGTGGCCATCGGCCACCCACACCGTCGCGGTGCCGGTCACCGGGGCGCTGCCGGTGACCGTGCCGACGATCGCACGCAGATCCACGCCCTCGGGCTTGCCGACCGCATTGGGCGGGCCGTAGGCGGTCACATCGTCGCCGATGCGTGATAGCCGGAAGCTGCGGACCGCATCCCGGTTCCGATCGTGTCCGACCAGATACCAGCGGCCGTTGTGGGTGACCACACCCCACGGCTCGACATCACGCATGACATAGGGCTCGTTGATCGCACCCCGATGTTCGAACCGCACGGCCTGACCGGCATCGATCGCGGCCAACAGCTTGCCGAGCACCGCATCCGAGCCACGGGTGCGCGCGGGGACCGCGGGTACCGAGGCCACCGCGGCATCGGTTTCGACGTGGATCCCGGCCGCACGCAACTTCAACAGCGCGCCCTCGGCCGCGGCCGCCAGCTCCGGCGACTCCCACATCTGCACCGCGACCGCGACCGCTGCCGCTTCCTCGCTGGTCAGATCGATATCGGGTAGTTCGTAGGCGTCACGGTTGATCCGATAGCCCTCCACCGTCGAAAATCGGCTGACCTGCCCGACCTCCAAGGGAATCCCCAGGTCACGCAGCTCGTTCTTATCGCGCTCGAACATTCGACTGAACGCTTCGTCGCTGGCCGAATCCTCGTACCCCGCGACGCTGTCCCGAATCCGCTCCGCGGTCAGGAATTGCCGGGTCGACAGCAGCGCGATGACCAGATTCATCAGCCGCTCGACCTTGGATATCGCCACTCGACACAGGGTAATCGGCCACCCGCCGCGACCGCGCGTCGGCGCGCGATTCACCCCGATCCGGTTCGCGCTCGGCCATCATGGAACCATGATCATCGCGTTCTCGGTCACACCGCTCGGCGAGGGCGTCGACGTCGGCCGAGCCGTCGCCGAAGCCGTCCGCATCGTGCGGGCCAGCGGTCTGCCCAATCGCACCGACGCCATGTTCACCACGATCGAAGGCGAATGGGACGAGGTCATGGCCGTGGTCAAAGCCGCGACCGACGCCATCCTCGCCACCGCGCCCCGCTGCAGCCTCGTCCTCAAAGCCGATATCCGTCCGGGCGTCACCGACGCCATGACCTCGAAGGTCGAGACCGTCGAGCGCTACCTCGCCGGGGAGTAGCGCTTACATCGAGGCGATCAGCCGATCCACCCGTTCGTCGACGGAGCGGAACGGGTCCTTGCACAAGACCGTGCGCTGGGCTTGGTCGTTGAGCTTGAGGTGCACCCAGTCGACGGTGAAGTCACGGCCCGCTTCCTGGGCGGCGGTGATGAAATCGCCGCGCAGTTTGGCGCGAGTGGTCTGCGGCGGGGTGTCCACGGCGGCGTCGACGGCCTCGTCCTCGGTGACGCGCTTGGCCAGACCCTTGCGCTGCAGCAGGTCGAAGACGCCGCGGCCGCGCTTGATGTCGTGGTAGGCCAGATCGAGCTGGGCGATCTTGGGATCGGAGAGCTCCATGCCGTAGCGGTCCTGGTAGCGCTGGAACAGCTTGCGCTTGATCACCCAGTCGACCTCGGTGTCGACCTTGGCGAAGTCCTGCGCCTCGACCGCGTCCAGGGTGCGGCCCCACAGATCGACGACCTGGTCGATATTGGGGTCGCGGTCGCGGTTGCGCAGGTGCTCGACGGCGCGGGCGTAGTACTCGCGCTGGATGTCGAGCGCACTCGCCTGGCGTCCGCCGGCGAGCCGGACCGGACGACGACCGGTCAGGTCATGGCTGACCTCGCGGATGGCGCGGATCGGGTTGTCCAGGGCGAAATCGCGGAACGAGACGCCCGCCTCGATCATCTCCAGCACCAGCGCCGCCGTGCCGACCTTCAGCATGGTGGTGGTCTCGGACATGTTCGAGTCGCCGACGATCACATGCAGACGCCGGTACTTCTCCGCGTCGGCGTGCGGCTCGTCGCGGGTGTTGATGATCGGGCGCGAGCGGGTGGTCGCCGAGGAGACGCCCTCCCAGATGTGCTCGGCACGCTGGGACAGGCAGAACGTGGCCGCCTTCGGCGTCTGCAGTACCTTGCCCGCACCGCAGATCAGCTGACGTGTGACCAGGAACGGCAGCAGTACATCCGAGATCCGGGAGAACTCGCCGGCCCGCACGACGAGGAAGTTCTCGTGGCAGCCGTAGGAGTTGCCCGCGGAGTCGGTGTTGTTCTTGAACAGGTAGATGTCGCCGCCGATGCCTTCCTCCGCGAGGCGCTGTTCGGCGTCGATCAGCAACTCCTCCAGCACGCGCTCACCGGCCCGGTCGTGAGTGACCAGCTGCGCCAAGTTGTCGCACTCTGCGGTGGCGTACTCCGGATGCGACCCGACATCGAGGTAGAGCCGAGCACCGTTGCGGAGGAACACGTTAGAGCTACGGCCCCAGGAAACTACCCGGCGGAATAGATACCGGGCCACCTCGTCGGGGCTGAGCCGACGGTGTCCGTGGAAGGTGCACGTCACACCGAATTCGGTCTCGATCCCCATGATTCGTCGCTGCACACTATCGACATTACAGCCATGTCATGTACTCGCGTGGGGCTGCGGACAACCCCGGTGCATACGTCTTCACAACGATTTCGCACGTGAGCGAAATGTTCGGCGGAAAACTACCGGCCGAAACGAAGGCCCTCCCGAAAAATCGGGAGGGCCTTCGCAGTCGAACGATGGTGGTGGACTACTCCGATTCGGGAGCATCCTCGGACTTCGCCTCGGCGGGCGCCGCCTCGGCCTTGCTCGCCGACTTGCCGCCGTTCAACAACTGGTCCAGGGCCGCGCCCGCGACCCGGCGGAATGCCCGCCGCGGTCGCGCCTGTTCGAGGGTGGCGACCTCGAGCGAACCCACGCCGAGCACCCGCTTGTCCTTGTCCGCGGCACCCTCGGGCACCCCGGCCTTCAGGGCCTTCACGGCCACGCCGACCGCGCCGGCCAGATCGAGTCCGGGCTGGTAGGAGGTCTTCAACGCGGTCATGATGGGCTCGGTCGTACCGCCCATCACCACATATTCGCGCTCGTCCACAATCGAGCCGTCGAAGGTGATCCGGTACAGCACCGATTCCGGTGACTGTTCCGGGTAGCCGACCTCGGCCACGCAGATCTCCACCTCATAGGGCTTGAGCTGATCGGTGAAGATCGTGCCGAGGGTCTGCGCGTAGGCGTTGGCCAGGCCACGACCGGTGACATCGCGCCGGTCGTACTGGTAGCCCTTCAGGTCGGCCTGCAGGATGCCGCCGCGACGCAGTGCCTCGAATTCGTTGTACTTGCCGACGGCCGCGAACCCGACGCGGTCGTACAGCTCGCTCACCTTGTGCAATGTCGCGGAGGGATTCTCCGCGACGAAAAGCACACCCTTGTCGTAGGTCAGCACGATCACACTGCGACCGCGAGCGATGCCCTTGCGCGCGAGCTCGGTCTTGTCGCGCATGATCTGTTCGGCCGACGCGTAATACGGCAGTGTCATGCTGAGGCACTCCCCTCTTCCGCGGCCTCGCGATCGGCAACGATCGCCCGCGTGATCTCCTCCAACCGCGATTCGGTCACCTCGTCGGCGCCCTCGTCAGTGATGACGATGGCCGTCGGGTAGATGCCGCGCACCAGATCCGGTCCGCCGGTGGCGGTATCGTCGTCGGCCGCGTCGAAGAGCGATTCGACGGCGATCCGCAGTGCGCGATCCTCATCGATTCCCTTGGCGTACAGCTTTTTCAACGACGACTTCGCGAACATCGAACCCGAACCGACAGCGGTGTAACCGAACCGCTCCTCACTGCGCCCGCCGACCACGTCGTAGGACACGATGCGACCGGCCTTGTCCAGATCGGTGGCGTGCTGGTCGTAGCCGACCAGCACCGGAACCACCGCCAGACCCTGTAGCGCGGCAGGAAGGTTGTCGCGCACCATCTTCGACAGCTTGTTGGCCTTGCCGTCGAAGGTCAGCGAGACACCCTCGATCTTCTCGTAGTACTCCAGCTCGACGGCGAACAATCGCACCATCTCGATGGCCATGCCCGCGGTGCCCGCGATACCGGCCGCCGAATAGGTGTCGGTGATGTACACCTTCTCGATATCCCTGCTGGCCAACAGGTTTCCCTGGGTGGCCCGCCGGTCACCGGCGATCAGCACACCACCGCGGAACGAAACCGCCACGATGGTGGTTCCGTGCGGAGCCAGGTCCTTCGCGGCAGTGCCACCGGAGATTCCGGTGGCACCGTCGATCGCGCCGAATCGGTTGCCAGGCAACAGTTCCGGTGCGTGCATGCGCAGGTGCTCGGTGAATGACGAGAGGGCGTGCCCCGGGTGGAGACGCAAGGGGTCACCTGCTGTCACTGGCCGCCCTTCTGCACATACGCGCGAACGAAGTCTTCCGCGTTCTCCTCGAGCACATCATCGATCTCGTCGAGCAGGTCGTCGGTGTCCTCCGCCAGTTTTTCGCGGCGCTCCTGACCGGCGGCGTCAACGCCCTCCGGACCCTCGTCCTCGTCGCCGCCCCCGGCGCGCTTGGTCTGCTCTTGTGCCATGGCAGCCGACCTCCTCTGTCCTCATCATGACCAGGGCTCCATTCTGAGCACGACCCTGATCATGAGCAATGTCCGTGCCCGTACATCAACACTACCCAGCCGCCCTGACAACGTGCTCGGTTATTGGCCGCGCGGGCGCGGCGTGTTCGCGGCCCCCTTCTGCTCGCGTCCGAGCCGTCGAGACTCGCGACTTCGTCGCATGCGCTTCGACGACTCGGACGCGAGACGGGCCGCGAACGGGTCGCTCGTAAGACTCGCTCCGTCGTCGTTGCGATCGCGATATTCGTTGCTACCTGGGCGTATTCACCGAGAAGCGCTACGTGGTCAGCTGTTCGACCAACTCGGCGGCGGTATGCACACCGTCGAGCAGCTTGCCGACATGAGCCCGGGTGCCACGGCGCGGTTCCAGGGTCGGGATGCGCACGAGCGAGTCGCCGCCCAAGTCGAAGATCACAGAATCCCAGCTGGCCGCTGCGATATCGGCACCGAATCGACGCAGACATTCGCCGCGGAAGTAGGCGCGGGTATCGGTCGGCGGCTTCGTCATCGCGTCGAGCACCTGCTGCTCGTTGACCAGGCGTTTCATCGAGCCGCGCGCGACCAGGCGGTTGTAGAGGCCCTTGTCCAGGCGGACGTCGGAGTACTGCAGGTCCATCAAGTGCAGTTTGGGCGCGGCCCAGCTCAGACCCTCGCGCTTGCGCATCCCCTCGAGCAAGCGCAGCTTGGCGGGCCAGTCGAGCAGATCGGCGCATTCCATCGGATCGCGTTCCAGCAGATCCAGCACGTTGGCCCAGTTCTCCAGGATGTCCTTGACGCGCTCGTCGTCGTTGCCGCTGCGGGCCACGAACTTCTCCACCCGGTCCAGGTAGATGCGTTGCAGCGCCAGCCCGGTGAGTTCACGACCATCGGTGAGCGCGACGGTGGCGCGCAGGGTCGGATCATGGCTGATCTGGTGGACGGCGGTGACCGGGCGGGCAAGCTGCAGGTCCGACAGATCCTCGCCCGCCTCGATCAGATCCAGCACCAGCGCGGTGGTGCCGACCTTGAGGTAGGTCGACATTTCGGCGAGGTTGGCATCGCCGATGATGACGTGCAAGCGGCGGTATTTGTCCGCATCGGCGTGCGGTTCGTCGCGGGTGTTGATGATGCCGCGCTTGAGCGTGGTCTCCAGACCGACCTCGACCTCGATGTAGTCGGCGCGCTGAGACAGCTGGAATCCGGCGTGATCACCGGACTGGCCGATACCGACCCGGCCGGAACCGCAGATCACCTGGCGTGAGACGAAGAAGGGGGTGAGCCCGACGATGATCTGGTTGAACGGGGTGTCACGGCTCATCAGGTAGTTCTCGTGGGTGCCGTAGGAGGCGCCCTTACCGTCGACGTTGTTCTTGTACAGCTGCAGCCGCGGCGCACCCGGCACACTCGACGCGTGCCGCGCGGCCGCCTCCATGACCCGTTCGCCGGCTTTGTCCCAGATGACCGCATCCATCGGATCGGTGACCTCGGGTGCGGAGTACTCCGGATGGGCATGGTCGACGTAGAGCCGGGCGCCGTTGGTGAGGATCATATTGGCCGCGCCGACCTCGTCGGCGTCGATCACGGGAGCCGGACCGTTCATCCGGCTCAGGTCGAAGCCGCGGGCGTCGCGCAGCGGCGATTCCACCTCGTAATCCCAGCGCGTGCGCTTCGCGCGCGGTACCCCCTCCGCGGCGGCATACGCGAGAACCGCTTGGGTGGAGGTGAGAATCGGGTTGGCCGACGGCTCGGTGGGTGTGGAGATGCCGTATTCGACCTCGATACCGATGATGCGCTGCATACCGTCGAGCCTAGGCGACGCATGCCAGCCGCCGGTCGAGACCGGCGGCATCGGCCATCTCGGGTGACCTCGATGTCATACCGATGGTGGTACTTCCGGAGGATACGGGCAGGCCGTGTCGGCCGGGATATTCGGAATATGACCGATTCGATCGCCGAAATCACGGGGCGCCACCGCAAGTCGGATGAACCGAGCGTCACCCAGCCGAAGAATCCCGCGCGGCTGGTCGCCCTGGACGTATTGCGCGGCATCGCGATCCTCGGCACGCTCGGCACCAATATCTGGATCCTCACCCATCCCGAGGGCATCGTCGGATACATCGACGAATTGGGCAGCCCGGCTACCGGCTGGATGTGGTCGGAGCGAGTACTGCAGCAACTCGCGCAAGGCAAGTTCCTCGGGCTGCTGACCATCATGTTCGGTATCGGCCTGGCCATCCAGCAGGGCTCGGCGGTGCGGGCCGGTCGACGGTGGCCGGGCAGCTATCCGTGGCGGGCCGGGCTGCTGTTCCTCGACGGTGTGCTGAACTTCGTGTTCGTCGCGGAATTCGATGTGCTGACGGGTTATGCCGTCACCGGATTGGTCGTCGCCTTCATTCTCGCGACAAGTGAACGCGCGCAACATCGTTGGCTGACCATCGCGGCCGGATTCCATATCGCCGTGCTGACACTCATCGGCATCGCGATGGCCTTTGCGAACCAACAGGATTCGACGCCGCGCGCGCCGCTGGATCCGAATCCCTATGCGGACGGGTCGTTCTGGGATCTGGTGCTGTTCCGACTGGAGAACGCGGGCATGTTCCGGATCGAGCCGATCTTCGTCTTCCCGATGTCGATCGCGCTGTTCCTCGCGGGTGCGCAGTTGTTCCGGGCGGGAGTGTTCCGACCGGAGGGTGCGCGGATACGTAGGCGGCTCATGATCATCGGATTCGCTGTTGCCGCGCCGATCGATCTGGCGGTCGGTGTGCTCGGCGGCGATCTGGTCTTGCTGACCAGGTACGGCACCGCCCCGTTCGTCGCCTTCGGCCTGCTCGCGCTGGTGGCGGAGTTCTACCTGCGTCGTCCGCGGGTCGGATTCGTCGGCAGGCGGCTCACCGAGGTCGGGCGGATGGCCCTGAGCTGCTACATCCTGCAGAATCTGGTCGCTTCCGTGTTGTGCTACGGGTGGGGTTTCGGGCTTGCGGCTCGCGTCTCCCCGGAGGCTCGGGTGCCGTTCACCGTGGGTATCTACCTGCTGGTCGCGCTGATCATCGTCACTCTCGCGCACCTGTGGTTGCGCCGGTTCGAGCGCGGTCCGGTCGAGTGGGTGTGGAATCTCAGCTACCGCGCGCTGGCCCGCGAACACTGAGCCACCGCCCGTTTGCGCACATCGCCGCAGTTGAACACCCGAAACCGGTGCGAATGCGACCGGATGCGGCCGAGGAGAACACGAGTAGCGGACTACTCGTGTTCTTCCCGCGTCGGTGCCGGATGCTGACGCGACGTCACCGAACTGCGTCGACGTATCGATTTCAGATGCACAGGAGGTGCGTGGTGTCGGAACCGGCCCGAGCAATGAGTAAGGACCGCGCGTTCGCCGAGCTCGAACGTCTCGCGAACGATGACCTGATCCGTTTCGACGGGCCCGCGTCACCGGCTCTGGTCGGATTCGCAGGTTTCGACCCACAGTCCGGCCGGCCGCTTCCGGGCAGTCTCGCCGGGGTGGTCATCCGCCACGGCAACACCCCGGTGGCACCGCAACACCTCGATTCACGAAATGCGTTGGCACTGGTGCGATTCTGCCGATTCCTGTCCGCAAATTTCGGCGTCACCGAGTTGCACACCCTCGGAGTGGACGGCCGCGGAACGCATTCCGACGACTGCCACGGCCAGGGCCGCGCCGTGGATTTCGCCGGTGTCACCATGCCGGTCGGGGACGTATCGCGCAGAATCACCGTGGCAGCGCACTGGGGCACCGTCGAGACCGCCGTGACACCCGGCGGAACATGGCCGCGCGGCACCGGATCCCGGGTGCGCTACCGACTCGACGAACCCGATGCGAGTCCGCTCGGCGATCCGGACGGCGATCTGTTCGTCGCCGACTTCTTCCGCAGCGTCTACGATTTCGCGGCGGGTGAATGGCAGGACTGCTCGGACAGTCCCGATCCCGCGACCGCCATCTCCGGCATCGGCGATCCGAGTTTCATCCTGCATCCCGACCATCCGGACGACCATCCGCTCCCGGCCACGTCCGGTCGCGCGGCCCATATCGATCACGTCCACTTCCAGATCGGCAAGTCCGGGACCGAGTAGGTCGACTAGCGTCGTCGGTGTGACGCTCGCCGACCGATATCCGTTGCTGCACACGCCAACCCGCTGGGAATGGGGTGGTCTGGACGTGCGGTTCTCCACCGAGTTGCCACCCGACGAACTGGTCACCAATATCCACGTCGTCTGCTTCGTCTGCGCCGATATCGTGCTGTGTCGCGACGATCGCGATATCTGGATCGTGCCCGGCGGCACCAGGGAGGCGGGCGAAACTGTCGACGCCTGCGTGCGACGCGAACTCATGGAGGAGGCCGGTGCCCGCCCGGTCGGATCGGTGCGGCCGTTCGGTGCCCACCACACGACCACCGATCGCCCCGCACCGCACCATCCTTGGCAGCCGCACCCGCACAAGGCGTGGCTGTGGTGCACGGCGGATGTGGTGCTCGAATCCGCACCGACCAATCCGGAGGATGCGGAGAATATTCTCGAGGTCCGTGCCTTCGCACCCGAGGAGGCAATGCGCCTGTCGCGTACAGACGGTGACTACATGGCCGAATTACTCGCCCTCGCAATCGAATTCCACCGGGGCTGATCAGCCGAGGGGCGTACGGAATCCGATGAGCAGTCGCGCGACATCGATCGGCGCCTGCTCCGGCCGCAGCGGTGCGTGTTCGACGAGCAAGCGATACCAGAACGGTCCGAAGATCAGATCAGTCGCGTACTCGATATCCAGATCGGCGGCGAGTTCACCGCGCGCCACGCCACGGGTCACTATGCGCGCCACCACATCTCGCCGAGTCTGCACCCAGTCCCGGAACGGTCCGGCGAAGTCCTGGTCCAGCTGCGCCTCGGCCATCAATCCGCGTAATGCCTTGACTCGCAACGGATATTCGACGACACCGTAGAGCGCCCCGAGGAAGACGGTCAGGTCCTGTTCGACCGATCCGGTATCCGGATCCGGCATGCGCTGGGTGGCCACCACGCCTTGGGCGTCCATGACCAGGACCGCCTTCGATTTCCACCAGCGGTAGATCGTGCTCTTGGCGACGCGCGAGCGCGCCGCGACGCCTTCGATCGTCACCTTGCCGAAGCCCTGCTCCTCCAGCAGTTCAGCCGTCGCACGCAGCACCGCATCGCGTGCGGATTCGCTGCGGATCCGACCGCCGGACCGCGGTGTCGCGGCACTTCCCGTCGCCATGGCGGTCAGTGTATTCGTCTGCTATCGTTTTGCGAAACGCTACGGAGCGTTTCGATTTAGGAGATGAGTGATGGTGAGTGCGATCGTGGTGAACCACGGCCTCGGAGCCCGCGCCGACAGCGTCTGGTTTCCCCATTTCACGGCGGAGCTGACCGCGCTCGGCCATTCCGTGACGATCCCGAACCTGCCCGAGCCGGACGCACCCCGGCTGGACCCGTGGCGCAAAGCCTTCGCCGAAGCGGTAGCGGCGGCGGGTCCGGCCGGCGATACCGTTCTTGTCGGCCACAGCATCGGCGGGGTCAATGTGCTGCGCATGCTCGAGCAGCACGATGTCGCCGCGGCCGGGCAATTCGCCGGAGTGCTCCTGGTGTCCACCGCAGCACATGAGGTCGGCTATGACCTGTTGGCCGAATTCTTCGCCGAACCGTTCGACTGGGCACGAATTCGCGGCGCGGCGCGCGAGTTCCGGGTGCTGGCGGCCGCCGATGATCCGGTCAACGTGCCCGATCCGGTCGAACACGTCGGACTACTGGTGCGCGGTCTGGAGGCCACCGCCGTGCTCACCGCGACCGGAAGCCATCTGGGCAACTTCCCCGACGATCACATCGAACTGCCCGAGGCCGTTCGGCTGGTCGATGAAATCCAGGCGGCCACACGGTGACTCGGCAACAGACAGACGAAAGCCGCAGACCGGCCACGCAACCCGCGGGGCCGGTCAAATGGAAGCTGTGGCTGTTGACGGTCATCGGCATCTATCCACTGCTCACAGTTCTGGTGACGATCTCAGGGCCGCTGCTCGAACCGCTGGCACCGCCACTGCGGCTTGCAGTTATCGTGCCGATCGCCGTCGCGGCCATGGTGTGGGTCGTCATGCCATTGCTCACCCGCCGATGTGCGGGGTGGCTGATGCGGTGACAGATTTTATTGGGACCGTACGGGTTCCGCGCGGCTCAGCAGGTCTTTGACGATAGTGTCGCGTTCCAGCGGAACGCCGAGACTGCGCGCATTGCCCTCGAACAGCGCGAGCACCGATTCGGTCAGGATGCCTTCGACTTGATCGGAGGACAGTGTGGTTGCGACATCGGAGCGCCAGTTGTTCACGAAACCGTCGACGAAGCCGATGGTGCCGAAGGCCATCGGGCGGGCGCGATTCGGATCGATTCCGAAGCGCGCCAACGATATTGCGAACATATCGGCGAGCCGACCACCGATGCGATCGCGCGCACCGGCCAGCGCTGGTGACGAATCCCCAAGCGGTGCGGCATCGCCCAGGAATCGGTGCAGATTCGGATGACGCTCGACCCAACCGATATAGGTACCGATCGCACCCCGTACGGCAGCGCGCAGGGTGCCGTCGGGCTGCAGGGTCGGCATCAGTGCGGTCAGCAGTGAATTCAGGATCTCCCGACGAATCTGCTCATCGAGATCGGCGCGTCCGTCGAAATGCCGGTACACCACCGGACGCGGCAGCTGCAGCCGGTCCGCGATCGCCTGTACGGACACTTCGACACCCTGCTCTTCGATCACCGTCCTCGTTGTACACCGCATCCAACTCCGGCGGATTCCATATACCCCCGGACAGCACCGCACGCCCACCTGGCAGAACATAGAGGGTCGAACCGGCCCGCCGAGAACTCTCGAACCAGCCGAGCGACGGCAGTATTCGCGGTCCCACCTGCGATCCGACCGCAACGAACGCCGCCGACAAAACGGTCCATCTCGCCCACATCGCCGGTAGATCCGGCAGTTGGTTCTCCAACGGCACCGGTCGTACCCCGGCGGCGCGGTCGGCGCGAACCGCGGTAACCGCCGACCGTGGACTGCGCGTCTGTCGGTCGCCGTGGCCGATATACGCCGACAACCACACCGGAAGCCTGTCCCGTGGATACTCCGCGAGATCTGTGCGATACGCCTCGGGAGCGAACAGCTGATCGTCCGGAAACAGATCGTCGCCGTAGTCGTACCCGACCTCGGGTGCGCGTGCGTCGGACGACCACATCAGCAGGCGCCACCAAGGCCCGTACTCGAGCCGCGCCGACAGCTCACGCAGCCGTCGCACCGACGCCAGCACCGATTCCGGCGGATCCCATCGCGTGGACCGGTCACCCTCGGTGAAGACGACGACTATCGACTCCTCGGCAACCGTCAATGCGAAGACCGCGGTCATCGACTGCCATCCAGACGGACCCGCCGCAACGATCTCCGCCGCGATCTCCTGCGCCAACCGCGTCATCTCGCCATCGAGTGGATCGGCGACCTGCCCATGCTCGATCTCCGGATCGCCGGTGTCCGAATTCTTCATACGACGGCCCCTCTGGACTCCAGATCGCTTCTGCCCCAGCCGATCACTGCTCGTGCACCCGACCCCTCGCCGCAGCGTCGGTGAGCAGGCCGCACAACGTCTTCGCAGGTTCGGTGGCCTTGTCTCCATTGAGCATCACGTCGGTGAAGGCATCGGCAAGCGCCGCACCTGCGTCGAATCGCCCCTTGTCGAAGCTCGCACCGCTCAACTGATCGCGCCATCGCTTGTACCCGGCCACCACGCGACCGAGGCCTGCACCGCGGTAGCCGCTGTTCCCGCGTAGATACTCGCCGATCAAGACCCGCTGCGCCCGACTCCGCGCACGCCCGGCCCCAGCGCGATCGAATGCGCGACCGAACTCCCGAACCGTCGCCGAATACACGGTTCGCGTATCCGCCTGTGCGACAGCGGCACCCGGTCGACGCTGGTTCCGCAGGATTTCCCCGAGCCGCTCGGGATCGGCAGCCAGCGCCCCGTCGAGGGTTACCGACCACGAGCACTCCGACGTATCCGCATCGGCACCCGGCGTATGGCCGACGCGCACGACTGAGCCTTCGCCGATAGCCCCGATCGCGATCCGGCGGACATCGATCACCCGATGCCTCGACAGCACATCGTCGGTGGCCGCGAGGAACTCCCCCACCACGGCATCGAGACCGGGCTGCTGGAGACCGGACACCTCTACACCGTGCCGCTCGGCAAGCGCTTGCGCCAGTCGCATGATCGGGCTACCGGTCACCGGTCGGACCGCGGGACCGGCCACGACCGCAGGCCGTTCCCCTCGTCGCTGTCGTCGATCGGTCGCGGGTTTCTTGTCCTGCGTGGGCTTTATCTCGCGCGCCCGGGCGGGTCCTGCGACGGCAGATGGCCGGACAGCCGGGTTTCCACTTCCCACCCAGGGTGTGGCCGAAGGCTTCCGATCTCCGCGTGCGCTCACAGCAGGTGCTTGCGCGCCGGTCCCGCTCGGCCGGACAACAGCGCGAGGCGAAGGCGCACGCGCAGGCTGTGCCGCCGTTGGTACGCCGGGACGGGCAGTTCGATCGGGATGCTCGGCGCTCGGCACGGAACCGCGAACAGGTTCCGCCCCGGGCGCCTGGACTCCCTCGGTGCCGCCGACCTCGCTGTGGGCACCGTCGGCGCCATCCAGCTGCGGGCGCGCAACAGCACCATCGGACGGATCGATGCCCGACGGCCGCACCGGGTCGTCGCCACGCATGTGCTCGTCGAGCTGTGGTCGAGTTTGTGGACCGACGGCCCGCGCCGATGGTGGGGAACTCGAATCCGGTGAGATCATCCGAGGTGAGCCGGCGGCCGATTTCTGACCGGACTTGGGCACGACACGATCATCGGGTCGACGCGGGACAGGGTCGGCAGCCGCGGCACTGTCGCGCACGGACCTGCCTGCGACCTGATCTGCGGCCTCGATGGTGCCAGCCGCCTGGGTCACCTGCTTGCCGAGACCACGCAACGCCTGCGCCATCTCGCGAAGGGCGACAATCGCCTGCTGCGCGCCCGGCTGATAGGACTTCTCGAACTCCGCGCCCGCCTCGTCGTCACCCCATCACTGCCCCTCCGCGGACAAGACAGCATCCAACCGTCGCATTACCTGCTGGACCTCATCGCCGATCTCCTCGAACGCGGTCCCCCTGGCCCGCAGCAATTGCGGATCGACCCACAGTGATCGACTCAAACCCACCCCGCTTTTGCTCGGACAAATCGCGATAAGCATGACCGGATAGGTAGGTCCGAATCATCGGGAACGTACACGCATGACTGCCGCTCGTCTCCCAGGATCGGATACCGTATCGGAGTGCATGGTTGGCCGAGGCAGATCAACTCGGACTTTCATAGCCGAACGTCGCATCGACAAGGCGCCCTTGGGAACCGGATCGAAATACCGTTGTGTGGAGTGCCGCCCACCTTCCTCGACTACTACCGATGCGCCCGGCCTACCTATCCGGAAATCCTGGTTATCGATCTTGTCCGGGCACGGGGGATTCGTACGATCGGATCGAAGGAGGCGATGGCACGGCTACTGGGGTGTGAACACCGCTATGCCCAGCTCCGCCATTTCCTTCTCGATGACCTTCGCCGCGAAATTCAGACCCATGGATCGCAATTCGATGTCGGATCGGCCGACTACCCTGCTCGATGTGTCAGCACAACGTCCCGCCAATGCCAGTTCCCTCCCAGCGGCGACCAGCGATTTCGTCGGACGAGAACGCGAACTGGAAAAAATTGCAACGCTATTTCTGTCTTCCACGCGGCTGATTACCCTCATCGGCTCGGGCGGTATCGGCAAGACGCGGCTGGCGACCGAGGCCGCCCATCGCTATCACAAGGCTCGCCGCGCACCGATCCACTGGGTCCGATTGGCCCGGCTCCCGGCGGGCTCCGACGCGACGGCGGTCGCGGACGAAATCGCGCATTCGATCATCGACGTCGACTTCTCCGACCGGTCGACCTGGGATGCTCTGCTCGACACATTCACCAGGACCGACGGCGCCAGCCGCAACCTGCAGACGATTCTGGTGATGGACAACTGCGAGCACATCCTGGACGGCGTCGGACAGGTGATCGCCACCTTACTGGACGCGGTGCCCGGGCTGACGGTGCTGGCCACCAGCCGGGAGGCGATCGGCTGGGTCGACGAACAACTGGTGCCGGTTCCGGCGCTGCCGCGTGAACAGGCGCTGGCCTTGTTCCGCGCACGAGCGGAACTGACCGGTCACCCCATCGCGGGTGAAGACGACACCGCGGTCGCGGGCTCGATCTGCTGGCACGTGCACAACCATCCCCTCTACATCAGGTTGGCCGCGGCCCGGCTGATGCGACAGCCATTGCCGATGATCCTGCGTGATCTCAGCGGCGAGGACGGCGACCGGCGGCTGCGGTGGTCGCACGGGCCACGGGTCGGAGCCGACCAAAGGCATTGGCGCATACACGATGTCATCGCCTGGTCGTACAACCTCTGCCAGGACGACGAAAAGTTGCTTTTCGAGCGGCTCTCGGTCTTCGCCGCCGGTTACGACGGCAATCCAGAAGATGATCACGGCATGTCGGGGCGTGACGTCGGTGCCGAACTCGAAGCGATCGAGGCGGTGTGCGCCGACGACGACGGCACCGGGATCTCTCGCGACGAGATCGAGGGATTCCTGGAGCGTCTGGTCGACCAATCCCTCGTCACGATGCACCTGATGCCGAATGCGGTCCGATATTCGCTGCTGGAGAGCCTGCGGGTCTTCGCCCAGCAGCGACTGCGCGAGCGATCAGCGGGTGCGGAGTGGGAACGCTTGTCGGCGAGGCACCGTCGCTATTACCGGGACAAGGCCGTCCACGCGGGAGCCGAATGGTTCGGTCCGGCCGAACAAGACCTGCTGGACTGGGCCCGCGCGGCGTGGGACAACCTGCTCACCGCGATGGACAGCAGCCTCACCACGCCCGGGGAGTCCGCGATCGGGCTGGAGATCGCGACCGGGTTGATCGCCCTGCGGCTTCCGTTCTTCATGGGTTCGCTGCGCGATTCCCGTCGCTGGGCGATGCGCACCTTGGAAGCGACCCGAAGTCTCGATCCACAACCGGTCGAATTGCAAACCGCCTCGATGGCGCTCACCGCATGGGTCACCATGTGCCAGGGCGTGCACGACGATGCCGCACGGATACTCGACGAATGCGTCGCCGCCAGCATCCCGGACGCGCAGCAGATCGGCGCGAATTGGCGAAACGATCCGACCGCCGATCTCGGACTACCGGCGCCTGTCGACTTCGCCCGGGGCGCCGAATTGCTCTTCGCCAGCGATCCACGGTCGGTGATGGTGCTCGCACGCGCACGCGAACGGTTCCACCGTTCCGGCGAATGCGGCGCATCCGCGATGAGCGAGTTGTTCCAGGCCCTCGCGGCCGGACTGCTCGGCACGTCATCACAGGCGTTGGAGATCGCGCAGGGTTATCTCGACATTGCCACGCGATCGGGCGCTGGATGGGCACAATCCTGGGCCGAATTGGCCTGGGCGATCGCGCTGACCAAACACGGTGATCCACACGAGGCATTGGCCATCGGGCGCACCGCGCTGACGAACCAACTGGCGATGCGCGACCAATGGGGAGCGATCTGGGCGGTGCATATCCGGACGTGGACGCTGGCACGGTTGGTCGCCGACGCGCGCGTCGAGCACAGCGCCCAGCCCGATTCGGTGCTCGACTTGGCATCGGAGATCGCGAATCTCGCGGGCGGTGCCCGCACAGTTCGACAGAAGCTGGGCGTGAATATCGCCAACCTCGGACCGTTCGCAACCGAAACCGACAACGCCATCGCGACCGCCCGAGATGTGCTCGGACACAAGGCTTTCGCCGCCGCCGAGCAAGAAGGTGCGATGCTCCGGCCCGAATTCGATGAGGTGGCCCGGCTGGCACTGGGGACCTTGTCGTTGAACAAGCTGGCGCTGGATCATCCGGTCCGGCGACACCGCCCCTCCAAGTGGAGCGAATTGTCCAACGCCGAACGCGAAGTGGCGATATTCGCCGCGGCGGGCTGGACCAATACCGCGATCGCGGCCAGTCGTGGCAGTTCGTTCAAGACCGTCGATGCCCAGGTCGCTGCTATCTTCAGCAAGCTGATGATCAACTCCCGCGCCGACATCATCGCCCTCGTGCCCACCGACACAAGAGACGAGGTCGCACAAGCCGCCGCCCGTCGACCCCAGCAACGAAGACAGCGGTAGCCGAATCGGCTCCGCCGCGAATCACGCCGAGCGCTCGGGGTTTACACCAATGCCGTGCCGAACTGAGCAGGCGACCGCCCGGTCATGTTCGGACGGTGACATCACGACCGGGTACGCACCGGTCAGGCCGACCAACTCGACGACTGCATCGATCGCCGCCGCACTGGTATCCGCGAGCGGGGTGAGAGCCCACGCGCGATCTCGGAACAGATCGGCCGACGCGGCCAGCGGACCGGAGCGCTCACTACCGGCCATCGGATGTCCGCCGACATAGTTCGTCAAGTCGCAGCCGATCATCTCCGCCTCGGCCGCAGGCGCCACTTCGACGCTGCCGACATCGGTATAGAAATGTGCGATCGATTTGGCCTGGCATTCGGCGAGCGCCGCCGCCATATCGCTCGACGGCATCGCGAGTACCGCTATATCGACCGCTGCCGCGGGCAGACCGACGACTCCCGCTCGCCGCGCCGCTGCCATGGCGGCAGCATTCGCGTCACTATCGCACAAATATGTCAGAATTCCCCGTTTACGCAAGGCGAGGGCGATAGAAGTTCCGATCATCCCAGTGCCGATGATGGCGACCTCACGCACCCGCCGGTCCGGCATATTCACCGCAATCCAGCACGGCGGAAACCCGACTTGCGGACATCACAAATCTTCATTGGCCGACCTCATTGGACTCGGATTCGAGCAGTGCGAATAACCCCGGTAGGGCTGGCTGAACTCTATGGGCAACAAACTACTCGGCACCTACCGATCAGTTCAATAGATAATCCGCATAGGTAGTCGATTCTCGTCGACTACCTACAAGGGACTACTACCTAAATAACTTCCATTTCGTCACTACGAAACAGAAACGCGGATATCCGCCTGATCACCGATGCCACCGGCCTACTTATTCACCCATTCTGGACTTCCGCGGATTGGGAGGTGCGACGAGCCATGGTGTGCTGTGTCCTGCTTACCGGGCTCGTGGTGTTCGGGCCGCGCGGTGTGCGGATCTATCACACCCTTCGGGCCCGTCGCCCGGTCCGACGGCCGAATCGTCACCCCCTCGAAGTTGCCATTTCCGGTCACCTCGTCGAGTCATCGGATACGACAGTCACTTTCGTGCCCACCCGGCCAGCGGCGGCGCACACAACACAGGAGTTGTCATGAGCACAGCCGCACCGGTTCGGGAGTCCGCATCGAATATTCGTCTACGCGGACCCGCGACCACCCGATGGTTGCGGCGCACGCTCGCACTGACCGCGCTCGTCTGGGGTGCCGCGGCGGCCATTCCCCAGACTCTCGGACTGTCCGATGCGTGGCGGGCCTTCGGAGCCGGACTCGTCGTCCCGGGCGCCGGTTTGCTGTATGTGATGCCGCCGCTGGACCATACCTTCGCCACCACTATTGTCGTCGGCCATGCCGTGGTGATCTGGGCCGAGATCGCCCTTGCGGGTTCGGCGGCACGGCGCGGCCGGGGCCTGCTGATCGCGGGGGCGGCCGCACCGCCATTGGCCATCGCGGTTGTCGCCGTTCCGACGATCGTGGTGGCGGCCGGTCATATCGCCGCGTTCATCGGCGTCCTGGCGGCAGCGGGCTGGGCGTTCGCCTTCCGCTCGGTGGCACGGTCGGATTATGTGACCCTGCCCGCGATCGTGCTCGGCGCCGCTGCGGCTGCCGCGGCACTGGCGCAGGTCCACGATGACATGCCGGGACCGATGACCTGGGTGTGGTGGGGTGCTCCCGTTGTCGCCGTTGGACTCTCGGCGTTCGTACTGATTCGCGAGCACATCCGCCACCGTGGCGCCCGTCGACTCGGGGTCGACCGGGAAAACTACCTGGCCGAGCGGAGGCGTCCGGCACGAACGAATCCGATGCCACTCGACCACCGGACGGGAACGCCTGAGGTGACCGAAGCCGACGCCGATCAACTGCGATTGCTTCGCTATCTGATGAGCATCGCCACGCAGCCACTCGACACCTGGGACGGTTTCGACGCCGAGGGTGCGGGCCCGTTGCAGCAGTACCGCTATCAGCTCAACGCCCTCGGCTGGGCGCTGGCGATCTACGGTTACGCGCATACTCCCGCATTGCGCGGACCGCTGCATCGTGCGCAACTCGATGTGCTGACACGAATGCAGGACAAGACGGTCTGGGGATATTGGTTTCACCAGAATCTGTTGGGCAACTGGGATTTTCGAGCGCGTCGCGCGGATCCGATCGACGTGCCGCAGAACATCATGTTCACCGGCTACCTCAACCTGCAGCTGGCCATGTTCCAGCAGGCGACCGGTGACCGTCGCTTCGACACGCCGGGCTCACTGAACTTTTCCTGGTCACCGACCGAACAATTCGCCTACGACCACCGGACCATCAACAACATCGTGATCCGAAACTTCGGCGGTGAGCTGTGCCTGTGGCCGTGCGAACCACTTCCGGTGGGCCGCAGCCGTAGGCATGGCCTGATCTTCCCGTACTGCAACGCGGTGAGCGCAGCGGGCGTCGCCACACTCGACGCGCTGATCGGAACCGGCCATGCCGCCGATATCGCCCACCGCTTCCAACGCGGTCTGGATGCCGAGTTCACCGCCGCGGACGGCGATATCGTCTCATTCATCGCCTCCGGATTCGGCTTCACCGCACGCGCATTCCGAGGAGCCGCGACCACTGCGGCGGTCGCGGCATTCGTCGCACCGCTACTGCCCGATTTCGCATGGCGCGCATGGGAAATACTGCTGCGCGAGTGGCTGACCACCGATCGTTTCCGTCGGCTCGGATCCGGTGGATCCGAATCTCCGATCGTCGCGGACTGGGGCTCGCAAGCACCGACCAATGCCGAATCATTTGCCGCGGCAATGCTGCTCGCACAGGAATGTGGCGAATCCGACTGGTATGCCGAACTGTGGAGCGCGGCCACCGAGCAGCTGAGATTCGTAGCAGATGACCACCAACCCGGCCTGGGGAGTTTCGACTCCGCCTCCCTGCACGCCAACGGCATGCTGGGTCTGGGAGGACTCGGCCGCCCGTACGCGCTGACCGATATGATGTCGCGCCCCCGACCACCGCAATGGAATGCCGGTCCCCGGATCTTCGACCTACCCCATCCGAATGTCCTTGTGGCAAAGGCAGTTTCGGACGGCTACGGGCTGGACGCGGTGCTGCATCCCGGTCGCGGATCGGGTCGCTTCGCACTGCTACTGGATCAGCTCACTCCTGGCGGCCGGTATCTGACCCACGGCGCGGTGGAATCGGAGGTGACCGCCGACGCGACCGGACGTGCCCGAATCACCGTCGAACTCAGTACCCGCGGCGCCATCGAGCTGCGTCCGGTGCTATCGAAGGAAACCGTGGTGATCACCGCACGCACGGACTGACGAGACCCGTTACCTACCTGGGAAAGACGACCGGGAGTGCCGACAAAGCTCGATGGAAGGGCCCGGGCCGCCAAGTCAGGTTCTCGGCGGGAATCGCCAGCCGCATTCCGGGCACGGCGTCGAGGAGTTGGTCGATAGCGTCCTGGGCGATCAGGTACGCGGCTGTGCGGGCGGGGCAGGCGTGCGGTCCGGCGCTCCACGCCAAATGCGAACGGTTGCCGGTGTGTTCACCAGCGCTGATCGCGGGATCGTTATTGCAACCGGCCATACTGATCACGACCGGCTGATCGGCGGGAAGCCAGACGTCATCGATCAGAACCGGCTGGCGCGGATAGGTGACGCAGAAGTTCGCCATCGGCGGATCCGTGAACAAGACTTCGTCGAGCGCGTCGCGGGTGGATAGGCTGCCGCTCAGTATGTCGCCGCCGAATCGGTCGTCGGTGAGCATCAGCAGCAGGGTGTTGACGATCAGATTCTGCTGCGGCTCGATCCCCGCGCCATAGAGAACCACGAGTTGGTGGATCAACTCCACATCGTCGAGCTTGCTGGGATGGTGGAGTAATCGAGTGGCGATGTCGTCACCCGGTTCGGCTCGCTTGAGCACGATCAACCGCGAAAGCGCCTCGGCAAGTAGCACATTGCCCTGTTCGGCGTCGATACCGTCGAACAGCGCCGCTATACCGGCCGCCACCTCGTGCCCTATCTCGGGCGGGCAGCCGATCATTGCGTTGACGACCGCGAAGGCGAGCGGAAAGGCGTACTCGTCGACCAGTTCGACCGTGCCCGCCTCGAGGAAACTGTCGATAAGGGGGGCGGCGAGGTGCTCAACCGTGGCATGCAGTGCGTGTAGATCGAGTTCGCCGATGCTCGCCGTATTGGCCTGTCGGTAGCGTGCATGCTCGATTCCGCTGCTGCGCAACGCATTCGGGCGCCATTCCAGGACCGGAAGCACCGGACACTCGGCCGGGACAGTTTTCTGCCAAGCCCGCGGATCGGCCGGAAAGTGCTCCGGGTCGTGCAGGATTCGTATCGCTGTGCGATAGCCGATCACCAGGGTCGCGGGCACTCCGGGGGCCAGATAGACCGGTACCAGTGCGCCATAGCGTCGGCGCATCTCCCGATAGAATTCGTGCGGATCCGCGGCGAATTCCGGACTGAACAACGAAACTCGTCGATCGCCGGGCTCGACCGGCGATTGGTGGTGTGGAATAGGACCGGTCACCATCCCTCTCCCTGGACGTCATAGACTACTGCATTCATTTCTGGCTGCTGAGCATGCGTGCGAGTTCGGCAGCGGGGCAAGTTTTTCGAGGAGCCAGCCCGCGCTGCTCGTCGCGGTGGTACTCGGACAGTTTCGGGCAAGCGCCGATGCTCGACCGCCAGCCGATCAGCACAAGCATCATCGTCTAGGTAGGTCGATGGCATCGGTAGCCCGTAGTTCGCTGCGATACCTGGACGCCATCGACAGCGCCCGCAGGAAAAGTGCACAGGGAACACCGATGCGTTGCAACTACCTATGACGAAATGATCTCCAGACCGTACCCAGCACAAACACGATTTCGGTTGCACCGATGAATTTCGGGTGGATCCGTCGTCGATTCGTCTGGATAGACCGAAAGACAGGAGTCCAGCCATGACAAGACCGTTTCGATTCGGGGTCGTTGCCCCGCTCATGACCGACCTGCCGACGTGGCGAGATCGCGTGCGCCGCATCGCCGACAGCGGGTACTCGACATTTCTGGTGCCCGACTTCCCGCTCACACAACCGGCGCCCGCCCCCATGCTGGCCGCCGTCGCGACCATGACCGACCTGCGCGTCGGCACCTGGGTGTACGCTGCTCCGTTGCGTCCGGCCTGGTTGACGGCGTGGGAGTCGCATTCGCTTTCGCTACTGACCGACGGCCGTTTCGAGATGGGCATCGGTACCGGCAGGCCCGGAATCGAAGATGAGCTGCGCGACAAGGGCATGCCCGTCGTGCCACCGAAGGAGCGCCTGGCCCAGGTGCGTGCGACCGTCGAGAAGCTGCGCGGCTTCGACGGCCCCGATCGTCATACGCCCGTCGCGATCGCCGTACAGGGTCCGAAGGCGCGGGCACTGGCGGCCGAAATCGCGGACACCGTCACCTTCGCGTTGGGAGCCCAGCCCCGGGCCGAGGTCACCCGGCTTGCCGAGGACGTTCGCGCCCGCGGGGATGTCGAACTCGCACTCGCCGTGCCGGTGATCGGCGACTACGTCGCACCGCACATGGCACCTCCCGACACCGACCCCGCCGCACTGCGCGCTGTGGATGCGGTGACCGTCCTCCCGGACGACCCAGCAGCAGCCGCCGAGGAAATCCAGCGGCGACGGGAGGAGATCGGCTTCTCCTACTTCGTCTTCGGCGCCGATTTCGCCGAAAGGTTCGCACCGGTCGTCGCCGAACTCGCCGGACGTTAGTTGGGCGCCGAGGACGACGCGAGGCGACACCCACCCGACGAGTGCACAGGAATATCGATGCGCCACAACTACCTATGACGAAATGATCTCCAGACTGTACTCCGCACATCGAATAGGAAGACAACCGTGAGCAGACGCAAGGTGACCGCGAACATCAGCCTCACCCTCGACGGTCACTACCACGGCCCCGGCGGGCCCGCCGACATGGGCGCGATCGTTCCCTACGCGACCACCGACGTCGCACGAAACCACATGAGCCGGATCTGGGAGAACGCGACCACGGCCTTGCTCGGCCGACTGAATGCCCAAGGGTTCCTTGGATTCTGGCCGACGGTCGCTCAGGACGAGAATGCCGATCCACGTGACCGTGGCTACGCGAAATGGCTGGTCGACACCGAGAAGGTGGTCTTGTCGACCACCCTGACCGACGCGCCGTGGGAACGCACCCGCATCATGAACGCCCCTGCCGCCGACGTCGTCACCGAACTGAAGACCACCGGCGACGGTGACATCCTCGTCAACAGCAGCGCAAGCATCATCAAACCGCTGCTCGCGGCGGACCTGCAGGACCGGCTCTATCTCATCATCTGCCCCGAGATCGCCGGAGGCGGGCAACGGCTCTTCGAGGACGGTCTCCCCGCCTCGAAATGGCAGCTCGCACACCAGGATACAGGGGATCTCGGCGAGATCGCCTTGGTATACGACCGAACACGCTGACCCCCTGGTTTTCGCGCCGACCTGCCGAATTTTGAAGTCAGCGTTCCTGTGCACCCAAGCCGTACTCCCCGGGATGCGGAAACGAGGCTGGGGACGGATCGTGAACGTCTCGTCCGTAGCGGCTCGGGGCGCGGGCGGCATCGGTGTGCATTACAACGCGTCCAAAGCGGGTCTGGAAGGGCTGACACGCGGCTACGCCGCGCGCCTCGCCGCCGACGGGATCACGGTCAATGCCATCGCACCTGGACTCATCGACACGGAAATGGCTGTGCCACTGAAGGAATCGGGTGTCGCCGACCGGCTGCCGGTCGGCCGCATCGGTACACCCGACGAGATCGGTCACGCAGTCCTCATGATGATCGGCAACGGTTTCCTCACCGGGCAGACGGTAGCGGTGAACGGCGGCGGAAGCTTCCTCTGAGAACTCGACCAGAGCACAGCGCCCGCATCACGACAGTCAGTGCCAGCGCCCGCATGGCGGCCGCGGCATCGATCAGATCGCCCGGGCGTCCACTGATCGGCAGCGGTGCACCTCGTATCGGCGAATGTTGAACTCGCCGTGGCGCAGATCCTTCGGAACCGATTCAGCGCGGGCTCCGCTGTCGCCCGGACCAGCAGGTCGATGACCGTGCCATAGGACTCGATCGTGTAAGTCGCGATGACGAACTCCGCGCGCTGACCAGCCGACTGCCGCAAGAGTGTCGTGCCGATGTCGTTCTGCACCCGTACGAGCAGAGCCGCGGTATCGAACGCCCGCTCCAGCAGGCCGGAATCCAGCGCGGTACGATATCCCCTGTCCGACAGGGAGATTTCGTTGAACACCGCGCCGAAGTATCCGAGCGTTGGGACGACCAGGATCGCATCTCGGCCGGAGGCGACCAGCTCCGCGTGCGTGAGATCGGGCGCGGTGAGCGTGCGCCTGACGGCCGAATATCGTTGCACCGTACTGGCGCGGACGAGGGGGCTCGCTGCCAGAATGCTGAAGGGCCTGATTCCGGAGATAGCCCGTTCCGGCGCTGGGCCGTTCATCGACCGGTCACTTGATCTGCTCGGCCAGCGCGACGAGGATGCCAGCGGGCCCGCGGAGGTAGCAGAGCCGGTAGCTGTTCTCGTATTGCACCAGCTCGCCGAGGAGTTCGGCTCCGTGTGGCCGCAAGCGGTCGAGGATGTCGTCGACGTCTTCCACAGCGAACATGATGCGATGCATGCCCAGAGTGTTCGCCGGAGCGTTTGGGTCACCGTCTCGGGTCGACGGCGTCTGGTACTTGGTCAGCTCGACCCGTCCGTGGCCGTCCGGGGTGCGCATCATCGCGATGTCCGATCGGACTCCCTCGAGCCCGACGAGGCGATCCACCTCGCTGCCCTCGACTGTCGCCTCGCCTTCCAGCTCCAGTCCGAGTGCGGCGAAGAACGCCGTAGCAGCCGCGAGGTCGTCGACGACGATGGCGATATTGTCCATCCGCTGGATTGTCCCGCGCCCGGGTCGGGAACCTCGCTGGTCGGTGTCATCCATAATGATCTCCTTTCGGGGCGGCCGCCGGGTTCGGCGGCGCGTGTGCGTGTTCAGGCGTTACAGGGCCAGCATGGCGGCAGCGACCTGGTCGGCCGCGGCGTGGCGCAGAGCGGTACCCATGTCGTCGAAGACGAGCAGTCGCGCCCCAGGGATTTCGGCGGCGAGGACCTCGCCGTTGCCGACCGGGAAGAACGGGTCGGCGCGACCGTGTACCACGAGCGTGGGCACGTCGAGCTCACCGAGCCGGCCCCGCCAGCGCGGGGCGCAGTCGATCCGGGAGAAAACCATCCCGAGCTGGTTCGCCTGGTGCACCGCGGGATCGCCGGACGGCGTCCGGTCCCAGATTCGAGCCGCGGTCGCACGCGCCTGCTCCGGATCGTTGCCCATCGGCTCGGCCGCCGAGGCGGCGAACGCCACGACAGCGTCCCGGTCGGTCCAGTCCGGCAGCTGGCGGGAGAACAGCGCGCCCATGACCGCGAGGTCGTGGTCCGGCAGGTCCTCGTCGACCGGGCCCGGCGCCACCGGCCGAGTGCCGCTGAGGGTCAGTGCCGAGAACACGTCCGGGTGATCCAGCGCGGCGACCTGAGCGACCATCCCGCCGACGCCGATTCCACCGAGATGGGCGGTCCCGGCACCGAGCACCTCGACCAGCGCGGCCGCGTCGGCGACGAGGTCCCGCAGGTCGTAGGCCGGATTCTCCGGGTCGAGGGTCGTCGACGCGCCGGAGTCGCGCAGGTCGTAGCGGACCACGCGCCGCCCGCCCGACGCGAGCCGCTCGCACAGCGCGTCGGGCCAGGACAACATCGTTGTGCCGCCGACCAGCAGGACCAGCGGATCGTCCGCGCGCCCGAAGCTCTCGATGCCGAGATCCACACCGTTGGCCCGCACCGAGGTCATGCCCAATCGAAACGGTCTCGTCATGCCTGGACTCCTGTCTGTCGGTACACCCAGAGGTATCGACGACAGATTCACCCGAAAGTCATCGGTGTAGCCGAGATCGTGTCCACACTCCCGCAATCGCCCCGAACTCGGCAGTTGCGGACGTTCCGCGGTCCTCGAATCAGCACGGCCAGTTGATCTTCCGTCGCCCCACACTGGCCGGTTCAGTCAGCGCGGTTGTACCCAGCCTGCGGGAATCGGACGAGCTGCTCGAAGATCGCCGTAATGCCCGCGTAAGGAGTGTCCCCGACTGGGCCGCCGTACGTGCAGGCGCGGCGATCCTGGCTCCGCATCTGGCGTGAACGCACGGAAATATCAGTCCGTCTTGACGGATCCGCGGCTGGCGGTAAACGCAAGATCGAACAGGGTAAGTAGACGACGCGCACGCCTCCTACCGATCCCAACTTTCAGGACGAACCACAGGTCGCGGGTCAGCCGCCGACAGGGATTGCGCTTCATCGCGGCCACGGAGAACACGCGGGAAGATCCGGGTTGGGCGTATCCCTGCTCGCCGAGCAGCGTCGTATATGGCCATTCGGCCGGGCGCTCCGGTGATCAATTTCTCACGGTGACGCCCCGAATCGGTCCTTCGACGGCCGAAACCCCTTCGTCTGGAAAGGGTTTCGGGTCGATGTGCGGCGGCTGTCAGTTGGGCAGGAAGCAGCGGTCGTTCGGCAGGGATTCGACTGTTCCGGCGGGAATGGTGACTTTGGCGCAGGCCAGCGTTGGGTACGAGCTGGGCGTATCGGACCCGGCAGGGAAGTCGGCGCAATAGGTGATGGCGAGATGGTCGCCTGTGGTCACAGCTCGGTTGAGCGTGAAGTCCGCTGGGGCGGGCTCGCGCGCGGACAGCGAATTCTGCTGTGGGTCACCGTCGATCATCAGAGTGCATTGCACGGTGCCGTCGGCGAGATCGGTACTGATCTGGCGCAAGGTCGCAGTGACCGTGTCGCCCGCGATGGTCAGGGTTGCGCTGCTGGGAGGAATGATGGTGGCCTCGGCCAGGGCCGGGACGGTGATGATGGCCGCTGCGGCCGATGATGCGACGACGAATCCTCGAATTGTTCTGCGTGCGACCATGTGACGTGTACATCCTTTCAATTCACGGGTACGGGTAAAAGTTGCGGTTCAACGTCAGGAGCTGTCAGGGCGTAGTACTGCATCGGAATGCCCATCAGCCGATGACGATTCACCGAAAGCACCGGTCGCCCGGTCGACGGATCGACCTGGTCGGGCCCGAATCTCGTTGTCGAGGCCGAAACGGATATCGAGGTCTGCATGCCCGATGAATGGTGAGCGGCCGGATCGTGCCTCATCGCGTAGGCCACCGACAACACGAGGATCATCAATGCCGCGGTGACGAGGACCGCGATATCCACTCGCCTTCTCCGACGCCAGTATTCGGGGTCCACCTCGATGGGCGCGGTCACCGGGGCGCTGGGCGGTGGCCCGCTCCGAGCCGCATGCGCCGCGTGCGACTCGGCCAAGAGGGTCGGCAGTATCGTGTCCAGTCCGTTCAACGGCACGCCGAGGACGTCCGACTGCAGGAAGTCGAGCAACTCCTCGCGTGACAGTCCGCCGTCGCGCAAGGCCTGTGCCGCGGCGCTGGAATCATCGGCGATCAGACCGATTGCCAGAATTCCCACCGGTAGCGGCCACATGTTGTACCGGTACGTCAAGCGCCAGGCGACGTCGAGAGCCACCGAGCACGTCCGCGTCAGCTGGATGTTCTCCCAGCGCCGTTCGCCGCGGGTATCGGGATCGATGACAACCTTGCCCGTGACGGCGTCGGCGTCTCCGGAATGGAGCCAGATGCGATGCCATGCACCGGGTGAGTCGGCACGCATCAACGTGACGAGCACGTCCCTCGTGTCCACCGGGCCACTGGCGGCCCACCCGCCAGTGGCCCGCAACGCGATCGGTACGCTGGAATGCAGTGGTACGCCTGGCAACACCGCAGTTGCCACAAGCGGCCTGTCGTTCATCGTTCCCCCGATTGTCTCCTCATGTATGGCGCACTAGAAGCCCATCACGCTGTGTTCCATGGAGAGAATCGCGTCATAGGTAGATGCGGCACATCAGTAGTTCGCCAGACAATCGAGAATGGGCATCCTGCCCTGACCATCGTGCGGCGCGCGTGGGGGAAACGCTGGACGAGGTGGCGATGGGTGTGGCAGTTCGCTCGACTATCCAGTTGCCGGGCGCAGCAGCCACGCGCGCAACGCCTCGGTGACCTCGGCGGGGCGTTCTTCCATGATGAAGTGGTTGCCGCCGTCGATGCCGACAAGCGTGGCGTAGGGGATTGCTTCGGCCAGTTCCTGGGCGGTGCGGAACGGGATGGCCGGGTCGCGGTCGCCCCAGATGACGGTCGTCGGGCAGCTGATGGCACCCAGTCCGGCAGCCAATTCCGGGCGGATCCGGACGCGATAGCCGGACCAGAAGTGGGCGTTCCAGCGGCGACCCGCCGCGGTGTCCAAGACGGCGAGGTATCGGCGCAGCTGTTCGCTGTCGAAGGATCCGTTGCGCACATACGGTGCGAGACCGACGCGATGCACCCATTGAATGGCCCGTGCGGTGACGAGCGGCCGCAGCAACGCGGTCCGTGCCAGTACCGTCAGCAGGCCGAACAGCACGTAGTACGGCGGCGTGAAAATGCCCTGGGCGCGTGAATTCAGAATCGCGAAGCGGCGCACCCGTTCCGGATGACGCTGCAGAAACCCCAATCCGAGGAACCCGCCGTAGTCGTGACAGGCCAGATCGACGCGCTCCAAGCCGAGCGCGTCCAGCATGCGCCCGATCCGCTCGACCTCGCTGTCGTAGTCACAACTCAAATTCGTATCCCGATCGGAAGCACCCCAACCGAGCCAGTCCGGTGCGATGACCCGCCGCGATAAAGCGAGCGGCCCGATCTGGTGCCGCCACGCGGCATGGCTCTCCGGCCAGCCGTGCAACAGCACCAGCGGATCACCCTGCCCGACATCGACATAACGCAGCCGCGCGCCGTCGACCGTCACCTCCCTCAGCTCGAAGGTCGATTCCGCCTGCCCATCCAGCTTCATCCTGATCTCCCATCTGTCCCGCGACTTTCTGTATCGTCGCGAACATGGCACGGTCGGCACTTCCAGAAACGTGCGCTCCCGAAACGACGGTCACCTCCGCCCGGCTCTGGCTGCGACTC
This sequence comes from Nocardia sp. NPDC102475, assembly GCF_055584605.1. NCBI lineage: Bacteria > Bacillati > Actinomycetota > Actinomycetes > Mycobacteriales > Nocardiaceae > Nocardia > Nocardia sp. NPDC102475. The sequence continues at coordinate 244,792 of NZ_JBVJLS010000004.1, read as the reverse complement.
GGACACGCGATCTACATCGGGCCCGGGATGGCCCTGGGCGCGCACTCCACCGCGATCGCCGGCCTCGGGGTCGGACTCGACGCCCCGTTCCGGGTCCGGGTCGCGGACGCTCCGGATATCACCGCCCGCAGCTTCCTGTTCCGGGCCCGCGTCACGCACCACATCCTGGACACCGACGTGCCCAAGCTCTTCTGCTTCTTCGACCCGACCTCGGAAAATATGGCCCGCTGCCTCGGCGGTATGCGCCGCACCGTCAGCGGATACAACACCGACCATCGCAACGAGGCCGAGCTGATCGAACTGTGCGCCGACCCGGCACCGGATATCGACCGTCTGCTCGAGCTGGCCAGTATCCCGGTCCCCACCATCCGCGATCCCCGCATCGCCGCCGTCGCCACGGCCATCCGCGCCGACCCGACGCAGCAGCAGCGCGCCGCCGAAAAGGCAAGTGCCGCAGGACTATCCACCTCCTACTTCCTGCGCACCTTCGCCGAACAGACCGGCACCAGTTTCCGCCGTTATGTGCAGTGGGCGCGGATGCTGCGCGTCGGCAGGGCCTATGCCGCGGGCCACGACCTCACCCGCGCCGCCGTCGACGCGGGTTTCGCCTCCCCTTCACATTTCAGCGATACCTTCCGCGCCATGTTCGGCCTGACCCCCACCACCTTTCTCACCATCAACGGCGAGCTGCACATCGACTGACCTATACGTCGAAGTAGAGATCGAATTCGTAGGGGTGCGGGCGGACATTGATTTCGGAGATCTCGGTATCCCGCTTGAGCCGGATCCAGGTTTCGAGCAGGTCGTCGGTGAAGACATTGCCCTCGGTCAGATAGTCGTTATCGGCTTCCAGTCGGTCGATCACGCTGTCGAGGCTGGGTGGGGTTTGGGTGACGTCGGCGGACTCCTCCGGCGTGAGCTCGTAGAGGTCCTTGTCGATCGGGGCGGGGGGTTCGATCTTGCGGCGGATGCCGTCCAGACCGGCCATCATCATGGCGGCGAAGGCCAGGTACGGATTGCCCGAGGAGTCGGGGCAGCGGAATTCCAGACGCTTGGCCTTCGGATTCGCGCCGGTCACCGGAATGCGCACGGCCGCAGAGCGATTGCGCTGACTGTAGACCAGATTTACCGGTGCCTCGAACCCGGGCACCAGGCGCTTGTACGAGTTCACGGTCGGATTGGTGAATGCCAGCAACGATGACGCGTGCAGTAACAGTCCGCCGATATAGTGCCGGGCCAGATCGGACAGGCCCGCATATCCGGCTTCGTCGTAGAACAGCGGTGTGCCGTTCGACCACAGGGATTGGTGCACGTGCATTCCGGAACCGTTATCGCCGAACAGCGGTTTGGGCATGAAGGTGACGGTCTTGCCCTCGGCCCATGCGGTGTTCTTGATGATGTACTTGTACAGCTGCAGGTCATCGGCGGCGGCCAGCAGCGTATTGAATTTGTAGTTGATCTCGGCCTGGCCCGCCGTACCGACCTCGTGGTGCCCCTTCTCCAATTCGAAGCCGGCGTTCTGCAGATTCGTGCACATCCGATCACGCATATCGACGTCGGCGTCGTACGGGGCCACCGGAAAGTAGCCGCCCTTCGGGCGCACCTTGTACCCGCGGTTGATCGTGCCGTCGGGATTATATTTGACACCGGTGTTCCAGTCGGCGGAGGACGAATCCACCTCGTAGAAGGCGCCGTTCATCTTCGTGTCGTAGCGCACGGCGTCGAAGATGTAGAACTCCGCCTCCGGTCCGAAGTAGGCGGTATCGGCGATGCCGGTGCTCTTCAGATACTCCTCCGCCTTGCGCGCGACATTGCGCGGATCGCGGCTGTAGGCCTCGTGCGTGTGCGGATCGTGCACGAAGCAGTTCAAATTCAAAGTCTTCGCGGCACGGAAGGGGTCCAATTGCGCGGTGCGCAGATCCGGGAGCAGCAACATATCCGATTCGTGGATCGACTGGAATCCGCGCACCGACGAGCCGTCGAAGGCGATCCCGTTGTCGACCAGATCCGCGCCGAATGCGACGGCCGGTATCGAAAAGTGTTGCTGCACACCGGGAACGTCACAGAATCGAATATCGACGTATTCGACTTCCGCGGCGCAGATGTATTCCAGAATTCCGTCGGTGGTGGCAGTCAAGGCTGCTCGTTCGTCCAACACGGCTCCTCGCTTTCGCGGCGCAGGTCTATCCGTGGGCGGCGAGGCGACCGTCTCTGACGACCGCACCCGTCCATGGGTGCACGGCCGGCCCTGCTCGCCGAGTCTCACGATACGACTTGGACATCAATGACGGACCCGAATCCGGGCGAGAAACCGACCGATCCGGCGTGTCCGCCGGGCAGCCGCACACGCTCGAGCCGAGACAGCACCTCATCGGTCGCGGGGGCGCGCTCACCAGGGTGCGCGCCATCGCGACCGGCCTGGCGGCCCTCGGTCTGCGCCCCAGCGACACGGTGGCGTTGATGATGACCAACCGACCAGAATTCCACCTCTGCGACACAGCGGTATTGCACGCGGGCGGCACGCCCTTCTCGGTCTACAACACCAACCCCGTCGATCTGCTCGCCTATCAGTTCGGCAATGCGGGCAACAAGATCGTCATCTGCGAGCGCCAGTTTGCCCCGCAGATCCTCGAGGCCATGAAAAAGGTGGCGGCCCAAGGCAGTCACGTCGAGCACGTGATCTGCGTCGACGAGGCGCCGGCCGGCACGATCGCGCTGTCGACAGTGGAAGCGGCCGAGGCGAACGGCTTCGATTTCGAAACCACCTGGCGCAGTGTGAAATCCGAGGACCTGCTGACCATCGTCTACACCTCCGGTACCACCGGACCGCCGAAAGGCGTCGAACTCACCCACACCAACTTCATCGAAAATGCCCGCGTCATCGAGACATTCGGCGGTGGCAGCGGCCACGATCAAGTGCTTTCGTATCTGCCGGACGCGCACGCCGCCAACCGCTGGTTCGCGCACTATCTCACCATGTTGGAAGGCGGTGAGATCACCACCGTCGCGGATCTGAAGAAGGTCGCCGAGGCGCTGGCGGAGGTGCATCCGACCGTCTTCCTCGGTGTTCCCCGGATATGGGTGAAGGTGAAGGGCGCGCTGGAGGAGCGCTTCGCCGCCGAACCCAATCCGATCAAGCGCGCCCTGGTCCGATGGGCGGTGCGCACCGGCCGCGCCCACGCGCGGGCCGCTTCCGACGGCCGTGCACTCGGCCGACTGGAGAAACTCCGATACACGCTGGCCGATCGTCTGGTGCTCACATCGATTCGCACCCGGCTCGGCCTGGATCAGGTGCGCGCCGCGGTCGCCGGTTCGGTGGCCATCCCGCCCGAGGTGCACGAATTCTTCCTCGGGCTCGGTCTGCCATTGTGCGAGGGGTACGGCATGACCGAATGCACTGCGGGCGCGACGCTCAACGGTCCGGAACGCGTCAAGATCGGTACCGTCGGCACACCACTGCCCGGAGCGGAGGTGAAGCTCGGCGACGACGGCGAATATGTCCCCGGCCAATATCGAGAACACCATCACCGAGAACTGCCCGCTCGCGGGCAGCGTCGTGGTGATCGGTGAGCAACGGCCCTACAACACCGCACTGATCTGCCTCGACCCCGACCTGGCCCCGGCTTTCGCCCAGCGCAACCGGCTCACCGCGACCACCGTCGCCGAATTGGCGAAGAAGCCGGAGGTCTTGGCCGCAATCGAGCAAGGTGTGGCCGCCGCCAATGGCAAACTCTCCCGGGTGGAGCAGATCAAGAAGTACATCGTGCTACCCGAGGTGTGGGAGCCCGGAAGCGATGTTCTGACGGCGACCGGCAAACTCGAGCGCACCCCGATCGCCGCCCGCTACACCGACACGATCGAGAGCTTGTACTCGTAGTGCGGGACGGAGAAGTTCAATGACGCCAACGCGGACCCGGGTCGTCGACGATCTGCACCGAAGAGCCGCGTCGCTGGTCGACGGGTTCTACGGGAGCCTGCCGCCGTACCCGCGGATACCGCAGTCACTGGTCGAGACCGATTTCGCGCGCGGCACGAAACTCAACGTCGACCTGTTCTTCGAATATCTGCGCCGCGGCACCGAACCCTCCGAGGAGGACACCGGGGAGCTCGTCGAGCTGGCCATGGACCGGCTCCGCGACGGCACGCCACTAACCGAGGTGCTGGACCGATATCGGCTCGGCTCGGCCTTCATCTGGGACCGGCTGCGCGAAGCGGCCACCCCCGCCGAGCAGGAACTGCTGCTCGACGCCTCGCTGGTGCTGCTGAAGTACATCACGCTGGTCATGACGCGCATCGCGGGCGCGGCCACCCAGCGCTCGCACGATCCGCGCTGGGAACTGTTGGAGCGTCGCCGAGGTATCGCCGACGCACTGCTTACCGGGCGCGATCCGGTGGAGTGGGCCAACGATCCGGTCATTCCGGTCGCGGACGACTTCCTCGTCGCGGTATTCCGCCTCTGCGGCACCCGCGGTGGACACGCTTCGGCACTGCGGCACCGGGTCGAGGCGATTCCGGGCGTCTTCCTGCGGCTGGATGCAGGCGGGTGGACCGCATTGATGCCGCTGCAACCCGGCGATGACGGTACGGCCGCGATCACCGGTCTCGCTGCGCGACTACCGGCACATGAGCCCGATCGAACGCCGCCCTACTGGGTCGGTGTCGGTGCCGCAACCAGCAGGGCGGAGATCCCGACGATCTTTGCCGAGGCGCGGGTGCTGGCCGAACTGGGTCGATGCCTGACACGTCGCGAAATACTCTGCCGCAGAACTGATTTGCAATTCGAATACACAGTGGCGGTCAGTGATGCGGCACGGCCAGGGCTGGCGTCGGTACTCGCGCCACTCGACACCCAGCCGATGCTGGCGGAAACCCTAGACGTGTTCGTCGACAGCGGTTTCAACCAGTTGGCGACGGCGCGGCAGCTCAGCGTGCACCGCAACACGGTCACCTACCGCCTGTCCCGCGTACACGAACTCACCGGCCTCGACCCGCATCGCCCCGCCGACGCCATGACCCTATCCGCGGCCCGACTGGCCCGCCGCCTCGAATCCGCTGCCTTCGCCCCCTGAGTTCGGGCACTCCGGCAAACACTGCCCGCCGCAGCGCCCTTGATCACCGAGTTCCTCGATCGCGTCGCCGTTACCCTGACAGCGGCCGTGCGGCCGGATAGTCTCCGTGAGGGATCCGATTCGGGATTCGCAGTCACCCGGGAGCATCCGATGATGAAGGCTCTGGTTACCGACGGGGCATCCACCTCGCCCCGATCCGTGCACTATGTCTCCGGGTCGCCCGGTGAATTGCGTTGGGAGGGTACTGCATTGCTGCGCGCGGGCGTGCTCGCCTTCGGCGGCAGCATCGGCCCCACCGCATTGCACGCCCATCACGCCGTCCAAGTGGTCGCCGCATGTACTCCGGTGGTCGTGGTTGATGCGAGCGGCATTCGGCATCGCGGCACCCATGTCATCGTGCCCGCCGACGCACCGCACCGCATCGCCACCGGGGCCGAGCGCGGCACCGCGATCTATCTCGATCCGGACTCCGTCGCGGGCGCGGCCGCCGACCGGAGAGCCCACACCTACGGGTGGGCCGACTGTGAACATTCCCTGCCCGTCGATCCGGAGCGGGAAACACTCGCCGAACTGGTCGCCGAGGTCGTCGATGATCTCGAACGCGACAATTCGCACAGCATCGAGGACGTGCGCCACGAGGCGGTGACCGAGGTACTGCGGCTGCTGCCTTCCATCGTCGGCGACGGTCCTATCCGCGGCGCGGATGTCGCGCGCCGGGTCGGCATTTCCGCGACCCGACTCACTCATCTGTTCACCGAACAGGTCGGAATTCCATTGCGCCCCTATATTCTCTGGCTCCGACTACATGTGGCGATCACCCGCGTCCGCTCCGGCGACGATCTCACCGCCGCCGCCCACGCCGCCGGTTTCGCCGACAGCTCCCACCTGACCCGCACCTGCCGCCGCACCTTCGGACTACCGCCCTCGGCCCTCAACCGAGGCGTCGATTGGGATCTCGGCGACGCCCCCTAGGTCCAGCCGAATCGTTCAAGTCATTCCGGGCATGGCCGACCAGGCTTGCCCCTATGACCACCATTACCCGCACGCCCGCACAGCGTCTCGCGCGCTACGGCTATGTGCCCTTCATGCTGATCGGACTCAACGGCGCCGGTATTGCGCTGAGTTCCGCCGGCGCGCCGAAGTTTTGGTTACTGCTCATGCTGGCCGTCGCGATCGTCGCCTCGTTTCTGGTGGAGCGGCTGATTCCGTACGAGGCCGACTGGAACCACGATCTCGATGACACCGTGCGCGATCGCATCCATGCCTTCGTCAACGAAATGCTCATCCTGCTCAGCGTCGCGGCGATTCCGCTGCTGGCGGCCATCGCACCCGCTCCGGACAGCTGGCCGAACTCGTGGCCGTTCCTGTGCCAAGTTCTGCTTGCCATCCTGGTCGCTGATCTCGGTATCACCACGGTGCATCTGGCCAGTCACAGAATCGGACTTCTGTGGCGCTTCCACGCAGTGCACCACAGTGTCAAACGCTTCTACGGCCTCAATGGTTTGATGAAACATCCGCTGCATCAGACCGTGGAGATGGCCGCTGGTGTCGCCCCGCTCATCCTGATCGGCTTGCCATCGAATGTCGCGGCCGCACTTGCTCTCTCGGTCGCCATCCAGCTGCTGGTGCAACACTCCAATGCCGACTACCGGATCGGACCCGCCAAATATCTGCTGGCGTTGAACGAGGGCCATCGCTTCCATCATTTGAAATTCGCCGGTATCGGCGACGTCAACTTCGGCCTGTTCACTCTGATCTGGGATCACCTGTTCCGCACCTACTCCTACGATCCGGCACGACGCTTCGGCATCGACGATCTCGGTATGGCGGCCAAACCCGACTACCCGACCGGCTATGTCGACCAGTTCGTCTATCCGTTCACACCGGACGGCGGCTGTGCAATGTAGTCGGTAAGCTCTTGGCATGTTCTCGCGGGTACACCTCATGGCGTTTGCGGTCTTCGCACTCGTCGTACCCGCACTCGCCCTGGCCGCGGCGCCGTCGAATGAACCGGCGGCACTGGCCGTCTTCGGTGTCATCGCCGCGTCGCTGACCTTGACGCTGCTCGCCCTGCAGAGCACTCGACGTGTCCCGATGGCGCTGGCCCACTCGGGTCCGCCGCCCTCGGCGCAGCGTCGCCGCCGGGGTTCCTTCCTGCGTCAGAGCAATCCGGACACCGCCGGACGTCCGCGGCCGCGAGCACCTGGTTCGGTCACCGCTTAGCGATCACTCGCCGCCTGGTCCCCAGGCGATTCGGCCGACCATTCCCATGACGTGCGCATACGCACGTTCCCACAGTCAGGTGCTCTCATGCTCGACTTCATCTACTACCCGGTGTCCGCCATTCTCTGGTTGTGGCACACCGCCTTCGCCGCCGTCCTGGGCCCCCTCAGCGGACTCGCGTGGGTACTCGCGGTGATATTTCTCGTCATCACCCTCCGCGCCGCGCTATTCCTGCCATTCCTGAAACAAGCGCGCACTCAGGCAGCTATGCAGCGGCTGCAACCACGCGTCAAAGCCATTCAGCAGAAATACAAAGACGATCCGGTCCGCAGGAATACCGAAATCCAGCAGTTGTACAAGGACAACGGCGTCAATCTCTTCGCGAGCCTGATTCCGATGATCGCCCAGGTCTTCGTGTTCGTCGGTCTATTCCATGTGCTGCGTTCGTTCGATCGCACCGGGACCTTCGATTACCTACCGTTCGGACGCACCGCGGCAATGACGCCCGAACAGAACGCCGCGACCGCGAATTATCTCTTCGGCCCGAGTGATGTGCAGTCCTTCCTGCATGCCGAACTGTTCGGGGCACCGCTGTCGGCAACACTCGCCGGCGCGGGCGAACTGCTGTCGACCGTGGCGCTCGTGGCCCTTCCACTCATGCTGATCGCCGCTGTCGCAACGCATTTCACCGCGCGTGCGTCAATGGATCGGCAGACCGGCGCGACACAGTTGCCCTTCATGCGCACGCTCAGCCTATGGGTCTTCCCGGCGGCCGCGATTCTCGGCGGCGCATTGCTGCCGGTGGCGATCCTGCTGTACTTCGTCACGAACAATGCCTGGACGCTCGCACAACAGCATTTCGTCTACCGCCGCCTCGATGCCGAAACAGCCGCCGTGGCAAAGCGAGTCGCCGTGGCCCGGGCGAATGCCGCCCCCAAACCCGGTGTGAAACCGAAGCGGTGATAAATCATTCGCGCACCCCTGTCGCGAACCCTATGGTTGTTCCAGGTCGAGTCAAGGGGCGCAGCGGAATCTCCGCACCCGCGTTCCCCGTGTCGGGCTCGGTCTCGCACCTGGCGAAGGGCTCCAAGCCTGGATGGGTTCGATTCCCACTGCGATGCCACCCGGTTCCGGTCGGATACGGCAAACGGCTCTGCGGGCTCCGCGGCTACGGCCGCGGTACGCCCCCGCCGCGAACCCGTGACCGGAACCGGGTGACATCCGAAACAACCAGGCAGCCAACGACACACGGCACGGAAGGAGTGAAACATGTACACGACGGTCATGGAGTGGCAGCGAACGCTGCTGTACCGCGACGGCACACTCGGGCGAGTACTCGAGCCAGGACGCCACCGCTACGACGCCAAGCGCTGCACGCTGATCGTCGTCGACATGCGGCCCCGGCTGCTGAATGTCAGCGGCCAGGAACTGCTCACCCGCGACGGACTCTCACTGCGGGTCAGTTACGCACTGAACTGGCAGGTCACCGATCCGGAGGCGTTCACCACCGGTGCGCAGTACCCGGAAAGCGTGCTGTACGCGGCGGTGCAGGATGCCGCCCGCCGGGCCGTGGCCAGCCATTCCCTCGACGAACTCGTCACCGACCGCACGCTGCTCGTCGGGGACATCGCCGAAATCACCATGGCTGTAACAGGACTCGGCATGCGCGTCGAGGCACTCAGCGCTCGTGACCTGATGCTGCCCGGCGAACTCCGCAAGGCCGCACTGGAAACCGTGCTAGCCAGGGAACGCGGCCGGGCCGAGCTCGAACGAGCGCGGGCGGAAGCGGCCGCACTACGGTCACTGGCCAATACCGCGCGACTGCTCGAGGAACACCCCGACACTGCTACGACTGCGCACCCTGCAGGTCGCGACCACGCCGGGCACACAGGTAGTGCTCGACCCGCGCGAGCGCGCGTGAGCTGAAGCCCTTGTCCACGTCGACAAGGGCTTTCAGCGTGGGGCGACCTCAGGCGCAGTCCGACCACATTTGAAAGGGACCGCGGAGGCGAACGGCCGTTTCGGCGAATCGAATTCCCTTGCTTCCGGCCTGGGCAATGGTGTTGCCCAGGCCGATCCCCAAGCGGCCTTCGGGTTGATCGCGAGTGCGATGCACGCATTTCTTCCCGCGCGAGGCTCCGGGCAGGAGGGCTCCGATCCAGACGCTCGGGCCCTGGGACGGCCATCAGCCCAAGATCAGGCACTTGCGACATGACGAACCAGCAAGCACCCGTTGGTTTTCCGACTCGGTCATTTACGCATACGGAGCGCCGGAATGGACAAGCGGGCAGCAGCCTGTTCGCGGCCACCCTACACTCGACGCACATGAATGCTCTCGACGGAGGTGATCGGCGGTTGAACCCCAGGGATCCGCGCGACCAGCACACCGCACATTACGAAGCGGGTTATCAGCCGGGGAACTACCGTGACCCCGCGTATAGCCAGGATCACGGATACAGCCCAGACCAGGGATACGGCACGTATCAGCAGTCCGATTATCCGGACCGGCAGTCTCGACCACCGCAGGGACCGGACGTCAACATCGGTATGTTCGTTGGTGGCGTGTTCGCGGCGGCGGTGGTGACCGCGCTCGCGGGCTGGCTGTGCGCCTGGATTATCGAGATCATCGCCACCCGGGTGACCGAGAGCGGCAGTTTCGGGGTGTGGAACCCGATGTCCCAGGACGCGTACTGGTTCGCGGCGGTGGCCTTCATCTGCACGCTGCTGGCCGGGGTGCTCTGGTATCTGCTGCGCCTGGGCACTCCGTCACCGGAATTGTTCTTCAACTGGATCGTGGGAATCCTCACCGCCGCGGCGGTGATCATTCCACTCGCACTGTCGAGCCACCTCTGGGTGGGTATCTCCACAGCGGTCGAACATTTGGTGATCGGGCTCCCGATCCTCAGCCTGGTGGGCATGGTGGGCGCCAAGAGCGTCGTAAACCAGTGAGGAACGGTCGACGCTCCGAGGCGAGATCCGATTCCAGGGACGGGACCTTGTCCGGTACCAGACCGACATCACTCGACGATCAGTAATTGCTGCAGCCGAAGAACCTGTGCGTAATGGTCAAGTCCGTCTCCGGACACCTCTGATAGCCGAAATCCCTTGCAGTGCAAGGGATTTCGGCTTTTCCACTATGCGCATCGTCAAAGGGACGCCGCAACTGATCGTCTTGCCCGGTCGGCTACCAGTTGTACTGCGCCCCACATCCGTCAGGCCGCGTCGAGGGCCGCAGTGATCTTGCGGGCCATCGCGGCCGCGGCAGGGCTGGACTCGCCCTTACGGGGCCCGGCGGCGGCTTCGACGGCGACCAGGACCGTGCTGCGGAAGTTGTCGGCCTCGTCCGGATGTTGTTTGCCGAGCAGGCTCACGGCTGCGGTCAGGCTCGGCAGCACCTGGTCGGCGAGTTCGGCGACGGACTTACCTTGCAGGTGGATGTCTTTGGACTTGGCGGCGAGCACGTGTCCGACCAGCCCGGTCGCCGAGGTCAGGGCGATCGAGGCCTGCGTGATGCCCTTGTGCGGCGCACCGGAGGCGGCCATCAGCGACACCGCGCCGTAGGCGGCGGTCCGCACGGTGCTCTTGTCCTGGTCGGTCAGGGAGATGGTGATCGACATGTCGTGTACTCCTCGAAATCGGTTGTGGCGCCGACTGAAACCGTGTCGGTGCCGGTCGTCTTGTTCGATGTGAACACTGTCGCCGGGCTGGCTGACACCGACCTGACACACACCTGACACTCCCACTGACACCGCGATCGAGCAGTTCCTCATGTCGGAGCCATCGCCTGGGCCGAATCGGCGCCCGAGGACGGTGACGCGTAGTCACCGCTCAGCGCCGCCCTGACAGCGCTCGCCCAATCGATCACGGCCGAGACCACCCCGATCCACCCCTTGGGCTCGCTCGCGGTCGCGGCATGGCTCAGCCGGGGACATGCCTTCACCGCCGACGACATCGAGGCCGGACAGCGCGCCGACCTGCCGCTGGACCTTCCGCGCGGCGTCCGGGTGGCGGTCGGCGAGCGGGCCCGCGGACTGGACGGCTTCCGCCGAACTCACATCGAGGCCATCCACGCACGGCGAGTTGCGTCGCTGATCGGGCCGCGTGCAGACACGCTCACGCACTATCGCAGCGTGGCCGTCGCCGCACTCGGTACCGCCGATCCCGAACTCGCGCTGGCGTTCGTCACGGGCGTGCTGGGGTCGTTGGCCGACAACGACGACACCACCCGCCGCATAGCGATGACGCTGTCGGCCTATCTGGGCGAGAACCGCAGCCGAAACCGTGCCGCCGGTCGCCTCTCGATCCATCCGAACACGGTCAGCTACCGAGTTCGCCAGGCCGAGGAACTCCTCGGTCGCAGCGTCGATATCGACACTCTCAACCTCCGAGTGGCCCTGGCAATGCTGCCCACACTGCCCGGTCTGACCCGACCCCGGGCGACCGAACTGTGACATACCGCCCGGCGTCCCCCCGGCTGTCCGGACCCCGCACACTCTGTCACGGCAGGAAATCCCTGGTCGGGGCCTCACCGCCATGACAGACTGCTTCTTGGAGATGCCTTCTGGGAGGATCGGAGGATCGGAGCGGAGTTGGCACCGACGACGAATGAGTCGGATGCTGTCCACCGAACTCGCACCTTGCTGGCATCGGTTGTCAGGCAGTTCGCCGACACCTGGGATAAGACCGGTGCGCCGCCGGACCTCGCGGAGTATCTGCCGGATGCGCCCGGATTGCGGCGGACCGGGGCGGCATCGTCCCGAGTGAGACCGGTATCCGCGGCGATATCGCCGGATACTCGTGGCCGGAGACGGTGGCGTGGCTCGGCAGCCGGCTCGCCGAAGCGCTCGACTATGCCGCGCGCAGCGGGGTGTTGCATCGCGATATCAAACCCGCCAATGTGCTGCTGACCGCGGAAGGCATTCCGAAGCTCGCCGACTTCAATGTCAGCTTCAGCAACCACGTGGCCGGAACCAATCCGATGGCGTACTTCGGCGGGTCGCTGGCCTACATGTCCCCCGAACAACTCGCCGCCTGCCATCCGGAGCTGCCGACCACCGCCGAAGATCTGGATCTGCGCAGCGATATCTACGCGCTCGGCGTCATGCTGTGGGAACTGCTGACCGGCCGTCGGCCCTTCGACGACGAACCACTGGCAGGTGAATCCGAGCGCGATCGTGACCGCGCTGGCACTGCTCAGCGACACCGACCTGCCCCTCGGCCAGGTGGTGCACTTGTCCGCCTCACTGTTCGTCTGCGGTGCCATCGCCGTCGCCTACCCGTTCTTTCTCGTCACCCTGTTCGTCGTCCGTGCCATCTACCCCCGCCTTCTCCCATACGGCACCACACCCGAGGACCACGACAACCTCCGCGCCCTCAGCCGCCGCAGCACCCGCTACCTCGCAGTCGCCGCATCTATTCCATTGATCGGCGTCATCCACGGTCTGATGTTCCTGAAACCGGACGAGGTCGCCCTGGTCACCGATTCGATCCGCTGGCTCGCCATCGCAGGCGTCTTCGGCTTCATCGGCAACTATTGGCTGCACCGAAAACTCGAGGATGACCTGCAAGCATTCCGACGCACCCTGTCCGGCAGCTCGCGGCAGAACCAGCGCTGACCACCGTGCCGACACACCAGAGCAGTTCAGCGCCGGCGGCAGTCCCATAGCACAGCAGGGGAGAGACGACATCGGTTTCCGCGTGTTTCGTATCGGCGCGCGGCGCGACACCTCGCCCGGTAACGCCGGATCGCCCTCATGGCGGCGGCCCCCCGAGCGCGTCGTCGGTTCTAGGTCGCGCAATGCCGGGATCGAAGGTCCGCTGCGAGATCGGGTCCGCCGCACGCCATTACGCGGCACCCTTGAATTAATCAACCTAATTTGATCATGGAATTGACATCCGATATGAAGATCAAATTGTGTTACGTCGGTATTATTTATCGTTAGCCCGCTATTAACGGTGATTATTAACACAATGAGAGAAGTGGATTTGCAGATTTCTTCTTCATAACATTTGTGGTGCGCGCCGTGATGGCGTCGTTATCCATCTGTGAAAGGAAGCTCCGTAGATGTTCTCTCGCAAGGTCCTGGTCGCCGCCACCACTGTCTCCGCCGCCGCCCTGTTCTTCGGCCCGGTCGCGATGGCCTCCGCCGCCCCCTCCGCCCCCTCGGCCGCCACCGGCTCCGCCGGCACCGGCTCCTCGGGTTCGGCCGACGGCGGCTCATCCTCGGGTTCGGCCGGCTCGTCCTCCGGTTCCGCCCTGTTCGACTCCGGCAGCTCCGCTGTCGACCACGGCACCACTGCCATCCTCAACATCATCAATGCGATCACCGGCGTCAGGGACCTGACCCAGCCCAAGCCCGCCGCCTGATTCGGTCTCGGTAGACCACCGCTTCGTCCGAGTCGCCTCTCGGGGCCGGGACTTCTTTTGTGCCGCTACGCTACACATCGGCGTGTACGCGCTATTGCAGTGAATTTGCCGGAATCAAACCGTCCATTCGCCGTGTCGAGTAGCCACGGCTGGGTGAACTGTGATGATTCCTTTTGCCTGCCAACGAGATAGCCCTCCGCGCGGTGCGTGCGGGGCTTCCATGAACACCGGGTTTCGTGCCGTTCGGATAACTCGCCGGACGGCCCGGAAAATTTCCAGGAGAGTTCGAAACGCAACACGTCGTGGCGGGACGCGCGCCCCTCGCGCGCCGGCCGCCTGCGGGTTGACCGCGTCCGGCCCGCGATCGAGTCCTGGCCGACCGGTCCGCAGAATTCCATGAACGTGAGCAGCCTCCTCCGGCAGCCGCTTCCGAGGTCCTCATCCAGTCATGCGCCGAGGCCTGAGTTCCCCGCTGGGGCAACGCCCGTGCGAGCCTGCCGACTTACGGTCCTGATACGGCTATATCCGCCAGCGATGTACGTGGGCCTGCTCGCCTATTGCGCTGCCGTCAATCTGAGTTAGGCACCTGGGTGCCCAGCGCGGTTGTGGGGACACCGTAGGGCAGGAACCGCACGCGACGGCGTTCGTGGGTATTGTCGCGATGCGCACGCAAGGCCTCGAGCTCGCTCGGAAAAACCTGCTCGACCCTGGCCTCGCCGGCGTCATCGATGCTGTAGATGACCCACACTCCACTGCCGGTCTCGCCGGTGGTCTCGCCCTCCGGCTTCGGTGGCCGCGTGCGCTCCGGCTGAACAAACTGGCCCAGCAGCGACGCCAGGGTACTCCCGCTCGTGCGATCGATGTATTCGCCGGCCTTTCCGAGCAGGTCACGGAACTCGACCCCCACCTCCCGCAACGCGCGCTCGAATTCTTCCGGATCGAACCCAAAAGGCCTGTCGGGTGCCATCACATTGCTCCTGGAGTCGACTTCGGCGCTACGCCTTCAGTGTCCTCGCGTAATTCCGACTTCGCCACGTCCGGCGATGATCACCGCGCGACGCGGCGAACTCGTCCACCGGATCGGCTGTGCCAGGCCGTGTGTTCGAGGTTGCACGGATTTGCATCGGCACGCCCGCATTTCCGCCCGCGCTCCGTAGACTTCGGCCGTGACCGATATCGCGGACTTTGCTCGGCTGATCGCCGGCGATCATGGCCTTTGCGTCGTCTCGACCTCGCGGGCCGATGGCACTGTTCAGTCCTCGCTCGTCAACGCAGGAGTGTTGGCGCACCCGCAGACCGGTGAGCCCGTGGTGGGCATGGTGATCCGCGGTGGTACGCGCAAATTGGACAACCTCCGTGTTCGGGCGCGGATGGCGGTTGTCGTCCGTGTCGGGTGGGCGTGGGCGACCGTTGAGGGATCGGTGTGGATCGCGGGTCCCGACGACCCGATGCCGGACATCGACGCCGAACGGCTGCGGCAGTTGCTGCGGGAGGTTTTCACTGCGGCAGGTGGCACCCACGACGACTGGGACGAATACGACCGGGTCATGGCTGCCGAGCGCCGCGCAGTCGTTCTCGTCGTCCCGGATCGCATCTACGGCAACGGCTGAGGCGCCGAACGGACGAGCGGCTATCCGCTGCCGCCTCGGTACCCCGTTGATGGTCGCGACCGCGGGCGGCCACGGGCTGGTATCGACGAATTTCCACCGCTGCGCTTGCCCCTCGTTCAGGTTGTCGATATCGAAGAGCATGTAGATATTCGCGTCGATCCTGATAGTCGACGCCATTGTTCGACCACGCGACGCTACATACATGGTGCCGCTCTGTGTCGCCCACACCAGTACCAACTTGTTGTTGTATACCGTCAACGCGGGCGCGGCGATCGGCTGATCAGACGGCCACAGTGTGCGTCCTGTGAACATGAGTTCCCCCAATACATTTCCGGAGTCCGACCTCTAATGGGGCAGCGCAGGTTCTGCTGCATGCGAAGTCAGGATTTCGTGTCGGCCAGCGGACCGCATTCATGGAGAGAACGGTCGACATCGACAATCCGTAACGTCGGTGCGGTCGGCGAGCAGCAGAGCCATCGCTCGGATCATTCAGTCATGAGCGCGACCTTGCGGCTTGCAGGGTTGACCATGATCGGGTGCGGCCAGTTCGCGCCGACCGAGTTTTGCCCTGCCGCAGCAACATTCCAGCATCATTGGTTTGCATGAGTCGCGCGCGTGTGGTCGCGTGACGAGGTGCGGCCGCTCGGAACAAGCCAGCGCGACGTCACCGGCATTTCGGGTCACAGATTGGTGTCGACTGTGTACTTCTGCTGAATTGCGTACCAGCACCGCCGGATTCGGAGGCAGCAACCTCGATGCCGTGCGACGCTGTAGGCCCCCGAGGCTCGAGCCGGGGAACTATCGCAGTGTTCGAAAGGGCAGACAATTATGACAACGACCGACGACCGGGCGCGGACCACCGATGACGCCGAGGAGGAGACGACAGCTACCGACGGCGAGGTGGCGGTGACCGAGCCGGAAACGGCCACTGCGGCCGAGGTCGAAGCGCCGGACGCAGTGGGCGAAACCGCGCTCGGTGAGAGCGAAGCGGCGGCTGAGAGCGAAGCGACGGTTGCTGAAGCTGAAGCAGCCGAGGAGATTTCGGTACCGGTGGCTGAGCACGATTCGGCGGCCGAGTGGCCCGCAGTTGCGACCGAGGGTGCCGAAGCGCCGCGGGCTGAATCCGTATTTGCTGAGAGTGAACTGACGGAGAGTGAGACCGTCGCCGACGCTGCGGCAGAACCCGTAGCTGAGGCACCCGACGCCAGTGAATCCTCCGCCGAGAGCGATCCGGTTGCTGAGGGTGAGGCGGTCACCGAAACTGCGGCGGTCGAGGGTGAGGCAGCCGCCGAAGACTCGCTTACAGCCGAAGATGAAGTGCCGCAACCCGAGTCGACAGGCGAGGGTGGAGTCGAGGTTTCCGACTCGGTCGAGGAAACGGAGGCGACCGCGCCCGAAGGCGCAGCCACCGCCGAGGCTCAACCTGACGCTGAGGTTGAAACTGCGGCGCCGGTCGCGGAAGCCGATGCTGTTGCCGCCGAGGCCGAGGCCGAAACAGCAGGCGAAAATGAAGTGCCGCAAGTCGAGGCCGACGGGGTCGAGGCCGCGGATGCGGCTGAGGAAACGGCGGGGGTGGACGCCGAAGACGAAGTCGCTGCCGAGAGTGAAGCTGGCGAGGCCCAACCTGACGCTGAAGCCGAAGGATCGGCCGAAGGTGCGGAGTCGGTCGCGGAGACCGCTGCCGTTGCTGCGACTGAGGCCGAAGCAGTCGCCGAAGGTGAAGTGCCGGAAGCCGAACCGGCGGTCGAGGCCGAAGCCGAAGCCGAAGCCGAGATCACGGAGAACACCGGCGAAGGCGGAGTGCCGGTGGCCGACGAGGAGATGGTCAGTGCCCCCGGCGAGGTAGCTGAAGGCGGTGCGGACGTCACGACCGAAACTCCGGCCGAGGTGGGCGTCGCCGCAGAAGACGGCGATGCGGTAGTCGCCGAGGCGGAACCGGCCGTTGCGGAGGACGCGGAGGCCGAAGTGGAGCAGGTCGCTGCGGCGGAGGTGGCCACTGAAAGCGAGGCCCCTGCACACGATGAAGAGCTGCTCGAAGCTGAAGCAGTTGTGGGCGAAGCAGCGGACGCAGAACATGCGGCCATCGCTCCCGAGGCGGAAGCGTCCGACGTGACAGAGCCGGCGGCCGAGGCAGCTGCGGCGGAGCCGCCCATTGCCGCAGCTACAGGGGTCTTCGAAGCGGTTGAACAGGGGCAGGTAGTAACCGAGGGTGAGGCACCAGCTGCGACCGAACCCGAAGCGGAATCTGCGGCGGCGGGCGCAGAAGCAGACGAGGAATACGCAGCAGCTGACGATGAGGACGACGTCGAAACCGAAGCCACCGCCGAGGTGACCGCCGCCGAAAGCGACGCGCCAACCGAGGACGAGACAGTGACCGAGATCGGTGACATCGAGGTAGCTGAAGAAGAGAGCGCGGCCCAGTCCCCCGCAGTGGACGTGACCGCCGAAATACTCGCGACAGCCGAGGAAGTACCCGCGGTTACGGAGGCAGCAGAGCCGCAGACCGAACCGGTTGCTGAGGCTGAACCCGCGACCGAGACCGAACCCGAAGCGGAATCTGCGGCGGCGGGCGCAGAAGCAGACGAGGAATACGCAGCAGCTGACGATGAGGACGACGTCGAAACCGAAGCCACCGCCGAGGTGACCGCCGCCGAAAGCGACGCGCCAACCGAGGACGAGACAGTGACCGAGATCGGTGACATCGAGGTAGCTGAAGAAGAGAGCGCGGCCCAGTCCCCCGCAGTGGACGTGACCGCCGAAATACCCCCGACAGCCGAGGAAGTACCCGCGGTTGCAGAGGCAGCAGAGCCGGAGACCGAACCGGTTGCTGAGGCTGAACCCGCGACTGAGACCGAACCCATGGCAGAAGCCGAACCCACGGCAGAGACCGAACCCGTGACCGAGGCAGAGGTCGCGGAACGTGAAGAGGTGGCCGAGGGCGAAACCGCTGGTGAGGTCGAGCAAGAAGGTGAGGACGAGGGCAGTCCCACCGAGAGTGACGTAGCCGAAGATGCGATAGCGACCGACGACGAGACAGGCGTCGAGTCCGAACAGGAAGTGGGATTAGTGGCGGTCGGCGCAGAGGACCTGGTGACCTATTCGAGTTCAGTCGTCCTGGCCACCGAGAAACCGGCATCCGCCGGTGAGGGTGCAGCGGCGAGAATCAGCGATCATGCAGCGATCATCAGCGATCAGGCGAGGATCATCGCGAAACTTCGACGAAGGGTGACGGTTCTCGAAACCATGGTCAAAGCGCAGGAGGCTCAAGCCCACTCACTGGTCGGACTCGCCGCGACCTACAAGAACGAATTATCCAGTCTCGCAGCTGATCTCATGGATCTCTGACCCACCACCACGAAACGCCGGGAAGCGCCTGCACGCCGGAAAGCCCAAGGCGCTTCTCGACCGATTCGGCGAGGGGCAACACGATCTCCGCGCACACCACGATCAGGTGCGCAGCCGCCACCGGAGCGACATCCGCGGTGCCCATGAACACGGAATCACGGGCACGAGTCGATCCCAGGCGGGGTCAGCGCGTAGCGGTCGCGCCCCTTCCGAACCCAGTTCGACACGAAAGCCGTTGCACTGCAACGGCTTTCGCTCATCTTCCGGCCCGCCCGATTGGAACCGGTCACCGAATCGGACCCGCCAGGACGATCATCAGCCCCGGGCCGACCGAACCGGCGTCCCGCATACGGATCGACCGCTGCCTCGACTCCACTATTCCGAGCGGATCAGCCGAGTTCGAACCGCAGTCTTCCCATAATCGTACGCGCATGCTTACTATATGCACATGCGTACTATTGAGATTCCCGAACAGCCTTTCGCGGACGGCATCGTCCTCATGCCGTGGAAACCCGGTCCGCGCCAGGATGTTTCCGGGCGTGTGTTCGTCAGTGTGACCGACTTCCTGGCCCGGTCCGAGGAGGAAGTCCGCAGCATCTACGAGATCGGGCTCGAGCTGGGGAACACCTGGCCGGTCATGCAGGGCGCTGTGGGCCTGTGGCTGTGGGGCAGGCCCACAGCGCAGCGCGGCGGATCAATCACAGTGTGGGAATCGGAAGAGGACATGCGCCGATTTGTGCGATGGCCGGTGCACGCCAAGATCGTGCGGGCCTGGCGCGGCAAGGTGGGCATCGGCACCGACTCTTGGCAGGCCGACCACTTCGAACCGCGACAGGTACTGGAACGCGCGCGGAACACACTCGAACGTCCACATCGCAACGCCGCATAACACTCCATGCGTCCGTGCACCCGAACGTGAAACCCGAGTCACCGATGACGCGAGGCCTGACCACACGCAAGCCGACGCGTCACAACCCGATCATCCCGAATTGCCCTCGCTACAAGGAACGCCGAGCATGAGAGCGCTGCGCGCCATCACAACGCGGCAATGCAGGCACGCAGGTGGTGTTCGACCCGCGCGAGCGCGCGTGAATTGAAACCCCCTGTCCACTCGGACAAGGGTTTCAGCGTCAGATAGCTGGAGTGCTACGCCGGACGCGCCTGCAGGTAGTCCGTCGCCGACATCACCTTCAGAGCCTGCCGAACGCCGAGGGGCGCCCACGCTGCCGACGCATCGTGCACAACCACCGGATCGATGAGCAGCACGACGGTACCCCTGGCCTCGAGCTCGAAACCGCCTGCGGCCGTGATGTTTTTGACCCAGTCGACATCGCGGCCGTAGGTGAGCGCGATACGGTATACGCCGTCGTTTTCGAACGCCCACACCGGAGTTCTATAGGCCCGCCCGGATTTTCGTCCCTTGTGGACGACCATGCTCATCGGGGGCACTTTCCCGGCCAACCGGCCGAGGATCGGGTTCGTCAGGTGCCGGTTCATTTTCGCCAGTGTGCGCGGAAGCACCATCTGGGGCGGTCCTCTCTCAGAGCGGCGTGCGGAGATCAGGTTACTCTCGATCGGTGTTCGTGCACCCTCAGTCGGAGATGATCGCGGTCTATGACACCGCGGGCCGCGAAATCGGCGCGGCCGACCGGGCCACCGTCTATCGCGACGGCATCTGGCATGCCAGTGCGGGTGTGCTCGTTCGCTCCGGCGACGGCGAACGCGTCTATGTGCACCGCCGCACCGATACCAAGATGGTCTTCGCCGGTATGCACGACTGCCTGGCCGGTGGTGTCGTCGATCCCGGCGAGACACCGGCGCAGACCGCGGTCCGTGAACTCGCCGAGGAACTCGGCATCGTCGTGCCCGCCGATGCGCCACCGCTCCCCCTGCGGGCCGGCGCGTCCTGGGACGGCATCTGGCAGGGGGCGCCGATGCGCTGCCATCTGTTCGCCTACGAGTTGCGCTACGACGGGCCCATCCGGCACCAGCCCGAGGAAATCATGGATGGCTGGTGGTGGACCGATGCCGAACTGCGCGCACATCTGGCCGACCCGGCCTGGCCGTTCGTTCCTGATACCCGCATCCTCACCGACCAGTTGCTGGCTTGAAACGCCATCGGCCCACCAGGTCGAGGACCTGATGGGCCGATGAGCCTGCGTTCTGTCAGGCGGCGCTACCGCTCATAGCACCCATGACCTGGGTGAAGAGGTTCGCGACGACTTCGAGGAGCTCCATGTATATTCCCTTGCTGGACCCGATATGAAAGTTGCATTCTGCATGAGCTAGGTGTCCAGCAGGTAAGAGGGTCGTGAAAACCGGTGACTAACCCGAGGACGCCACCGACCCCGCCCACGCCGCGAAGGCGCCCGGATTGCGGGTCTGCAGCAGCACTCGGCCAGGGCCGGTGAAGTCGAAGACGAAGCCCTCGCCCGACTTCAGCGACTGGATGGAACGCCCGGATACCGCGCGCCGGATGGTGAAGTTCATGGCCAGGTCATAGGCCACCACATGGCCGGTATCGATGGTGATCGGCTCGCCCGGCTGCAGATCGATCACATCGATCGCGCCGAATACACCGACGACCACCTCACCCTCGCCGTGCGCGCGCAGACCGAAGCCGCCCTCGCCGCCGAACAGATTCGCGAAACCGCCCCATTTGCCCTCGACCTGCACGCCGTGCGAGTTCGCGATCCAACCGCCGCGGCTGATGAAGAACGGCCGATCGGGGGTGATCTGCAGGTTCAGCATGTCGCCGGGCAGCGCGGGCGCCACATCCACCCAGCCGCCCTGCGGCGGTGCGGTGAAGGTCGAGACGAAAAATGATTCGCCCGCCAGCACCGAACGCTTCAGCCCGGCGAGAATGCCGCCTTCGGCCTTGGCCTGCAACGAAACTCCCGCCGAATGCGCGACCATGGCGCCGCTCTCGACCCGCATCGGCTCGCCACCGGCCAGGAAGCACCGCGCGACCGCGGAGGCCGGACTATGACGCAGTTGTACCTTCATAAATGCCGACCCTACCGGCTATTTCGGCTACGAAGGGTCCAGCGATTCCAAGGTCTGCTCATCGCGCGCGACGACCGCGCCACCGTCGGGTGTGAGCACGATCGGCCGCTGGATCAGCTGCGGATTCGCCGCCAGCGCCTCGATCCAGCGGTCCCGGTCCGCGGCGGTGCGTCCCCAGCCGGATAGGCCCAGATCCTTGGCGATCTGCTCACCGATGCGGGTGATATCCCACGGCTCGGCGCCCAGCCGCTTCAGCACGGTCCGCAATTCCGCCGCCGTAGGCGGATCGTCGAGGTAGCGCCGGACCGTGTATTCCACGCCCGCCTCGTCCAGGTGTGCGGTGGCATTGCGGCTCTTGCTGCACCGCGGGTTGTGCCAGATCTCGGTTTGCCCAGATGTCATGGTCGCAGCGTACCTACAGGTGCATCCAGGTCGGCCACACCTGCGACCACGGGTGGCGCAGGCCGATGCATTTCCACACGGTGACGTTCTGGGTGTTGCCCGGATAGCCGATTCGGCTGTCCACCTTGGCAACCGGTTCGACGTGGTCGAAATCCCAGTGTAGAAAGGCATCGTTCACGCCGACGGCAATGACAGCCGAGGCATTGTCGGGTGGCCAGCCGAAGTAGCCGAAACCGCGGCTCGGGCTGTAGATCGGTGGAAGGCGATCGCGGTCGAATTGGTCGAGGGCGCTGGCCTGCCAGTAGGTGTCGGTCACGATGACGGCGTCGGCGCGTTCGGCCGCGCTGAGCGATTCATAGGCCTGCCGGACGGCGGAAGTCAGTTCGGGCCAACCGAATTCGCCGTACACACCGATATTGATGGCGGCCTCGGCGTCATCGGCGGGTGGCTCGACGTGCGCGGCATCGCGCCATGGCGTCGACCACAGCACATAGCCCGTGGCCACGGCGGCAAGCATCACACCCGCCACCGAGACCAAGCGTCTCGGTGCGGGATTCAGCCGATCCGCGAGTTCGACGAGACCGACCGCACCCGCCGCGAGCACCGCCCCGAACATTCCGGCGACGTAGTAGATCCGGCCACCGATCACCAGGAACACGGCGACGAGTATCAGCAGAGTCACGCCGAGGAACCGGTACGGCCGCAGCGAGGCATCGCGCAGCAGTGCCCATACGCCATAGACCAACAGCACCGCTCCCAGATACCCCGCCAGCAGCACCGCGAGCGGTACGAACAGCACCCGGCCGCCGAGTATGCCCTGTTCACCGCTGATCACCTCGCCCATCGACAGCTGCGGCCAATCGTGGCGCGCCTGCCAGATCAGTGACGGCGCGGTCGCCGCGACCACGATGAGCCCGCCGAGCCACAGCAGCGGCCGCCGGACCAGCTCGCGCGGCCCGAAGATCAGCGAACTCACCGCGACGCCGATCCAGAAGAACGGAATCAGCCATTTCACCTGCATATCGACCGCGGTCACCAATGCAGCGCACAGCAGCAGGCGGTCGCGGCGAGTCCGCACCCAGCGCACCACCAGCCAGGTGATGATCACCCAGAGCACGGTGTCGACCGCATTGGTGGTCAGCATTTTGCCTTGGAGCAGCAGAAACGGTGAGGTTGCGTAGCCGAGGGCGGCCAGCACCTGGGCCGCTGCTCCGCCGCCGAGTTCGCGCGCGATCGCCGCGCACAGCAGGATGCCGAGGACGGTCAGCGCGATAACGGGCAGCCGCAGCACGAAGAAGTTTCCGGGTGCGATCGTGTCCATCAACCGCGCCAGCATCGGCAATACCGGACCTTGATCGGCATAGCCGAACGACGGCCGCCGACCCGCCGCCAGAAAGTAGAGCTCATCGCCGAAGTAGTCATAGCGGCTGGTCGAGAACACCAACACGGCCGCGGACGCGGCGGCGATGACAGCGGGAAACGGCCATTTCCCCCGCCGGCCAGCAGGCGATTCACCCCACGTATTCGTCGGCGACCTCCAACACCTCGTCGACGATCTCCAGCCCCGTGCGAAGCTCGTCGGCCGAGGTGGTCAGCGGCGGCGCGATCTGGAAGCGGTTGCCCGCATTGAACGGCCACAGCCCACGTTCCTTGGCGGCGGCGGTGACCCGGTTCATCGGTTCAGCGGCGGGACCAGCGGCCGCGAACGGGATGAGCGGCTCGCGAGTGCGTGGATCGCGCACCAACTCCAGCGCCCAGAAGAACCCGATGCCCCGCGCCTCGCCCACGCTCGGATGCCGAGACGCCAACTCCGCCAAGCCCTTTCCGAGGACATCCGCGCCGACCGTGCGCACATGGTCGAGAATGCCGTCGCGTTCGAAGACATTGATCGAGGCGATGCCCGCGGCACAGGCGAGGGGATGTCCGGCATAGGTGAGTCCGCCTGGATACACCGTATTGTCGTAGCGCTGCGCGATCCGCTCGGCCATCAGTACACCGCCGAGCGGAACATAACCGGAGTTCACGCCCTTGGCGAAGGTGATGATGTCGGGCGCGACATCGAAGGCCTGGACCGCGAACCACTCACCGACCCGGCCGAATCCGACCATCACCTCATCGGCGATATAGACGATGCCGAATTCGTCGCACAGTTCCCGGACACCGGCGAGATAGCCCGGCGGCGGCACGAGCACGCCGTTGGTGCCGACCACCGTCTCCATGATCAGGCCCGCAATGTGTTGCGGCCCTTCCAATTCGATGACCTGGCGCAAGTGGTTCAGTGCCGCCGTCGTCTCTTCCTCTGGAGTGCTCGAGCCCCATGGGGATCGGTAGGGGTAGGGCCCGAAGAAGCGGACCACGTCGACATTGGTCGGCTCGGCACCCCAGCGGCGCGGCTCACCGGTCAGCCCGATCGCGACGCCGGTGCCGCCGTGATAGGAGCGGTAGGCGGCGAGCATTTTGGTGCGGCCGGTGTAGCTGCGGGCCAGCCGCACCGCATGTTCGACGGCCTCCGCACCGCCGGTGGTGAACAGAATCCGGTTCAGCTCACCCGGTGCGCGTTCCACGATCAGCCGAGCCAGTTCGCTGCGCGCCTCGTTGCCGACGGTCGGCGAGATGGTCGCGAGTTTCTGTGCCTGATCAATAATTGCCGCGACAATATCCGGATGTTGGTGGCCGATATTGACATTCACCAGTTGGGAGGAGAAGTCGAGGTAGCGTTTGCCGCTCTCCTCCCAGAACCACGACCCCGACGCGCCGACGATCGGTACCGGATTCAGTGTCGCCTGGGCGCTCCACGGATAGAAGACGTGATCGACCACCTATTTACCGCCTTCGGTCAGTGTCACCTGCTGCGGCGCGAATCCCGTTCCGGTGACGTCGATTCCACCGGATTTCAGTAGGTCCATTGCCTTGGTGACGTATTCGTTGGTGAACGCGCCCGCATCGGGATCCTGCTTCAGCACCGTGACGCCCTCCTGGTTCTTGGTCTCCTTGGCGATCTTCACGGTGCGGTCCCATGCGGACTTGTCGATCATGCCGATCCCGTTGGGCGAGGGCCAGATCAGCTTGTTGACCTCGTTGATCTGCCACTGCTGGTGGCTGGCGCCGAGCGTGCTGCCCGCGGCGACGGTGATATCGCGGCATTTGTCGACATTGTCGCGGCAGAACGCCCAGCCCTTCAGCGAGGCCGCGATGAATTTGACGGTCTGGTCCTGGTATTTCGCATCCTTCAGCTTCTCCGAATTCGCCCAGATCGCGTCCTGCAGCATGGCCACGCCCTCGTCGTTCCAGTCGATGGTGGCGAAATCTTCTGCGGTGTAGAGCTTCCCGGTGCCCGGATTCTTCGTCTCCAGCAGTTGGGCGTATTCGTTGTAGGACATGGCCTGGGCGGCAGTGATGTCCCTGGCGAGGAAGGCGTTCATATCGAACTGCTGCTGGACCAGCTTGACGTCCTTGGACGGATCGATGCCCGCCTTGGTCATGCCCGCGAACAGCTCGAATTCGTTACCGTAGCCCCAGTTTCCGACGGTTTTACCGCGCAGCGCGGCCGGGCCTGTGATGTTGTCGGACTTGAACGACACCTGCTTGGTGCCCGAGCGCTGGAACACCTGCGCCACATCGGTGATACCCGCCCCGGCCTCGCGCGAGGCCAGCGCCTTGGGTACCCAGGCGATCGCGTAATCGGCCTGTCCCTGGGCCAGCACCGTCTGCGGCACGATATCGGTTCCGCCATCGAGGATTTCGACGGACAGGCCCTGCTCCTTGTAGAAGCCTTGATCCACGGCGGCCAGATAACCCGCGAACTGCCCCTGCTTGAACCACTGCAACTGCAGGCGGACCTTGGTCAGGCCGTCCGCGGTGGTTCCTGAGCCACTGTCGGTGGTGCTGCAGCCGGTCAGCGTGGCCGCCGCCAACGCCGCCAGCGCGAGACAAGCGCGTAAACGCCCTGTGGCAGTTCTCATTTCGATCTCCCAAAGATGTCGCGGATCAGGATGGTCCGGGGTCGGCGGGTCAGTTGTTCGAGAATCAGGACGACGGTGAGGAAGAGCAGGCCGACGATCATGGCGCCGACCACATAGGCCCACGCCCGCGGATAAGCGGTATTCGCCGCGGCGGAGGTGATTCGGCTGCCGAGGCCGTTCTGCAGGCCGCCGAAGTATTCGGCGATAATGGCCGCGATCACCGCGCCCGGCGCCGCGATGCGCAGCCCGGTGAACAGGTAGGGCAGTGCCGCGGGCAACCGCACCGTGCGGGTGATCTGCCAGCCGCCCGCCGCATACGAAGTCATCAGATCGGCGTGCACCTGCGGCACTTGACGCAGGCCACGGGCGGTACTCACGAACATCGGGAAGAACACCACGATGGCCACGACCATGCGACGCGGGGTATCGGTGGTGGTCGAATACATCGAATTCAGCAGCGGGGCGAGCGCAACGATCGGCACCGCGGCGGCCGCGGCGGCCATCGGCGTCAACAGCCCCTCGACCAGCCGGAACCGAACCGCGACCATGGCCGCCACAATGCCGAGGACCGCACCGATCAGCAGGCCGATGAGAGCGTTCGTACCGGTCGCGGTGGCGGCATCGACGATGCGGTCGAAGTTCTCGGTGAACTGTTTCGCGATCGCGGTCGGCGCGGGCAGCAGGAAGGACGGCACACCCGCCACGACGGTCAGCACCTGCCACAGCGCCAATCCGCCGACGCCGAATATCACCGGTGGTAGCCACGTCTTCATTGCAGATCCTGTCTCGCCACGATGATGTCGGCGGTCTCGTGTCCGCCGCGCAGCGCGGTGCGGACGGCGGCGACGGCCTCGAAAAACGCCTCGCTGGACCGGATATCGTCACCGCTGACGCCCGCCTCACGGCCCCAGCCGCCGGTCGGCACGATCTCGGTGATGCGGCCGGGCCGCGGTGACATGACCACCACGCGATCGGACAGGAACACCGCCTCCGGAATGGAGTGCGTCACAAAAACCACTGCGGCACCGGTCTCTCCGGCGATGCGTAGTAACTCGCCCTGCATGCGTTCGCGGGTCATCTCGTCCAGCGCCCCGAATGGTTCGTCCATGAGCAGCAGCGAAGGCTTACGGGCCAATGCCCTGGCAATCGCCACGCGCTGTTGCATACCGCCGGACAGTTCCGCCGGATAGCGGTGTGCGAAATCGGTGAGGCCGGCCATCTCGAGGAGCTCAGCACTGCGAGAGCGTCTTTCGGCCTTCCGGACCTTGTGCAACTCGAGTGGCAGTTCGACATTGGCCGCAACGGTGCGCCAGTCCAGGAGTCCCGCCTGTTGGAACGCGATGCCGTAGTCCTGGTCGATTCTGGCCTGCCGCGCGGACTTGCCGTGCACGGTCACGGTGCCGCTGCTCGGTCGTTCCAGATCGGCGATGATGCGCAGCAGAGTGGATTTGCCGCAGCCCGAGGGACCGATCAGCGAGACGAACTCCCCCGCAAGGACTTTCAGCGAGACACCCGTGAGCGCGGTCACCGAACCCGCGTCGAAGATTTTGCCGACATCGGTGAGGTCGACCGCCGCCACGTCTTCGACCTTCGCCGCGACGAGACCCGGATCCGGCGCCTGGATCTGCTCGTCGGACGCATCGCTACCCGTGGTGGCCGATTCCACTTTCCCGGTCAACGGGTACCTCCTGAAGAACCGCGCGCCCCGGCGGGACGGCTGTAACGACGTAGTGCCAGTTCTGCCAAGCCGACGACGGCGGTCACGGCGACACCGAGCAGCGCGGCGGCGAGAACAGCCGCATAGAGCCGGGCCGCGTCGCCGGTGGCCTGCTGGGAGAAGACGATGATCTGGCGGCCGATGCCACCCGCGGTGCCGGTCGAGATCTCCGCGACCACGGCACCGATCACCGATGCCGCGGCAGCCAAGCGCAGGGCGGGCAGAAAGTGCGGCACTGCGGCGGGAAACCGTAAGTGCACCAACGTCTCCCACCAATTCGCGGAGTAGCTGTGCAGCAATTCCACCGATGCCTTGGACGGCGCCTGCAATCCGCGCAACATCCCGACCGCCACCGGGAAGAAGGCCAGATACGACGCGATGACCGCGATACTCATCCACGGCCGCCACGGCTCACCGGCAATGACGATCTTCCCACCCCACCCGGCCACCAGCGGCGCCAAGGCGATCAACGGAACCGTCTGCGAGACAACGATGTAGGGCAGTAATCCGCGTTCGACGAAGGAGAAACGCTGCATCACCACCGCGAGCGCGATACCGACTACCGTGCCGATCGCCAATGCCAGCAGCGCGAGCCCGAAGGTGAATCCCGCTGTGCGCAGCAGTGTTCCGCCGACCGTGCCTGCGCCGTCCTTGTCACCGAGCACGGTGATGACCGACCAGACGTGCGGTAACGCGGCGTCGCTCGTGCGCGGCAGAATCCGGGTGTCGCCGACACTCACCCCGCGCTCGGGCACGAAGTACTTGACGAGTTCCCAGACCGCGACCACCAGCACCAGCGCACCGACCGCGTAGCCGATCTGCCGCGCCCGCATAGCTCCCGCTCTCATCGATCACCCACCGAGACCGGAACCGGCTCCCAGAGACGCCTCTCGACCAGCTCATAGCACCCCGCCGCTGCCGAGGCGATCACTCGACACCCGCCGTCGCCGTGACCGGATGCGCCAGCCTGGGCAGCACCGACTCTCCGTACGCGTCCAATGTGGCGGTCTTGGCATCGTGCTGGAGATAGACCGCGAACTGGTCGACACCCAACTTCTCCAGCTCGTGCAGCCGAGCCAACTGCTCATCGGGCGTGCCGATGACACAGAAGCGGTCCACGATGGCGTCCGGCACGAATTCGGCATGCGTATTGCCCGCACGGCCGTGCTCGTTGTAGTCGTAGCCCTGACGGCCCGCGATGTAGTCGGTGAGCGCGGCCGGAATATCGCCGTCGATACCGTATTTCGCGACGATATCGGCGACGTGATTGCCGACCATGCCGCCGAACCAGCGGCACTGTTCCCGGGCATGCGCTGTCGCGGCATCGGATCCGTCGGTGACGTAGGCCGGTGCCGCCACACAGATTTTCACCGATCCGGGTGCGCGCCCCGCCTTCTCCGCGGCCGCCCGCACCCGGGCGATCGTCCACGCGGCGATATCCGGGTCGGCGAGTTGCAGGATGAATCCGTCGGCGACCTCGCCGGTCAGATCGAGTGCGCGCGGACCGTATCCGGCCACCCACACCTCGAGCCGCGACGCGCTCGCCCACGGGAAGCGCACCATGGTATCGCCGATGCGGGCACTGCGACCGTTGCCGAGTTCCCTGATCACCTCGATGGACTCCCGCAATGTCGCCAGCGTGGTCGGTTTGCCGCCGAGGGTGCGCACCGCGGAGTCACCGCGGCCGATACCGCAGATGGTGCGATTGCCGAACATATCGTTGAGCGTCGCGAAGGTCGACGCGGTCACCGTCCAGTCCCTGGTGGCCGGGTTGGTGACCATCGGGCCGACGACCACCTTGCGGGTGGCGGCCAGAATCTGGCTGTGGATGACGTAGGGCTCCTGCCACAGCAGGTGCGAATCGAAGGTCCATACATGCGAAAAGCCGTGTGTCTCCGCCTGTCTGGCCAGTTCGACCACCCGCGAGGCGGGCGGTGTGCATTGCAGCACCACACCGATATCCATGCGGCACTCTCCAATCAGGTCACATCAGGCCAATCAGGTCACATCAGGGCAGTCGGGTCAGATCAGGTTCTGCGACAGTTCGCGGGCGATGAACCGGCCGTGACCGGCAGTGCCCAGATACGAGCCGTCGTCGATGATCACTCGGCCGCGCGAGAGCACCGTGTCGACGTGTCCGTCGATCTCGAAGCCTTCCCAGGCCGAATGATCCATATTCATGTGGTGGGTCTTGCCGAACCCGATGCTGGTGTGCCCGTTCGGGTCATAGATGACGATGTCGGCGTCGGCGCCCGGACTGATGACGCCCTTGCGTGGATACATGCCGAACATGCGTGCCGGGGTGGTGCAGCAGACCTCGACCCAGCGCTCCAGTGAGATCAGCCCGTTTTTGACGCCCTGGAACATCAGATCCATCCGATGTTCGACACCGCCGATCCCATTGGGGATCTTGCTGAAGTCGCCGAGCCCCAACTCTTTCTGATCCTTCATGCAGAAGGGACAGTGGTCGGTGCTCACCGATGTGACATCACCTGTGCGGATATAGCGCCACAGCTCGTCATGATGCCCCTCCGCCTTCGATCGCAGCGGCGTCGAGCACACCCACTTCGCGCCCTCGAAACCCGGTGCGCCCAAATGCTCTTCGAGTGACAGATACAGATACTGCGGACAGGTCTCACCGAAGACGTTCTGCCCGTTACCCCGCGCGGCGGCGATCTGTTCCATAGCCTGCTTGGCCGAGACATGCACGACATACAGCGGCGCATTCGTCAACTGCGCCAACATGATCGCGCGATGGGTGGCCTCCTCTTCCATCTGCCACGGCCGGGAGACACCGTGGTAATAGGGCGAGGTCTCACCGCGGGCCAGTGCCTGCTCGACCAGCACATCGATGGCGATGCCGTTCTCCGCGTGCATCATCATCAGTGCGCCCAGATCGCCCGCCGATTGCATGGCCCGCAGGATCTGACCGTCATCGGAGTAGAAGACACCCGGATAGGCCATGAACAACTTGAAGCTGGTGACTCCCTCGGCCACCAATTCGCTCATCCCCTTGAGGGATTCGTCGTTCACCTCACCGATGATCTGGTGGAATCCGTAGTCGATCGCGCAGTTGCCCGCGGCCTTCTCGTGCCACAGACCGAGGGTGTCCTGCACCCGCTCCCCCGGCTTCTGCACCGCGAAGTCGACAATGGTCGTGGTGCCGCCCCAGGCGGCAGCGCGGGTGCCGGTCTCGAAGGTATCGGAGGCCTCGGTGCCGCCGAAGGGCAGCTGCATATGGGTGTGGCCGTCCACGCCGCCGGGAATTACATATTTTCCGGTCGCGTCGATGACCACATCGGCGGACTCGGCGAGATCCGCGCCCAATGCGGTGGCGCCGGGCTGCAGGACCGCGACGATGGTCTCGCCGTCGACGAGCACATCGAGCAATTGCGATCCGGTGGCCGAGACCACCGTGCCGCCGTGAATGAATGTCTTCGTCATATCGATATCACCAGCCTCAGGGAGCCACCATCGGTCCGTAGGCGTCGGGGCGGCGATCGCGATAGAACGCCCAGCGGTCGCGCACCACCTTGATCAGATCCATATCGAGGTCACGGATCACCAGCTCCGGATCGGTGTCCGAGGCGACGTCTCCGACGAATTTACCTTCCGGATCCACGAAATAGCTGGTTCCGTAGAAATCGTCATCGCCGTATTCCTCGATGCCGACCCGGTTGATGGCGCCGATGAAGTATTCGTTGGCGACCGCGGAGGCCGGTTGCTCCAGCTTCCACAGGTAGCCGGACAGGCCACGCGAGGTCGCGGAGGGGTTGAAGACGATTTCCGCACCGGCCAGGCCCAGGGCGCGCCAGCCCTCCGGGAAATGCCGGTCGTAACAGATGTAGACGCCGACCTTGCCGACCGCGGTATCGAAGACCGGCCAGCCCACATTTCCGGGCCGGAAGTAGAACTTCTCCCAGAATCCGTTGACGTGCGGAATATGGTGTTTGCGGTACTTGCCGAGGTAGCTGCCGTCCGCATCGATGACCGCCGCGGTGTTGTAGAGCAGCCCGGGCTGTTCCTGCTCGTATACCGGCAGGATCATTACCAAGCCCAATTCCTTTGCCAGGGCGGCGAATCGCTCCGTAGTCGGCCCCGGCACCGATTCCGCGTAGTCGTAGAACTTCGTGTCCTGCAACTGGCAGAAGTACGGGCCGTAGAACAACTCCTGGAAGCAGATCACCTTGGCGCCCTGTGCGGCTGCCTGGCGTGCGTAGTCCTCGTGCGCCTTGATCATGGACTCTTTATCACCCGTCCAGTTCGTCTGGACGAGCGCCGCTCGAACGATTCCCATGCTTTGTTATACTTCACCGAGATCCAATTCGGTTGTGTTACAAGATTGCGGAAACAGTTTCGTAGCCGTAAACCCTTGGGGCCGGTTTTCGTTCCGGCGCTGTGCCCGACGCAGAATGACGCTGTGAACTTCGATCCGACGACCGCGCCACAGGTGCCCGCAGACGACCTGCGAGACACCGCGCCCGCCACCGGCGCGGCCCGGTCCGGCCTGTTCAACGCGAATCTCGAAGATCGCACCCCCGCCGGAATCGCGGCCGCGGTGAGCCGCCGGATACGTTCCGGAGCAATCGAGCCCGGATCGCGGCTGCCGACCGTGCGTGAGGTCGCCCGCGAGTTGCGGGTGTCCCCCGCTACCGTCAACCAGGCTTGGCGCGCGCTGGCCGCCACCGGCGCGATAGTGGCGCGTGGGCGTGCCGGAACGTTTGTCGGCGAACGCAACGCCACCTTCGCCACCACGCCTACGGGCCGCTATCAGCGCCTGCACCCGCCTTCTAACAGCGCCTTCCGCATCGATCTGTCCCGCGGCACCCCTGATCCGCAACTCCTACCGGATCTGGTCGCCGCACTGCGCGCGATCACCGAGCACGGACGCGGCAACGATCTCGCGGCGGACTATCTCGGTGAGGCCGTCCTGCCGGAACTGGCCGCCAAGGTGCGCACCGATTGGCCCTTCCGCGCGGAACGGCTCGCGGTCGTCGACGGGGCGCTCGACGCCATCGATCGACTACTCACCACACATGTGCGGCTCGGTGATGCGGTGGCTGTCGAGGATCCCTGCTTCCCACCTTTTCTCGACCTGCTCGCCCGGATCGGCGCTCGGCCTATTCCGGTTCGCATGGATGAATCCGGTTTACTGCCGGACGATCTCGAGCGGGCACATGGCGCCGCGGCGCTGATCCTGCAGCCGCGCGCACAGAATCCGACGGGCGTCTCGCTCACCGCCGCACGTACCCGCGAACTGACCGAAATCCTGACCGGCACCGACACTCTCGTCATCGAGGACGATCACTCCGCTGGCATCGCATCCACGACGCTGCGCTCCCTCGGCTCCCGACTGCCGAGCCGAACGGTACATATCCGCTCCTACTCCAAATCCCACGGCGCGGACCTGCGCCTCGCGGTGGTCGGCGGCCCCGGCGAACTCCTCGATCCGATGATCGAACGGCGCATGCTCGGCCCCGGCTGGACCAGCCGACTGCTACAACGCTTGCTGCTCACCATGCTCGAAGACGACAGCGCTGTGCGCGCCGTGGCCGCCGCCCGTGCCGAATACCGCAGGCGCTCAACCGAACTCCGCCAGGCGCTGGCTCGCAAGGGCGTCGCCGTCGCCCGTGGCGACGGCATCAACCTGTGGCTCCCCGTCGCCGACGAGAACGCGGCCATGATCTCCCTGGCCGCCGCGGGCATCAAGGCCGCACCCGGCCGTCCCTTCGAGGTCGAGGACCACCCGCCCGGCGACCACCTGCGAATCACCGTCGCCGCGATCACCGACAGCGAGCTGGACTGGCTCATCAGCGAGCTCGCCGCCGCGACCACCGCGGCCCCCACCTATCGCCGCGTTCGCCGTGCTTAGGATCCGGGCTCGATATCGAAGCTGGTGGCGCCGTCGTGACCGGCCGGGATGACGGGCACGAGCACCGATGACGGGTGCTCGGCATCCTTGTAGATCGTCTGCGTCGAGGGCTGCGTGCGGGCGCTTTCGCCGAAGGGTTCGCCGGTATTCGGGTTCGGCGCGTACTGCGGGTAGTCGCTGCTGCTGATGGCCACCCGGATTCGATCGCCCACCTTGAACTGGTAGCTGGTCGGCCAGATCTTGATGGTGAACGCATAGGCCTGGCCGGGCACCAGCGGGGTCGGATCCGATAACGAATCCCGGAACGCGGCACGGATGACGCCATTGTTGAGGTTGACGGCCGAACCATCGGGTGCGACGACTTCCAGCCGCGCGACGAAGTCGGTATCCGGCGCGGTGGAGGAGGCCCACAGTTTCACGGTAATCGGGCCGGTCACCTCGGTCTCGGCGCCGAGCGGGTCGGTGGTGTAGGTGAGCACATCCGAACGCTGCTCGACCGCGGTCTGGTCGAACGGGCCCTGCGGACCCGATCCGACCGAGCAGCACGAATGTCCGCCGATGCTCGGTGCGGGTGCGGCCGGGTCGTAGACATACCGGTCGACCGCCGCGGGCCCGCCCGGCGCGTGATCCACGAGTTTTCCGACCCGGCCGACAACACCGTTGGCGCCGCTGTCGGTGAAGAAGTATTCCTTCCATTGTGTTTGCGGCAGTGGCCAACTCGGTGCCGACTTCCATCGATTGGCACCCATGAGGAAGTAGTCGACACGAGGCTTGCCCGCGACGCCGTTGTCCGCGGCCTTGAGGAAGTGGTCGAACCACGCCAGCATCAGCTCGTTGATCGGGCTGTCACCGACCGGCCCGAGCTGCTCGAGCCGGGGCGCGATCATCGAGGTGGGTCGTCCCCAGCCGAGGTGGTCCCAGGGACCGATCACCAATCGCTGGTCCTGCCGTGCCGGTGCGGCGCCGCGCTCGACCATGCCGGTGAAGTTCTCGATGCCGCCCGCGAGGAATGCGTCGTACCAGCCCTCGATATCGAGCACTGGCACCTGCACATTCGGATAGCGGTCGCGGATGCTCCACTGCTTCCAGTAGTCGTT
Source organism: Nocardia sp. NPDC102475 (assembly GCF_055584605.1). Taxonomy (NCBI): domain Bacteria; kingdom Bacillati; phylum Actinomycetota; class Actinomycetes; order Mycobacteriales; family Nocardiaceae; genus Nocardia; species Nocardia sp. NPDC102475. Next base: position 210,122 of record NZ_JBVJLS010000004.1, on the reverse strand, counting down.
GCGTGTCGAGTTGCGGATCCAGTCGAAGTACCACGGCGCGACAGCCGGATTATTCGGCTGCAGCGGCGGAAAGTCTTTGTAGGGGCGGTAATTCAGCCACGAGGTGATGTTCTGCAGATCCGCGCGCAGCTGGTTGGCGGTGGCCTTGTCGTCACGTCGGTCGGCGGATTCCGCGCCGATGGTGCCCATGGCCCATGGTTCGACGAAGCCGAGGCGGAAGGCGCCGCCCTCGTAGGTCCAGCCATCATAGTAGTCGGAGGCAGTATTCGCGGGCACGATCGTGGTCAGATGCGGCGGCGTCTCGATGGCGGCCAGCCATTGTGTCGCACCGACATACGAGGAGCCGTACATGCCGACCTTGCCGTTCGAACCGGGCAGTCGCGCGGCCCATTCCACAGTGTCGTAGCCGTCGTGGGTGTCATTGCCGAATTCGGTGAATATGCCGTCGGAGCTGCCGATACCGCGAATATCCTGGATGACCACCAGGTAGCAGTGTGAGGCGAACCAGTCGGGTGTGCGATAGCGCGACGGCTGGATCTGCGCGGCGGCCTTGCCGTACTGGGTGCGCATCAGGATCACCGGCACCGGATCGGTGGTCTGCGGGCGGTACACATCGGCGCGCAGCACCGTGCCGTCGCGCATCGTTGCCGGGACGTCGGCCTGCTTGTCGACCGCACACGTGCCACGGTCATCGCTCGGTGGCCAGGCACCCGTTTGCGAGGTCGATTTGGTCTCGGCGCCGGCCGTGCATCCGCCCACCAGTGCGGCTACACACACCACCGCGGTACACCAGCGAAATACGTATCCGGACAAGCTGATACACCTCCCGTGGAGGCGATGTCATCGGAGAGTCGATGCGTGCCGAACCAGTTAGCCGATCAGATGCGCCTCCGTCGCAGCCATGCTATCCGACCACTCGCCGCATATCCGCTGATTTCTATTGCCACACAGTCGCAATACGCATCTCGTTCCGCTGGAAGCGTCGAGATGGAATGATCCGCTCAGCATCACCCGATGCGATACACAACAGAAGGAGATCCTGACCGGTGAGCAGCGAAGTGCAGGTGCGGCAATTCGACCACCATCAGCCCATCAGGCAGCATCGCAGAGTCGGGACTGCCCTGTTACGGGGCCTCGGGGTACTCGCCGTCGGCACCACCCTCGCGACCTTCGCCGCGGGCGGGGTCTCGGCGGATCCGGGCACACCGGTCGCCGGATGCGTGGCCCCCGATTCTGCCAAGCCCGAGAACAAGCAGTGGGCCAGCGAGCCCGCGATGGCGATCGACACGGGCGCGAAGTACACCGCGCAGCTGCAAACCACCTGCGGCACAGTCGATATCGCCCTGGAGGCCGCCCGCGCACCCCGCACGGTGAACTCCTTCGTATTCCTGGCCGGGCAGAAATATTTCGACCACACCCAGTGCCACCGCTTGACCACCGCGGGCATCTTCGTCCTGCAGTGCGGTGATCCCACCGCCACCGGCACGGGCGGACCGGGCTACCAGTTCCCGAACGAGAACCTGGACGGCGCCACCTATCCGGCCGGTACGGTCGCCATGGCCAACGCCGGTCCCGACACCAATGGCAGCCAGTTCTTCCTGGTCTACAAGGATTCGCAGCTGCCGCCGAACTACACTCCGTTCGGCAAGATCACCGGCGGTATGGATGTTCTGGCGCGGGTCGCCAATGCGGGCGCCGCGGACGGCGAAGACGGTCGCCCGAACGCCGATGTCGTCCTGAATTCGGTGACCACCGCTCAGGGCTGATCGACATAGCCTGATGGCGGTGTCGTCTCCGGCGACACCGCCATCGCCGCTCAGCCGAGTGTGGCGACGACGTATGCGGCGGCCTCGGCAATCAAAGCCTGGTTGTACTCGGCGTCCCTGGTGGACTTGCTGGACATGATCGCGATAACAAGCGGAGCAGCGTTCGGCGGCCACACGATCGCTATGTCGTTGAGCGTGCCGTAGTCGCCCGTCCCCGTCTTATCAGCAACGATCCAACCCTGTGGTACCCCGGCTCGAATGCGTTGGGCGCCAGCGCCGGTCGCATTGCGTTCGAGCAGACCGCGCAGAAAGGCGCGCTTATCCTGCGGTAGGGCGTCGCCGAGCACGATCTTCTGATAGTCGGTGCCGAATGCCCTCGGTGAGGTGGTATCTCGTGGGTCACCCGGGGTAGCTTCGGTGATCGCGGGTTCGATTCGGTCCATTCGGGTGACGGTGTCGCCGAGGCTTTGCGCGTACGCGGTGAGTTCGGCCGGTCCGCCGATATCACGGAGCAGAAGATTGCCCGCGGTACCGTCGCTGTACCGGACGGCGGCGTCGCACAACTCGCGGATCGTCATGCCCGATGCCACATGCTGCGGCGTGATGGCAGCATTCTTCAGGAGATCGGCCTCGGTGTAGGTGACGATAGTATCCAAGTGCGACAATGGATTACGCTGCAGGACGGCTGCCGCCGCCAGACCCTTGAAGGTCGAGCAGAATGCGAAACGCTCATCCGCGCGGTAGGCGATGGTTGTGCCCGTCCCAGTGGCCAACGCGTAGACGCCGAGACGTGCGTCGAACTTTCGCTCCAGCTCGGTCAGGCGATCGTGGCGATCATCGGTAGGGGCGATGGACTCGGGTGGCGAAGCACCGCCGCCGGTCGCGCATCCGACCAACGGCAGCAACGCTGCCGCGCCGAATAACGTGCGGCGCCTGATAGTTGGTCGTGTCATCGCCTTCCTTCCGCTGCTACTAAGGCGCTCAGCCCGCTACCGTGGTCATCCCATCAATACCCGAGAAACCTGCGTCGACACCACTCCGTGCTGCCAGACTTGACTTGGAGTGCACTCCAGGTCATAGCGTTGGCAGTGCAAAATCGTCTAGTACCAGGGGATCACTTCATGGAACTCGGTTTTCACCTACCGATATTCGATATCGACGGCGGCACCACCGCCATTGCCGGTGAATTGGCCAGGGTCGGCGCCGCGGCAGAGGCATCCGGTGCGACCTGGCTGTCGTTCATGGACCATTACTTCCAGATCGAGCCGACCGGCCTCCCGGCCGAGTCCAATATGTTGGAGGGCTACACCACCCTCGGCTATCTGGCCGCGCACACCTCCCGCATCAACCTCGGCCTGCTCGTCACCGGCGTGACCTACCGGCATCCCGGTCTGCTCGCCAAGATCGTCACCACCCTCGATGTCCTGTCGGGCGGCCGCGCGGTGCTCGGCCTCGGCGCCGCCTGGTTCGAACGTGAGCATCGCGGGCTCGGTGTGCCGTTCCCGCCGATCGCCGAACGGTTCGAACGCCTCGAGGAGACGCTGCGCATCTGTCAGCAGATGTGGGACCCGCAGAACAACGGCCCCTTCGACGGCAAGCACTACCAGTTGGCCGAGACGCTGTGCTCGCCGCAGCCGATCAACCGGCCCAAGGTGCTCATCGGCGGTGGCGGCGAACGCAAGACGCTGCGATTGGTCGCGCAGTACGGCGACGCATGCAATCTCTTCGGTTCCGCCCCCGAGGATGTCGGCCACAAACTCGACGTCCTGCGCCGCCATTGCGACGATGTCGGGCGCGATTTCGACGGTATCCGCATCACCATCATGGCCAATAATCCGCGGCCGAATCCGGACAATCGCGACGAATTCGTCCGCCAGATGGCCGATTACGCCAAGCTCGGCGTGCACACCGTGATCATCATCCCGACCACCGGATCCCCGGCGGCATGGATCGAGCGCATGGCGCCGGTGGTACCCCAACTCGCCGAACTCGGTTAGCGCCCCACGGCACCTGCTCTTTCGCAACGAAACAATGCGAAAGGGCATGTGTCGTATCCGATCTCGTCACGGGCGCGCGACTCGAGTTCGCCTACCGTCGATGGCGGGTTCACTACCGAATAGCACGGTGGCACAACGGATATCAATCCGAAACACCGTTCACGAAGTACACCGCTTCCCACAGGTGACCGTCGGGGTCGGCGAAGTAGCCCGCATAGATACCCCATGGGCGGGTCAAGGGCAGGCGGACGATGGTCCCGCCTGCTTGTTGGGCCTGTTGCAGGATGCGATCGACGTCCTCGCGGGAGTCGGCGAAGAAGCCGAGGCTCATCGGCGAGCCGGTGACTCGGTCGAGGGCGATGCCCGCGTCCATCGCCAGGTCGGTGCGCGAGTAGAGGGACAGAATCAGGCCGTTGTCGAGGGTGAACATGGCGACCGACCCACCGGGGTTCCGCTCGTCGCGGACGAACTCGGTGCCGATAATGCCCGGTGAGGAGAGGCCGAGGCCGTCGCGGTAGAAGCGCAGCGACCGTTCGAGGTCGCTTACGGCCAAGGTGATCGCGCCGATATTCGTTTTCATACCGATCCTCCTGATCCTAGAACCATGGCCTGGGGCGCGGTTCGGCCCCCGGCCATGGTTCAGTCAACGCGGGTGGTGTTCGGATGTATTGAACGAATCGGACAATACGGCTGGTCAGTCGAGGCGAAGCAGATCGGGCCAGACCTGTGACCAGTGCTGACGTGGGGTGCAGCGCCAGATGGTGACATCGCGGGTGACGTCCGGGTAGCCCAGGCGTGCGTCGACGCGACCGACCGGGGTCAATTCACCACAGGTGGCACGCATTTCGTCTTCGGCATTGCCGACCCACAGCACCGTTGTCGCGGAATCCGGTGGGGTGCCGAAGTATCCGAAACCGCGATTGGGGCTGTAGACGGCGGGCAGGCCGAAGCGATTCCGGTCGACATCCAAAGCGCTTGCCTGCCAATAGGAATCGGTGACGATCACCGCGTTCGCACGCTCAGCCGGTGGGAGAGCCTGGTATGCGTCGGCGGTCGCCTCGCGCAGCTCGGGCCAGCCGAACTTGCCGTACAGGCCGATTTCGATCCCGGCCTCGGCCTGACTGTCGACCGGATCGATGGACGACTCGGATTGCCACGGCATCGTGAACACCGCGATCGCCACCGAAATCGCGACCAGTGGGACAGTCGCATAGATTCGCCATCGTCGGGTGTACTCGGTCCAGCGCACCGCGCCCGCCGCCATGATCGCCGCGTAGCAGCCGGCCGCGTAATAGGGGCGACCGTTGGTCGCGATGAATGCCACGGCCAGCAGCAGTGGCAGCGGCGCGAGGAATCGGTACGGCCGCAACGCCTCCGAGCGGAACAGCGCCCAGATTCCCACGACCAACAGCACACCGCCGAACAGCCCGGCCGCGATCAGCGCCAGCGGCAGCCAGGTGTAGCGGCCACCGATCGTCGCCTGCTCCGCCGCGACCACCGCACCCAATCGCAGCTGCGGCCAGTCGTGCCGGGCCTGCCAGATCAGTGTCGGCACCATGACCAGGACAACGAAAACCGCGCCCACCCACAGCACCGGCCGCCGCAGCAGCTCGCGCGGACCGTAGATCGCCACTCCGAGGGCGACGGCGATCCAGAAAAATGGAATCAGCCACTTCACCTGCATATCCAGCGCCGTGACCAGCGCGGCCCACAGCAACAGGCTGTCCTGGCGGGTGCGAACCCACCGGATCAGCAGCCAGCTGATCACCACCCACAATGCGGTATCAATCGTATTGGTGGCCAACTGAGTTCCCTGCACGAGCAGGAACGGCGAGGTCGCGTACGCGGTCGCGCTCAGTACCTGCGCGGTCCGCGACCCACCGAACTCCCGGGCGATCTGGGCGCTTATCAACACCGCCGCAACCGTGACCAGTGCAGCCGGAATCCGCAGTGCCACCAGCGATCCCGGTGCCAGCACATCCATCAGCCGGGCGATCGCGGGCAGCAGCGGGCCCTGATCGGCATAGCCGAATCCGAGCCGACGCCCGGCCGACAGGAAATACAGTTCGTCACCGAAGTATCCGTATCGTCCGAGCGATGCGAACAGCATGATCGCCGACGCCACGGCGACCGCGCCCACACCGAGCCACGCGAACGGCGGTGTCGCTGCGGCGTTACCTTCCTGCCGCACTTCACTTTCCACCACGGTGGTCATCACGTCCCCCCTTCCGGGTCGCCGAATCGAATAGTTGGCACACATGCGCCGTGTACGTCGTCATATCGAAGTCCTTCTCCCGAATCGCCCGTCCGGCCGCGCCATCGATGGCATCGCGAATCGACTTGGCCATGACCGCCGGATCGAATTCGCCGAAATCGCCGGTGCGCTGGCCTTCCCGCATGATGTCGATGAGCGGTTGGATGATCTCCTGCTCCCCCTCCGCCGAGGCGAACCGTGGCTTTCCATCCGCATCACGCAGATTCAGCACCACATCGGTCAGCGCCGCGACATACTTCTTGTTCGCATCGATGAAGCCGAGATTCGCCCCGATATAGGCGAGCAACTGATTGCGGGGCCCGTCCGCTGCCATCACCGCGGGCGCGATGTGCTCGCCACCGGACACATACAGCTGGATCACCAACTGCTCCATCAGCTCGTCCTTCCCCGCGAAGTGATACGAAATGACACCTTTGGAGATCCCGGCGTGCTTCGCGATCCGCGCCAGCGAAGCACGCCCGTACCCCACCTCCGAAATCACCTCCACCGCCGAGGCAATGATCTGCCGTCGCCGCGCCTCCTCGATGAACGACCGTTGCCGACCATCCGTCCCATTTTCTGGCCGCATGGCCAAATTTTAACCCGTCCGCCCAAACCCCCACATCAACCCCAAGAATGACCCCGCCTACCCCACGAGGATGATCCCGAAAACGCCGAAGGGCCGTGCTCCCAGCTGGAAGCACGGCCCTCGAAGTCAACCGACCTACAGGTACTGCCCGGTATTCGACTCGGTATCGATCGAGCGGCCGGCACCGGCGTTCTTGCCGGTGAAATAGACGCAGCCGGATGTAGACGATCCGCTCGCCCGAACAGTCGAAGGCCGTGCCCCCAGCTGGAAGCACAGCCCTCGAAGTCAACCGACCTACAGGTACTGCCCGGTACTCGACTCCGTATCGATCGAGCGGCTGGCACCGGCGTTCTTGCCGGTGAAATAGACGCAGCCGGATGTAGACGATCCGCTCGCCCGAACAGTCGAAGGCCGTGCCCCCAGCTGGAAGCACGGCCCTCGAAGTCAACCGACCTACAGGTACTGCCCGGTATTCGACTCGGTATCGATCGAGCGGCTGGCACTGGCGTTCTTGCCGGTGACCAGGGTGCGGATGTAGACGATCCGCTCGCCCTTCTTACCCGAAATGCGGGCCCAGTCATCGGGATTCGTGGTGTTGGGCAGGTCCTCGTTTTCGGAGAACTCGTCCACGATCGAATCGTAGAGATGCTGGATGCGCAGGCCCGGGTTGCCGGTGTCGAGTACGGCCTTGATGGCGTACTTCTTGGAGCGGTCCACGATGTTCTGGATCATGGCGCCGGAGTTGAAGTCCTTGAAGTACAGGACTTCCTTGTCACCGTTGGCGTAGGTGACCTCCAGGAAGCGGTTGTCCTCGCTCTCGGCGTACATCCGGTCGACGACCCGTTCGATCATCGCGCGGATGCACAGACCCTTGTCGCCACCGAACTCTTCGAGATCGTCAGCGTGCAACGGCAAATCCTCGACCAGGTACTTCGAGAAGATATCCTGTGCCGATTCCGCGTCCGGCCGCTCGATCTTGATCTTCACATCGAGACGGCCCGGCCGCAGGATCGCGGGGTCGATCATGTCCTCGCGGTTGGACGCACCGATCACGATCACATTCTCGAGACCCTCGACACCGTCGATCTCCGAGAGCAGCTGCGGCACGACCGTGGTCTCCACGTCGGAGGACACGCCCGAACCACGGGTGCGGAAGATCGAATCCATCTCATCGAAGAACACGATCACCGGCGTACCCTCGGACGCCTTCTCCCGTGCGCGCTGGAAGATGATCCGGATGTGGCGCTCGGTCTCACCCACGAACTTGTTCAGCAGCTCGGGACCCTTGATGTTCAGGAAGAACGACTTGGCTTCCTTGGCATCCTCACCGCGCGCCTCGGCGATCTTCTTCGCCAGCGAGTTGGCAACGGCCTTGGCGATCAACGTCTTACCGCAACCGGGTGGACCGTAGAGCAGCACGCCCTTGGGCGGGCGCAGCGCGTATTCGCGGAACAGATCCTTGTGCAGGAACGGCAATTCCACCGCATCGCGGATCTGCTCGATCTGCCGGCCGAGACCACCGATATCGCCGTAGTCGACATCGGGAACTTCCTCGAGCACGAGATCCTCGACCTCGGCCTTGGGAATCCGCTCGAAGGCGAAACCGGCCTTGGTGTCGACGAGCAGCGAATCACCCGGCCGCAGCTTGCGGATCGGCGAATCGGGATCGTCGAGATCATCGACCTCGGCGACTTTGGCCAGCGGACCCGCCAACCACACCACGCGCTCCTCGTCGGCATGCCCGACGACCAGCGCCCGGCGTCCGTCGTCGAGGATCTCGCGCAGGGTCCCGATCTCACCGACAGCGTCGAAGATTCCGGCCTCCACGACCGTGAGCGCCTCGTTGAGACGGACGGTCTGACCGTATTCGAGGGTCGTGGCGTCGATATTGGGTGAACACGTCAAGCGCATCTTGCGGCCCGAAGTGAACACATCGACCGTCTGATCCTCGTACACACCGATCAGAATTCCGTACCCGCTCGGTGGCTGACCCAGCCGATCGACCTCCTCGCGCAAAGCCACCAGCTGCTGGCGCGCCTCCTTGAGAGTGTCCATCAGCTTGGTGTTGCGAATGGTCAGCGAATCGATACGGGCTTCCAATTCCCGTGCGCGATCCGGCGAATCGGCCAGTTGCCTTCGGAGAGCAGCCGCTTCGGCGCGTACCGCCTCGAGCTCTCTCCAGGCCGCCGAATCCGAATTCTCGATGGGGCTCATGTGCTGCTCCTCCCAGTCCCGGTCTATTAACGCTACCGGGCGCGAACCGTTCTCGCTTTCCGACATGGTTTCGTCGTGATCACATCTGGGCTGCGGTCGACGCCGGATACACCATGTTAGCCTGCCCTAACCAGTCCACGGCGACGCGCTTCGCCGACCGAACCGAAAGGTTGCTGACGATGCTCCTTCCCGCCAGGACGCTGCGTACGTCCATGGTTATCGCCGCGGCGGCGATGGCCGCTACCGTCGGGCTCACCGGCTGCGGCTCCGACGACAAATCCGATGCCAAGGCCACGAGTACCACTTCCGCCGCCGCGTCCACCAGCGCCGCAGGTCACGGCGACCACGGCAACGCCGCCGCACCCACCGCCGAAACGCTCACCGCCGTCCTGGATGCCCTTTCCGACCCGGCGAAACCCACCTCCGAGAAGACCAAGCTGATCGTCGATGGCGAAAAGCGCGCCGCCAATATCGACCAGATGAACCAGGCGCTGGGCAGCTACGGCAAGCTCACCTACGCGGTCGCCGATATCACCACCAGCGGCAATTCCGCGACCGCCCAGGTGACCATCACCTCACCGCACGGCACCGCCCCCGCCATGCCCCTGACCTGGGAACATGTCGACGGTGCCTGGAAGCTTTCGGACGCCAGCGGCTGCCTGATGCTCGGCTTCGCGCAGGCGCCCTGCGTGCCGGCCTGATTCAGCCCTTCGACGGGCGACGCTGCGGCTTCGGGGTGACCGTCCCCTCGGCAAGCCGCCGCGCGCTGACCAGGAAGGCGGTGTGGCCCTGCATGCGATGTTCGGGCCGCACCGCCAGACCGACCACATGCCAGCCGCGCACCATCGATTCCCACGAACGCGGCTCGGTCCAGCACTCCTGCTCGCGCAGCGCCTCGACCACTTTCGACAATTGTGTGACGGTCGCCACATAGACGATCAGCACACCGCCGGGGACCAGCGCTTTGGACACGACGGGTAGCGCGTCCCACGGGGCGAGCATGTCCAGGACGACGCGATCGACCGGCGGGCCGTCGTAAGCGGCGACATCCGCGACGGTGATCGACCAGTTGTCCGGCCGCTCGCCGAAGAAGGTCTCCACATTGCGGATCGCGTGTTCGGCGTGATCCTCGCGGATCTCGTAGGAGACCACCTGGCCCTGCGGGCCGACCGCGCGCAGCAGCGAGCACGTCAGCGCGCCGGAGCCCGCACCGGCCTCCAGTACGCGCGCGCCGGGGAACATATCGCCCTCGTGCACGATCTGGGCGGCGTCCTTGGGGTAGATAACCGCCGCACCGCGCGGCATGGAGAGCACGTAATCGATCAGCAACGGCCGCAACGCCAAATACGGTGTGCCATTGGTGGATTGCACGACACTGCCCTCATCGGCGCCGATCAGGTTGTCGTGTTTGATACCGCCGCGATGCGTGTGGAATTCCTTACCCGGTTCCAGCACCACGGTGTAGAGGCGCCCCTTGGCATCGGTCAGCTGTACCCGGTCCCCGATGGTGAATGGCCCGGTCCGTCTGGCCGTCATGTATCTCCGTTCGCTGGTCGTCGCTGCTGTCCGCACTGAGTGACACCGGCGTGTCGGTGCGCCCGGATAGCCTGCCAGGTATGCATCCGCCGGTATCCACGCCCCCTGCCGACAACGCGCGGGAGGTCGCACCGGACCGTCCGCGTCCGGCGCTGTCACCCTCGCGGGCAATGGATTTCAAGCAGTGCCCGCTCAAGTACCGGTTTCGTGCGATCGATCGGATTCCGGAGCCACCGACCCGGATCGCGGTGCGCGGCACGGTGGTGCACGCGGTACTGGAGGATCTGTACGGACTGCCTGCCGGGGAACGCCGGTTCGAACGGGCTGCTGAGCTTGTCGAGCCCGCATGGGCCCGGGTGCTGGCCGATAGACCGGAGAGCGCCGATGTGGTCGCAGCGGACGAACTGGCGGGCTTTCTCGGCGAGGTGCGCGCCTTCGTCGAGACGTACTACCGGCTGGAGGATCCGACCCGGTTCGATCCGGAGTCGTGTGAGTCGCGGGTGGAGGTCGAACTCGACGACGGTGTGCTGTTGCGCGGGTTCGTCGACCGCATCGATGTCGCGCCGACCGGGGAGCTGCGCGTCGTCGATTACAAGACCGGCCGGGCGCCCGGACTTGCCCAGGAGACCAAGGCGCTGTTCCAGCTGAAGTTCTACGCGCTGGTGGTGCTACGGACCCGCGGCATCCTGCCCACCCAGTTGCGGCTGATCTACCTGGCCGACGAACAGATCCTCACCTATGCCCCCGACGAGGACGAACTGCTGCGCTTCGAACGCACTCTCTCGGCCCTGTGGCAGGCCATTCTGGCGGCGGGCCGGACCGGCGAGTTCCTGCCGAGCACCAGCTGGCTGTGCGGGCATTGCAGCTACAAGAGTCTGTGCCCCGCATTCGGCGGCACACCACCGGTCTATCCGGGCTGGCCGGACAGTGGCACCGGTGAGTCACCGGACGAAACCCTCGCCGAAGCGGTCGCCGACTGAGCTCAGCCGACGAACAGATTCAGATCGAGGCCGTGCGAGCCGAGCGCGGCGATAACGCCGATGAGCACAACTACGCCGACGGCATCACCGACCACGATGAGCACATTGCGAATCCGCCACCACGACCCGACCGACTCGACACTCTGTTTCACTGGGTCCTCCCCTCTCCGTGCTCGAACGGCACTGCCCTCCGAGGTGTTCCATAGTTGTTTCGCCCGACACGCCCCCAGTGTTGACGGCGAAGCATGAATTTTTCGTGAGTTCGGTCCTGAACTGAACGCACACAATGCCGCTGTGAGGCTCGCCGGGGTGATCGGCGAGCACCGAAACGGCAGGTTGCCGATGCGGATCTACGCGGTGAAGTTGTGGAACAGCAGCACGGACAGGCCCAAGCCGACGGCCAGATTGACGACAGCCGCGGATCCGAAGACCACGACCGGACGCCAGCCTGCCTCGCGCAGGCCGCGCAGCGAGAACTCCAGACCGATGGAGACGAATGCGAAGATCAGAAACCACGTGCGCAGATCGTTGACGATCGCGATATGCGCCGCGCCGGTCTTCTTGTCCACCGACTGCAGATACAGCGTGCCGATGACGGACGCGGCGACGAAGCCGATCACGAACTTCGGGAACCGCTCCCAGAACTGGCGCACCGAGGGCCGGGCCGCACCGGGAATGCGCTCGACCCGGATAGTGAAGTAGGCGGTGAGCGCGATGGCGACAATGCCGATGAGCGCATTCTGGGTGGTCTTCACGATGGTGGCGATCTGCAGCGCCTTCTCCCCTGCGATCGCACCGGAGGCCGCAACCGCCGCGGTCGTATCGATATTGCCGCCGATCCACGCGCCCGCGACCGCGTCGGAAAGATCGAAAACATCGGCGAGCCAAGGCAATACGAAGATCGACGGCAATGCGAAGATGATAACCAGCGATGCCGCATACGCGATCTGCTCGCGTTTGGCCTGCACCGCACCCGCGGCCGCGATGGCGGCGCTGACACCGCAGATCGAGACAGCCGAGGACAGCAGCGCGCGCAGCTTATCGTCGAGGCCGAGTCGACCGCCCAGCCACCATGTGAAACCGAAAACCGCAGTGATCAACAGCAGCGCCTGCACGATCGACGGGCCCGCCGCGGTCACCAGGATCTTCAGATTGATCGATGCGCCGAGCAGCACCACACCGGTCTTGATGAAGAATTCGGTGCGGAAACCGGCCGAAAGGCGTTCCCGGAGATCGAGTTTCGCGAGTACGACATTGCCGATCAGGCCGATGGCAATGGCGTACACCGGGAATTCGATCGACTTGGCGATCCGGTTGAACGGTGTACCGGCGGCCCACTGCGGCACGTGGGTGTCGAAATAGCGGGTCAGCGCGCCGAGCAGGACGACGGCTGCGATGCCGGCTCCGATCTCGGCTACCGTGGGGCGTGAAATCGACTGCAGTGCAGTGGTTTCGGATCGGACCGCCGCCTCATCGACTGCGTCCGTCTCGGTCCTGGCGCCACTCTCCGACATCACGGCACCAACCAATCCGGGATTGCGCCGATCAGGACGAGGGCGATGAGAACCAGGCCGACGATCGCGGCCAGCCAGTCCTCATTCCATGCGAATGTGCTGCCCGAAGGTTTCACGGGCGGTGTCTGCGACACGGTAGTACTCCTTGCATTTCCTCATCGAGGCCGCAACGTACCAATCAATCGCAGGTCAGCACACCGATTGCAATCGCAATGAATCGATCACTCGCACCAAACAACTCGGCCCCGCCGGACGACGGGGCCGAGTGGACGAAATCAGGTCAGAAGGCGCGGCAGGACCGGATATCGAAGGCCAGGATCGCCTTTGCGCCGAGTTCGGCGAGCTGGTCCATCACCTCATTGCCCTGCTTGCGCGGCACCATGGCACGGATGGCGACCCAGTTCGAATCGGCGAGCGGGGATACCGTCGGCGACTCGAGGCCGGGCGTGATCTTGACCGCCTCCTCCAGGAGCTCCTTCGGGCAGTCGTAATCCAACATGATGTACTGCTGACCGAATACGACGCCCTGGATGCGCGCGATGAGCTGATTGCGGGCCCGTTCGTTCTGATCGGAACCGGTGCGCTCGATGAGCACGCCCTCCGAATCGCACAGGGTCTCGCCGAAAGCGACCAGATTGTGCTGGCGCAGCGTGCGGCCCGAGCCGACCACATCGGCGATGGCATCGGCCACACCGAGCTGGATGGAGATCTCGACGGCGCCGTCGAGGCGGATCACCTCGGCCTCGATGCCACGCCGCTGCAGATCGCTCAGGACCAGATTCGGGTACGAGGTGGCGATGCGCTTGTCGTAGAGGTCCTCGACCTTCCATTCGCGCCCGGCCGGGGCGGCGTAGCGGAAGGTGGAGCGGCCGAAGCCGAGTGCGAGCCGTTCCTGAACCGGCGCACCGGAATCCAGCGCCAGATCGCGGCCGGTGATGCCGAGGTCGAGCTCACCGGAGCCGACGTAGATGGCGATGTCCTTGGGCCGCAGGAAGAAGAACTCGACCTGGTTGGCCGGATCGAGGACGGTCAGGTCGCGGGAATCGGTGCGCTTGCGGTAACCGGCCTCGGCGAGGATCGAGGTGGCCGATTCGGAGAGTGCGCCTTTATTGGGGACTGCGACGCGCAGCATGGGAGGGTCCTTTCGAGGAGGAGAACTAGGGATCGACGCCGCGGCGCGAGCGACGGCCCCGGAGGCGGTAGCGGAGCGTAACCACGCAGGGGCCGCGAGTGCCGCAAATTCAACACCGCCGTCACAGATGTCGGTACACGTCTTCCAGCTTCAGCCCGCGGCCCACCATCAGCACCTGGACCCAGTACAGCAGTTGCGAAATCTCCTCGGCGAGCGCCTCGTCGCCCTCGTGCTCGGCGGCCAACCAGATCTCACCGGCCTCCTCGAGCACCTTCTTGCCCTGGAAATGCACGCCCGCGTCCAATGCCGCCACGGTCCCGGACCCCTCGGGGCGGGTGACCGCACGATCTTGCAGCTCGGCGAACAGGGTTTCGAAGTTCTTCACGGTGAGCCATTGTTTCAGACGGGTATGCGGACCCGTTGCTCCGGCCACCCATCCTGCGCACTATTCGTGCCCCTTGTGGCAGCCACAAGGGGCACGAAGCCATGCGTCAGCCCTCGGTGAGGAGGGCCTCCAGGTCCGCCACGGCGGTGCGCAGGTGGTCGGCGAAGGCGTACATCTCGTCGGCGACAGGTTTCGGGGTGGCCAGGTAGATGTTCCAGCGGTCCGGCAGCAGGACGTAGGCGATGCCGATGCACTTCTGGCTGGTGGAGCCGAAACCGAAGTAGCGGATATTCACCGACGGGGCCGAACTGGTGCTCAGGTAGTCGTCGCGCATGATCGTCCAGCCGGGACTGGTGTAGAGCGGGATCGGTTCGGTGACGCCGAGTTCTGTGCCGCGCCGCCGCTGGATCCACTCGAGTTCCCAGAGATGCTGCTCAGGCGCATCGCCCGCCTGACACTGCTTGGCACGTTCGACATGCGCGCTCGCCGCGGTCCGCGCGGCGGCGAGCCGGTCGGCCTGCGCGACCGCCGGATCCTGCATGGCATCGACGAAGGCCACCATCTCCGGTGTCACCACCCGCATGGCCTCGGTGCGACCGTTGCGGTACTGCCTGGTGGCAATGGATTCGTAGGTGGCCCCGGTCAATCCCTTGCTGCGCCGGTGCGCCAGCTGATAGCTCAGCTGCGCGAACGCATCCGGTGAGATGCCGAGCTGCTTGGCGTGGGTGGTGCCGAACTCGAAAGATACTGTCGCGGTGGCGTTCTCGGCCGCATACCGGGAGAACGCCGCTCCAGCAGCCGCGATATCGGCGCGCTGCGCCGGATCGAGCACGAATTCGATCGGCTCGACCGGAGGCAACCCCTGCGGCTGCGCACCGGCCCGTTCGGCGTGTTCGGCAGCCGGAGCCTGCAGCAGCGTGTCGACAAAGGACAGGATGGTGGTGCCGTCGAGACCGCAGTGCTCGATATTGATGCCGGCCTGACCATCGGCGAAGACGATGAACGATACCGACTTGTCGAACCAGCGGTTGGCGCTGTCACCGTGCAGCAGCTGATCACAGGCATGCAGTTCGTCGCGCGGCGTGAAATCCTCCAGGCACAGGCCGAACAGCGCGGTCTCGATGGTGTCCAAGGCCGCGACATTGGCGGGTTCGGCCAGCAATCCCTGTCGGCTGACGGCCCATTCGGCCCGCGCCTTGGTGGTCAGATGGCCGACGGCGGTATCGGTGCGGGCCGAGCGCGCCCCCGCCTTGAGCACCGCGCGCAGTCCGTCGGCGAGATCCTCCATCGAGTAGGGCACACCGTCCGGACCGATCACCTCCATCCGGAACATGCTGCCGTGGAAGAACACGACGATATGCCTCGCAGCCGAGGGTCCGGGCCATTCGTCGCTGTAGGGCACCCGCACGGAATCCTGTGCCTCCCCCGGAATCCGGGTCTCGGAGAACAGGTACTTGTTCTGCCACATCGACAGCTGCTGTCCACGCTGGGTCACCGGCGGGATCGCCTCGATATCGAGCGCCAGCTTGTAATCGACCGCGGCCGTGATGATTCCGGCCGCCCGCTCCACCTGCGACGCACCGGTCGAGGCGGCCAGTGCGGTGTCATCGCGGAACAGGAAGAAGAAGTTGGCATTCAATGCGATGCGATCGCGACGGCCCAGGTAGCGCGACGGCCAGAACAGATCCAGCCAGCTTCCGACACTGGGGGTGGCGTCGTATTCGGCCAGTGCCGCGTGCAGCTTTCGGCCCGGACCATCGGGGCGAAGCAGGTCGGCTACCGCGGCTTCGGTGGTGGCGAATTCGTCGGCGGTCAGCAGTGGCGCACACCACTGCAGCAACCGCTCGCCGCTTTCCTCCAGCGTCGGCAGGGGCACCCTTGGCAGGTGGACGTCGGCGGCGAAGGTGCGTTCGGTCAATGCGGGTCCTCGGGGTCGGCGTGTTTCGGTAGCGGTCGCGAGATGTACAGGTTGGCGAGCAGCCAACCTGTGCTTTCCTGGCCAGCGGTGTCGATTCCGTTGGCGGCCAAGGCGTTCAGCACCTGGGTGCGTTCATTATCGGATGCGAACTTGCGTTGTTCGAACACCCCGGGGGCTCGCTCGGTGCGGTAGCCGAGCGCGGCCAACTCCGCGGCGATCGGTTCGAAACTGAACATGCGTAGTACGAAGTGTGCCATCCACGGCCGGCGACGTGGGTGCGCCGTTGCCACCCGCGCCAGCGTCTTCTCGGTGACGTATCCGACGCAACCGGTCGAGATGACGATATCCGCGTCCGCCAGCGTACGGCGTTGCGCCTCGGTCGGGTCGGTGGCCTCGAGATCCGCGTGCACCGTGTCGTGCAGGAATCCGGCTTCCTGGGCGTAGGCCAGCGCCGGTCGGGCGGCATCCATGCCGATGAAGCGGACGCCTGGGAGTTGGTCGCGAGAGCCCAAGCGGGCCCGGTCGCGGGCGATGAGCGTGGCCTGGTCGGCGTCGTCCTCGGCGCCGCCGTAGTGTTCGGCGAGTTCGCTCACGGTGGTGTCGAAGCGCAGCAGGGCCGCGTTGACGCCGTAGGAGCAACCGATATCGAGCACGGTCGGGGTGTCCACGCGCGCGGAGGCGCGGTATTCCCGAATCTGCTGCTGGAAGTACGGTTTCGCCAGTTCCGGTATGCGGTAATCCAATTCGGCCATCCGGGCGTAATAATCGCGCGGATCGGGACGGTCGTAGATATCGTCGAAGGAAGCTTTCCCGGTCGTATGCAACGGCACTGGCATGTCGTCCCTCTCAGTCGAGCAACCGATCGCCGCGGACGGCGTCGGCCGCGGCGGTTAGGTGATCGGGCAGCACCCGCCCGAACAATTGGCGGGTACGTTCCACGGTGCCGATGACACCGGGCCGATCGGTATAGGCGAAAATCGCCGAATGCCGTGCGGTGCCGCCCTCGACCGGTGAAACCCGGTGCAGCGAGAAGCGGCCCTGGAACAGTTGCAGATCGCCGGGCCGCAGATCGAGGCGCCGGATCAGCTGCGCACCGGATCCGGTGAGCACATCCCGCACATCGTCGAGGTTCTCGGCGTGGGGTGAGCGAATATTGGGGCAGTACTCGAAGATTCCACCGGTCTCGGCGGGCTGGGTCAACATACTGACGGTGAATTCATTGGTATCGAAATGCCAGGGATGCGACATTCCGGGCGCCACCACATTCAGGCACAGTCCGGCCAAAGGGTCTGCGAATTCGTGCAATTCGATCAGTCCGAAGCAGTCCGCGACGAAACGTTGGAACACCGTGCTGGTGTAGAGCCGGTGGATCAGAGCCTCGGCCGGAATGCGGTCGCGCGGGACGAAGGCATTGCCGCGTTCCAGCACGATGCGTCCCGGATGGCCTTGTGGCAGTTCGGTATTCAGCGGAATGTTGTAGGCGTTGACGCGCTCGACCTCGTAATGCGCATCCGGGGCCATCACCTCGCCCTGTGCGCGCAAGGTGTCGATCAGCTCCGGACGGATGAACTCCCGCAGTACGGTGCAGCCACTTTCGGCAAGCTCCGCCCGCGCCCGAGCCACCGCTTCCCCCCACGCCGCGCCGGTCGGATCCCCCAGCGGATACCGTGCCGTATCGACGATCTCGTCCAGGACATCCGTCGCTGCCATGGCGTCATTTTGGTAGAGCAATCGGCGACACGCCCGGGATTCGACAAAGTTGCCGGTGACTACGGTCACACCTATCAACTGCGCGCACTTGCGTTGCGGCACAGTAACTCTCACTATGCCGAGGTCGGGAGTGGCGGCTCACGAACGGCGGGACTCGCGATCATGTTCCGTCCCGAAAGCGCCCGGTGCTCGGGTGCGCGCTTCAACCTCTGACGCGTAGCGCGTCTTCCAGATCCTGCCGGGTCAATCCCACCAATGAACTACGGAATACCCGCCCCGGTGCCGCCGAAACCGGTATCTCACACGGGATCACGATGACCGCACAGCCCGCCGCACCGGCCGCGGCGGCACCGGTCGGCGAATCCTCCAGTGCCACACAGTCTCGCGGGCGCACGCCGAGCAGTTCGGCAGCGCGCAGATAGATCTCGGGGTCGGGCTTGCCGTGCGCGACTTCGTCACCGCAAATCGAGACGTCGAAGAAATCGCGGCCGAGCGTATCCAATCCGAATTCCGTAAGCGACCGCTTGGTATTGGTGACCAGTGCAGTTGCGAGGCCCGTGGTGCGGACCAATGAGAGCGCATCCTTCGCGCCGGGCCGCCATGGGATCGGGCCCGCCATCAATTCGGTCACCCGCCGCTCGATGAATTCACCGGCGGCCCGCACCACCTCGGGTGTCGCCTCGATACCCAAACCATCGAAAATGAGCCGCAAGGCGTTCGGGCCGGACGCACCGATCAACGCGTGCCGCAGTTCATCGGTCATCTCGTGGCCGTGCGCACGCGCCAGTTCGCGCACGGCGACATCCCACAGCTTCTCCGAATCGAGCAGGGTGCCGTCCATATCCCACAGCACCCCGGCAAGTCCCGCCGTCACCCGATTCGTCTCCCTTTCCTATACGCCCGAAGCGGCGATCAGCAGTCGGCCGTTGTCCGACGCGACCTGGATCCATCGGTTCTCCGACGAGGTCGAGCCGTTCTTCAAGTTATAGGTAAGCGAAACGACCGCCCGGTTCTCACCGTTCGGTGTGACGCCGCCCACGCTCACCGAACGAATGGTGGACCAGAACTGTGAGTAGGAGCCGAAGCCACCGGTCTGGGCCTGGTACGACGGTGTCAGCTCAGACCACCCGCCCTGCACATTGCCCGGCAGCATCCCGTAGTAGCCGTAGACGAATTGCGAGATCCGATCCGGGGTGGCCGGACCGAACGGCGTGGTGACGGTCGTCGGTGGTGCGGTGGTCGACGGCTTGGCCGACGGGGTCGGCGTGGTGCTCGGCTGGGTGGTCGGCGCCGTGGTCGTCGGCGCCTGCGGCTCGGGCTGACCCGGTTGGATCGCGATCGTTGACTCCGGTCCGGTCTCCGAACTGCTGGTCGCGGGTGTCGGCGTCGTCGAGCCGCCCGCCGCACCGCCCTTGTCGTCGTTGTTCAGTGACGACACGATGACCGCGACCAGCACCAGCACCGCGACCGCGGCAGCCGCGGCCACCGCGATCAGTCGGCCACGACTCTGCTCACCGCCGCCGCCGGGCAGGGTGCCGCCGGACTTCGGCGGTGTGGGCGGCGGGACGGGCACGGCCGGTGCGGCCGGAGGCCCGAGCGCGACGACCTGCGTAGCGTCTTCCGAGTCACCCGACTTGTTCAGAACGGTGGTCGCATCCGCGCCGGGCGCGGGCAGCACCTTGGTCACTGTCGGCGTGGTCACCAGTGCCGGAGTCCGGCCCGCCGCGACGGCTTCCAGCGCCTCCTTGGCTTCGCGCATATTCGGGCGACCGTCGATCGAGGCCGCCAGTAGCCGCATCAGCACCGGCCCGAGTTCCCCGGCGTGCCGCGGCGGCGGAATCTGCGCCCGCGCCGCGGCGTGCAGGACCGCGAGGGCGTTATCACCCTCACCGAACGGCGGGCTGCCCTCGACCGCCGCATACAGCGTGGAGCCGAGCGCGAAGACATCCGAGGCCGGTTCCGGATTCTCGCCGCGCGCCACCTCCGGCGCGAGGTAGGCGGGGGTGCCCGCCAGGAATCCGGTCGCGGTGACCGTCACGTCGCCGACGGCGCGGGAGATGCCGAAGTCGGTGATCTTCACCGTGCCGTCGTCACCGACGAGCAGATTCGCCGGTTTCACATCCCGGTGCATGATGCCGGCATCGTGTGCGGCAGCCAGCGCGCCCGCGGCCTGGGCCCCGATGCGGGCCACCTCGGTCGGTGCGAGGGTCCGCTTGCCCGCCAGTTTCACGGCCAGGCTCGGCGCGTTCATGTACTCCATGACCAGCCACGGCTGGCCGTCCTCCTCGGCGACATCGAAGACGGTGATCGCGTTGGGATGGTGTAGTCGCGCGGCGATGCGGCCCTCCCGCATGGCCCGCAGCTTGGCCTCCAGGGCCTGGGACCGGGACAGACCGGGCGCGAGCAGCAACTGCTTCACGGCGACAGTGCGGCGTAACCGGACGTCGGTCGCCCGCCACACCACACCCATGGCACCGGTGCCGATCGGATCCGTCAGCCGATACCGTCCAGCGATCAACCGGTCCGCCGTCATGGTGTTGTGCCCCTCCTGCTTGCCGCCGAGTCAATTCCGCACTCCGCGCGTAAGCGGAAATCCTTGAAAATGCTACGCGCCGAAGTCCTTTGCACCCGAATTGCCGCAGGACGTTCACATCCGCCGACTGCCCCGGATGCAGTTGCAACAGTTCCGACTTTGTCATACCCGACCGACATCCATCCACCGACGCGCGAACCCGGAGGCGATACCCCAGGTCAGAGGCGCGTGGCCGATCGGATACGCCCGCGCGTCGCAAGCCCTCGTGTCGTCGGCGTCCGCATTCGATCTCACATATCACGAGGTAATCAAGGCCGTCACCGCACCGGAAACGCACCGATCGAACCGATTCCGATGGGGTGAGAATCACAACGACCGGACCGGTCGGATAACAAATCCTGACCGGAAACAGACTGGTCGGCGCTTACGCGTTGAAGTACTTGGCCTCCGGATGCAGCAGCACGAACGCATCGGTCGACTGTTCCGGGTGCAGCTGCAACTCCTCCGACAGTACGACGCCGATGCGCTCGGCATCGAGCAGGTCGACCAATTTCGCCCGGTCCTCCAGTTCCGGGCAGGCGCCGTAACCGAAGGAGTAGCGGGCGCCGCGGTAGCCGAGTTTGAAGTACTCCTGCACATCCGAGGGGTCTGAGTCGGCGATCGAATGCCCTTCCAGCACCAACTCTTCGCGGACCCGGCGGTGCCAGTATTCGGCGAGCGCCTCGGTGAGCTGGACGCCGATGCCGTGCACCTCGAGGTAGTCGCGGTAGTTGTCCGCCGCGAACAGTTCATTGGCGAAGTCGGCGATCGGCTGCCCCATGGTGACCAATTGGAACGGCAGCACATCGACCTGACCGGTTTCGCGAGCGCGTTCGCGCGAGCGGATGAAGTCGGCGATGCACAGGAACCGGTCGCGCTGCTGGCGCGGGAAGGTGAACCGGTAGCGTTGCGGCGCATCGGGATTCGGCTCGCCCAGCACGATGACGTCATCACCCTCGGAGACCGCGGGGAAGTACCCGTAGACCAGGGCCGCATGTTGCAGTACACCTTCGGTGGACAGCCGGTCCAGCCAGTACCGCAGCCGCGGTCGACCCTCGGTCTCCACCAACTCCTCGTAGCTCGGGCCCTCACCGCCGCGCTGACCGCGCAGACCCCACTGACCGAGGAATAGCGCGCGCTCGTCGAGCAATCCCGAATACTCGTGCAGCGAAACGCCTTTCACCACTCGAGTGCCCCAGAACGGCGGCACCGCGACCGGCAGGTCCGCGGCCACATCGGAGCGCGCGGGCACCTCGATCGGCACCTCGATCGCCTTGCGCTGTTCGGCGATCCGTTTGGAACGCTCGTGCCGCGCCTTGCGCTCGGCCGCCTTCTCGCGTTCAGCGATCGCCTCCGGGCTGTCCGGATCGATGCCGCCGCCGCGCTTGCGGGTCATGATGTCGTCCATCAGCCGCAGGCCCTCGAAGGCGTCGCGGGCGTAGTGCACATCGCCGTGGTAGACCTCGGTGAGATCGTTCTCGACGTAGGCGCGGGTCAGCGCCGCACCGCCGAGCAGCACGGGGAACTGGTCGGCGACGCCCTTGGTGTTGAGCTCCTCCAGATTCTCCTTCATCACCACGGTCGATTTCACCAGCAGACCGGACATGCCGATCACATCGGCCTTCTTGTCGACGGCGGCGTCGAGAATGGTCGCGATCGGCTGCTTGATGCCGAGGTTGACGACCTCGTAGCCGTTATTGGACAGGATGATGTCGACGAGATTCTTGCCGATATCGTGCACATCGCCCTTGACGGTGGCCAGCACGATGCGACCCTTACCACTGTCGTCGGTGGCTTCCATATGCGGCTCGAGGAAGGCGACCGCCGCCTTCATCACCTCGGCCGACTGCAGTACGAACGGCAGCTGCATCTGGCCGGAGCCGAACAGCTCACCAACCGTCTTCATGCCCGACAGCAGCGTTTCATTGATGATCTGCAGCGGCGGCACCTCGGTCATGGCGGCATCGAGGTCGGCCTCCATCCCGGCCTTCTCACCGTCGACGATCCGGCGTTCGAGCCGCTCGAACAGCGGCAGCGCCGCCAACTCCTCCGCACGCGAGGCCCGCGACGACGAGGCCGACACACCCTCGAACAGCGACATGAGCGTCTGCAGCGGGTCGTAACCGTCACGACGGCGGTCGTAGACCAGGTCCAGTGCGGTCTCGCGCTGTTCCTCCGGAATGCGGGCGATCGGCAGGATCTTGGAGGCGTGCACGATCGCGGAATCCAGTCCGGCCTGGACGCATTCGTGCATGAAGACCGAATTCAGCACCTGGCGCGCGGCCGGATTGAGGCCGAAGGAGATATTCGACAGACCGAGGGTGGTCTGCACCTCGGGATGCTTCTGCTTGAGCAGCCGGATGGCCTCGATGGTTTCGACACCGTCGCGCCGCGACTCCTCCTGGCCGGTGCCCAGGGTGAATGTCAGCGTGTCGATGATGATGTCGCTTTCACGCAAACCCCAGTTGCCGGTGATATCGGCAATAAGCCGCTCGGCGATCTCCACCTTCTTCTCGGCCGTGCGGGCTTGGCCCTCCTCATCGATGGTCAGCGCGACCACCGCGGCGCCGTGTTCGGCGACCAGCTTCATCGTCTGCTGGAACCGGGATTCGGGACCGTCACCGTCCTCATAGTTCACCGAGTTGACGGCGCAGCGACCACCGAGATGTTCCAAACCGGCCTGCAGGACCGGGGTTTCGGTGGAGTCGAGCATGATCGGCAGGGTCGACGCGGTCGCCAGTCGCGATGCCAGCGCCGACATATCCGTGGTGCCGTCGCGTCCGACGTAGTCGACGCACAGGTCGAGCATATGCGCGCCGTCGCGGGTCTGATCCTTGGCGATATCGAGGCATTTCTGCCAGTCCTCGGCGAGCATGGCCTCGCGGAATGCCTTGGAGCCGTTGGCATTCGTGCGCTCGCCGATCATCAGGACGGAGGCATCCTGTTCGAACGGCACCGCGGTGTACATGCTCGATACGCTCGGCTCGTGCACCGGTTCGCGGCGCGCCTCCAGCGGCGGCAGCGTCGGTTCCACCTCGCGCACCGCCGCGGTGACCTGACGAATATGTTCCGGCGTCGTACCGCAGCAGCCGCCGACCAGCGCGAGCCCGAATTCGGATACGAAGCCGCGCAACGCGATTGCCAGCTCTTCGGGGGTCAGCGGGTACTCCGCTCCATTCGCGCCGAGCACCGGCAGACCGGCATTCGGCATGACCGACACCGGAACCGTCGCGTGCCGGGACAGATGGCGCAGGTGCTCGCTCATCTCGGCCGGGCCGGTGGCGCAGTTCAAGCCGATCATGTCGATACCGAGCGGCTCCAGCGCGGTGAGCGCCGCGCCGATCTCACTGCCGACCAGCATGGTGCCGGTTGTCTCCACCGTGACGTGGGTGATGATCGGAATACGCCGACCCAGCTGGACCATCGCGCGCTGACTTCCGGTCACCGCGGCTTTGACCTGCAAAAGGTCCTGGCAGGTCTCGATCAGGATGGCGTCCGCACCGGCCTCGAGCATGCCCAGTGCCGCCTCGGTGTAAGCATCGCGCAGCGCGGTAAAGGGGGCATGACCCAGTGTCGGCAGTTTGGTGCCCGGTCCCATCGAACCCAGCACGTACCGCGGGGTGCCATCCGCGCTCGGGCCCATCTCGTCGGCGACCTCGCGGGCCAGGCGGGTGCCGCGCTCGGACAGATCGCGAATCCGGTCGGCGATGTCGTAGTCCGCGAGGTTCGGCAGATTGCAGCCGAAGGTATTGGTCTCGACCGCGTCCGCACCGGCCTCGAAGTACGCGCGATGGATATTGCGCAGTACATCCGGGCGGGTGTCGTTGAGGATTTCGTTGCAGCCCTCCAGACCACGGAAGTCGTCCAGGGTCAGTTCGGCCGCCTGCAACATCGTGCCCATCGCACCGTCGCCGATCACGACACGCCGACGGAGCGTGTCGAGAAGGGTGGTATCGAAGGCGACTGGGCTGGACTCAGACATGTGATCAAGCGTAGTGGGCCGCTACGACATGCCGAACCACCCTACCGGTGTCGGGCGCCACACCTGCCCAGACAGATGAACCGACGGTGCCGCGCCGACTGCGCAAATTCAACACCGCGTGCTCACACGCCGTAGGCTGACCGGGGTGAACTCCAGTGAATCTCCGGTGTCACCCGAGCCGGAACTGCCGACATTGCGGGAACCTGTGCTGGTCGCCGCCTTCGAAGGCTGGAACGACGCGGGTGATGCGGCAAGTGGTGCCGTCGAGCATCTGGAACTGATCTGGGATGCCGAGCCGCTGGCCGAACTCGACTCCGAGGACTATTACGACTACCAGGTCAATCGGCCGACGGTACGTCAGGTCGACGGTGTGACCAGGGAAATCCAGTGGCCCTCCACCATGCTCTCGGTCTGCTCGCCGCCCGGCAGCGATCGCGATGTGGTGCTGCTGCGCGGTATCGAACCCAATATGCGCTGGCGCAGCTTCTGCGCGGATCTGCTCGAGTTCATCGAACAACTCGGCGTGCAGACCGTCGTCATTCTCGGCGCGCTGCTCGCCGACACCCCGCACACTCGCCCGGTACCGGTCACCGGATCGGCCTATAGCAAGGAAGCCGCCGAGCGGTTCAGCCTGGAGCAGACCCGCTACGAGGGACCGACCGGCATCACCGGCGTGCTGCAGGATCAATGTGTGAAGGCGGGCGTACCCGCCGTCTCGTTCTGGGCGGCCGTGCCGCATTACGTCTCGCAGCCGCCGAATCCGAAGGCGACCATCGCGCTGCTGCACCGCGTCGAGGACGTGCTCGATATCGAGGTGCCACTCGGTGAACTGCCCAAACAGGCCGAGGACTGGGAGACCGCCGTCAACGAGATGACCGTCGGCGACGACGAGATCAGCGAGTACGTGCGCTCGCTCGAGGAACGCGGCGACGCGGCCGTCGATCTCAATGACGCGATGGCCAAGATCGATGGCGACGCGATCGCGGCCGAATTCGAAAAGTACCTGCGCAGACGGGGTCCGGGCAGCTTCGGGCTGTAATCGGTTCGCGCCGTTGCGGTCCGGGTCCGGACAATTCACCGAAAGTTCGCCATGGGGCCACGCGTAGGTATGGAAAGGCTTGCCATCTAGACTTCCCGGGTGACTATTCACCGGATCGTCGCGCACCTTCGCAGTTTCGACGACCGGATCGCCGTCCTCTGCTCTCGATCTCCTTCGGCGGCCGTCACAGCAGCGGAATCGGTGCCGGATGGTTTGGAGCGGATCACCTATGCGCAGCTGGCGGCACGTGTCGAGGAGTACGCGCGGCAGCTCGGAGCGACCCGGCGCCTCGTCGCGCTCGCAGCGCGCAACGATATCGACTCGCTCGTCGCGTATCTCGGCGCGCTGAGTGCGGGCTGCGTTGTTCTGCTCACCGCGGAGGTCACCAGAGAATTGCTGGATACCTACGATCCCGATGTCGTGATCGATGCGGGCCCGCCTGATATCCGGCGGGTCCGCTCCGCACATCGCCTGCATCCGGAGTTGGCGCTGCTGCTGAGTACCTCGGGCTCGACCGGTTCACCGAAGCTGGTGCGGTTGTCCGCGGCCAATCTGATGTCGAATGCGGATGCCATTGCCGAATATCTGGCCATCGACGCCGACGATCGCGCCGCGACGACCCTGCCGATGTTCTATTGCTACGGACTGTCGGTGGTGCACAGCCATCTGCTGCGCGGCGCGAGCCTGCTGCTCACCGACCGATCGGTCCTCGACGACGAATTCTGGGTCCAGTTCCGTCGCTACGGCGCAACATCTTTCGCGGCGGTGCCGTACACGATCGATCTTCTCGAACGCGTCGGCTTCGCCGAGATGACACTGCCGAGCCTGCGCTACCTCACCCAGGCCGGCGGCCGCCTGGCACCCGAGCGGGTCCGCGACTACGCCCGGCTCGGCAAGCGGGCGGGCTGGGACTTCGTCGTCATGTACGGCCAGACCGAGGCGACCGCGCGAATGGCCTATCTGCCACCGGAACTGGCCGCCGAACATCCGGACTGCGTCGGCAAGCCGATTCCCGGCGGCCGATTCACCCTGGAGCCGGTGCCGGATACCGATGACAAGGAGCTGGTCTATCACGGGCCCAACGTGATGCTCGGCTATGCCGACGGCCCACGCGATCTCACCCTCGGCCGCACGGTCGAATCGCTGCGCACCGGCGATCTGGCCAGGTGCACGCCCGAGGGCCTGTACCAGGTGGTCGGCAGGCGCAGCCGGTTCGCCAAGATCTTCGGCCTGCGCATCGATCTGCAACGGCTCGAATCCGGTTTGGCCGCAGCCGGTTTCACGGTGTGCTGCACCGATGGTGACGACCAGTTGGTCGTCGCCGCCGAATCTCCGGCGGAATCGCTCGCCGCGACCGCCGCCGAACTGTCCGGCCTGCCGGCCGCGGCGATTCGCGCCTGCGCGGTCGAGGACATCCCGCGCCTGCCCAATGGCAAGCCCGACTATCCCGCGATCCGCCGACTCGCCGCACCCGAACTCGACCTGCCGCCACGCGATATCCGCGCGCTCTATGCCATCGCCCTCGGCATCGATCCCGCCCGGGTCCGGCCCGACAGCACCTTCGTCGATCTCGGCGGCAACTCACTGACCTACATCACCACCTCGACCCGCCTCGAGCGCGCACTCGGGCGACTGCCCGCGAACTGGCCGGACCTGACCGTCGCCGAACTCGAGCGAGTTCCGGACGGCCGCCGGACATTCGGTCGCACGGTGGACACGCCGACCTTGTTGCGCGCCGCCGGAATCGTGCTCATCGCCAGCTCTCATATCGGCATGTTCGTGCACTGGGGCGCAGCACATATCCTGCTCGGTGTCGCCGGATTCAACTTCGCCCGCTTCACGGTCACCATGTCCCCGCGCGCCGAGCGGCTGCGGCACGCGCTGCACACGGTGGCGCTCATCGCGATTCCGACCGCCGCCTGGGTGGCGCTCACACTGCTGTTCACCGACTATTACAGCTGGCAGAACGTGTTGCTGCTCAACAAGATTCTCGGACCGCGCAACAGTGACACCGCTGGGCACCTGTGGTTCATCGAGGTGCTTGTGCTGTTCATGGTCGTCTCCGCGCTGTTGGTGCGGGTGCCGTTCATCGATGCCGTGCAGCGGCGCGAACCGTTCTGGTTCGCCATGGGGCTGGTCGGCCTCACCATGGTGTTCCGGCTCTGGTCGTTCGGGCTCTACCCGGCCAAGGATGTGCCGTTCTCGCCGCTGGCCTGCTGGTTCTTCGCTCTAGGATGGGCGGCCGCGAAGGCTACGGCGATCTGGCAGCGGCTGCTGGTGAGCGCGGTGCTGCTGATCTCGGTGCACGGCTACTTCGGGGTTCCCGATCGGGAGCGGCTGGTGATGTCCGGACTGCTGTTGTTGATCTGGCTGCCCGCGGTCCGCGTGCCCGCCCTGGTTGCCGGGGTCGCCGCGCTGCTGGCCGACAGCTCGTTGTTCGTCTATCTGCTGCACTGGCAGGTCTATCCGCCATTCGGGCAACACCATGTCGCGGCGCTGCTCGCATCCCTCGCGGCCGGTGCGGTCGCGACCTGGCTGGTGGCGAACCTGCGACGCAGGTCAGTCCTGGTGCACAGCTTCTTCGCCAAGAGCCTCGTCTGGAAGCGCACAGCTCTCGACGGTCCACACCTGCGCCGCCGCGTCCTGGGCCAGCTTCGCGAGCAGAATGTCTCGCGGAATCGTCTGGCCGGCAAAGTGATCGAGTGACGGCACCACCACGTGGTGCGCGTCCGCCCGCTTGAGCTCCTGGGTCAACTCGGCGAATGCCGTGCCGTCACCGGAAGTCGATTCATGGAAAGTTGCGGCGAAGCAAAGCCCTTCCTCACGGGCGAGGCTGCTCATCGCATCCTCGAGCTCTGCACTGTGGCCATCGGCCAGATCGTCACGCAAGTATCCATAGATCAACGCTTCCACCCGAACCTCCGTTGGATTGGGGATCTCGCTGTTCTCTTATGTGGATCACCCCCGTCGCCGAGGGGTATTGCGCACTTGCAAGAGCAGATGTTCTGACATCTGAAGCGTGGCAAATCTTCCGCGCCCATATCCATCATGTAGGACGCAAAACTGCGAGTGCAGGTGTCAACCCAATGACATCTGTATGCCCTATCCGGGCCACTGAGCGTTAACTGGTGCGATACTACAGACGTGGCCGCTGGAGACGATCGACCCGTCTGGGCTGTCCGAATGCGCTCCGAACGCGATGCGCGGGGGTGGTCACAAGCCGACGCCGTCCGTGTGATGCGCGCGAAGTCTTCGCACAACCTGCCGACGGACAGTACCCTGCTGCGTAACTGGCGACGCTGGGAGTCGGGTGAGTCGCGTCCGGACGATTTCTACGCTCCTATCATCGCGGCCGCATTCGATACGGTGACGGCCGCGTTCTTCCCGAAAAATCGTCCCAATCGCGACGATGAACTGCTCTCGGCAACCGGGATGGACACCCTCGAATTCATTGGCAGGCTACGGATGTCCGACGTCTCCACGGCCACACTCGATGCCATCCGCATCACCGCGGAGCGGCTGTGCTGCGAATATCCATTCGCCGATCCGCACGATCTGCATACCGAAGGCACATCCTGGTTGCGCCGCATCACCTCACTGCTGGACGGCCGACTGACCCTGGCACAGCATCGCGAAATTCTCGTACTGGCCGGTTGGGTGGCTCTGCTGGTCGGTTGCGTGGACTACGACCTCGGTCGGCGCACCACCGCGGAAGCCACTCGCCGCGCGGCCTATTCGCTCGGCCAGGAAGCCGAGAATGCCGAGATCACCGGCTGGAGTGCGGAAATGGCGGCCTGGTTCGCGCTGACCCAGGGCAATTATCGGGGTGCGATCGAGGCGGTCGACCCGGCGCTGACAACCAGCGGCAAACTGGGTGTCGGTGTCCAGTTATGCGCACAACGTGCGAAGGCCTGGGCCCGCCTGGGTGATCGGCGCGAGGTGGAGGCATCACTGAACCGGGGGCGAGCTATTCTCGAGCGACTCGACCATCCGACCAATCTGGACAACCATTTCGTGGTCGATCCGCAGAAGTTCGACTTCTACGCCATGGACTGCTGCCGGGTCGCGGGTGAGGATCCGCTCGCGGAATCCTATGCGCGCGAGGTCATCCGCCACTCGACCCGCGCCGACGGCACGGTACGCAATCCTATGCGGGTGTCGGAGGCACATCTGACCCTCGCGGTGGTCGCGGTCCGCGACCGCGATCTGGAGCTCGCGCTGGACGAGGGCATGCGGGCCTTCGCGGGCAAGCGCCGGTCGCTGCCATCGCTGATGTGGATCGCGGGCGAGGCGGCGCGCGAAATCATCGAGCGCTTTCCGGGCGATCCGCGCACCCGGGTGTATCTGGATCAGTTGCGGACCTTGTCCTGCGAGTGATCATTTCGGCGTAGGTTTGACTCATCGCCAGCGGTAAGGGGTGGGCGATGAATAGGGTTCGCGTCATTGTGCGTCGCGATGCGAACGAATCGCTACGCACCACAGTGTTCGAGGCGGGTGCGCCCATCGGTGAACGGGTAGCGCCACGGCCTGATCTGGTGGCGTGCGCGTGGGATGTGGTGGGCGGTCAACCGGAAACGGTGCGTCGAGCGGTCGTTCAGATCGGTACTGCTCTGCGTGACGCACTGTTCGAGCCACACACGACCCGGCAGCTGACGCGACTCGTCGACGGCTCCGATACCGAGGTCGTCTTCGATGTCGACGACGAGACGATGCTGCTCCCCTACGAGATGCTCGTACTCGCCGACGATATGCCCCTGGCTCTGCGGCCGACCGTAGCCATCTCCCGCAGGCATTCGGGTAACGGGCAGCCCACCCGTGTGCCGGCACCGGGGCCGTTGAAAGTCCTCGCCGCGGTCGCCGCGCCGACCGAGACTCGCACGGCCAATATGGCATTGGATGTGGAAGCCGAGATGCAGGCGATCCTCGACGCGGTCGCACAGGTGCCGACCGCGGATGGGGGCGGCGTGCGCATTCTGGAAGTCGCTTCGCTGCAACAGATCACCGCGGCGCTGCGGGCCGAGGAGTTCCACGTTCTGCATCTGAGTGCGCACGGGTCGGCGACGATTCTGGAATTGGAGGATGAGGACGGCGATCCGGATGTGATCGAGGCCGCGGATCTCATTGCCGCGCTGCGTGCTTCGGAGCGGGCGCTGCCGCTGGTGGTGTTGTCGAGTTGTGGCGGTGTCGACGGTGGGCCTGCCGGGTTGGCGCGCACGCTGATCAGCGGGGGTGTCGAACGGGTGCTGGTCATGCAGACGCGGGTGTCGGACCGGTATGCCACGCTGTTGGCGAAGTCGTTCTACGCCATGCTGTCCGCGCATCCGGCCGGGTCGGTCGCCTTCGCATTGGGGCAGGCACGCCGTGCCCTCGAGCAGGAGCGCCTCGCCGATGGCGCATCAATTCCGCCCGAATGGTTCGTGCCGACGCTGCTCACCGGCGTCGCGGACCGGCCGCTCTGGCATGCGACGGCGCCACCGCGGCCGCTCGGGCGCCGGACGCAAGCGCCGAGCGGTGCGACGGTGCGCGAGTTGCCGGTCGGATATCTGATCGGTCGTCGTGGGCCGGTGCGCGATATCGTCCGGATGCTCGATTCGTCGCGTGGGCGACCGGGTGTGGTGATCACAGGCATGGGCGGGCTCGGGAAGACGGCGGTGGCCGGTCGCGTGGCCGCGCGCATGCGCGAGCGCGGCTGGCGTATCGCCGAACATGTGGGGCAATGGAATCCGTCCGCATTATGCGACGCGGTCCGCACGGTGATCGAGGACGACCCGGCATTGCGCACGGTGTCCGATGCGCTCGCCCGCGACAGCGGGGAGCAGGCGCTGAAGCATGTCCATCGGTTGTTGGCGGGGAGCCGAGTGTTGTTGCTGTTCGATGATTTCGAACAGAATCTGACCCGACCGGGCGGTGCCGAATTCCTCGATCCCGGTTTCGCCGAACAGTTTTCGCAGTTGTGCCGGGTCGCCGGAACAGGCCGATTGCTGGTCACCTGTCGCTATCCGGTTCCCGGTGGTCTCACCGAGGTCGGCCTGACTCCGCTGAGCCCCGCGGAGTTGAAGCGAATGTTCCTGCGGCTGCCGCAGATCAGCGGTTTGCGCGTGCAGGAGCAGCGGCTGGTCGCGCGGACGATCGGTGGACACCCGCGGCTCATCGAATTCGTCGACGCGCTGTTGCGTGGTGGCGACGGCACTTTGCGGCCGGTCGGTGAACGGCTGCGCCGGTTGGCCGACGAACACGCCGTCGATCTCGGCCGGGACCGGACGCTGTCCGAAAGCCTCGATACCGCGGTGGTGCTCGGCACCCGCGACATCCTCGTCGACGCACTGCTCGACCTGCTCGATGCATCCGAACGCGAACTGCTGCTACAGGTTTCGCTCTCGCGGACGCCGCTGCGCGATCTGGATATCTCCCATGCCCGCTTCGGTGCCGACGCGACGCGAGACCAGCGCCGCGAAGTGATGGCGGCCATCGATACGTTACTCAGGCTGGCGCTGCTGACCACCGACGACGACCGATATCTCGTGCACCCGTGGGTCGCCCAAGCCCTCGATGCCCACCAGGGCACTGATCGTATTCGCCGTCACAACCGAGCCCACGGGATGCGGATGGCCCGAATCTCGGCTGGCTTCCGGGACTTCGACGACTACAGCGAAGCATGCGGACATCTCCTCGCCGCAGGTCGGTACGCGGAACTCACCGAACTCGCCATCCCGTTCTGCCGCGAGTTGGACCAATTGCAGGTCGCCGCCCTGCTCGGCGAGATCATGCCCACCCTGCCGACCGACACTCCCGGCTATCTCGAGCTCGGCGAGCGCGAGGTGCGCGCACTGCGCCGGACCGGGAACCTCGGTGCCGCAACCGATCGCCAGTGCGCGCTGGTCGAGGTGCTGCGGGCCAGGGTGCAATCGGCCTCGGGCAGTGCCGATGCCCGACGTGCGTTGGTCATCGGGCTGGACACCCTCGGTGAACTCGCCATGCTGGCCGGAAATCTCGGCACGGCGCGCGAGCACTACAGCCGATCTCTGCGCACCGCACGGCATCTCACGAATACCGACCCGCACAACATCGATATGCAACAGGTCCTCAGCCGCGCGCTGGAGAGCCTCGGCGATATCGCCGTGCGCACCGGCGATCTCACAGCGGCCCTCGCCCACCACACCGAAGCACTGGCCATCCGACGCTCCCTCGCCGACAACGACCCCTCCCGCGTGGACCTGCGCCGTGATCTCGCTAATGCCTGCGCCCGACTCGGCGACCTGGCGGTGCTGACCGCCGATCTCGACGGCGCACATTACCTCTACACCGAATCGCTCACGCTGCACAGCGGTCTCATCGAATCCGGCCCCGACGCCGCCGAATCCCGGCGTGGCCTGGCCATCGCGCACGGCAAACTCGGTGATCTCGCCATGCGCGCGGGGCACGGCGAGACCGCGAGCAGGCACTATTTCGAAAAGCTGCGCATCAGTGCCGAACTCTCGATGGCCGATCCGGGCGATACCGAGATCACCCGCGATGTCGCCATTGCCATGCAGCAGATCGGCGACACCTCATTGCTCTACGAAACTCCCGAGGAAGCATTCACCTTCTTCACCGAATCCCTCGCCATCCACCGCGAACTCGCCGATAAGGATCCCGGCAATGCCGAATACCGACGCGATCTCGCCATCGCACTCAACCGATCCGGCGATGTGGCACTGCGACTCGGCGAACTCACCACGGCCTCGACCCACTACGCCCAAGCCCTCGCCATCCACCGCGGCTTCGCCGACGCCGACCCGGGCAATGCCCGAAATCAGCGCGACCTCAGCATCTCCCATGACAAACTCGGCGACTTGGCCGTCCGCACCGGCGATTATCTGGCCGCCGACCACCACTACACCCAATCCCTCACCCTCGCAAAACAACTCGCGGCGGCCGACCCCACCAACACCGAGAAGCAGCGCGACCTGAGCATCTCGCACCACCAACTCGCCAGGGTCGCCGCCGCGACCGGCGCCTTCACTCTCGCCTTCCGCCACAACACCGAGGCACTCACCATCGCCCGCCGCTTGGCCACCGCCGACCCGGAGAATCCGCAACTGCACCGCGATGTCGGTCTGATCCTCTGGGCGATCGGGGATGCCGCCGAACGCGAACACGACTACGACACCGCCGTCGAGGTCTATCGGGAGGCCCTCGCGATCGCCCAGGACGTCCTCGAAACCGATCCGGCCAGCCCCCGCGCCCTGCGCGATATGGAATTCGCCTTGACCAACCTGGGTCGCGTGGTCGACATCGTCGACCAGAACCCGCTCGGGTCGACCCGCATCGACGCCCTGCTGGAACAGGGGAAGACCTTCCTCCGGCGTCTGCTGCCGCCGATGTAATTCCGCAGGTAGCGCCCATCTCTGTAGCATTATGTGCGGTGTCCGCTGTAAAGTCTGCTGTATGACGGTGCGCCTGAATATCTCGATGGACGACGATCTCGCGGCCCGTCTCCGTGCGGCATCCGCCGATAAGCTGAGCGACTACATCGCCAAGGCCGTGCGCAGGCAGTTGCTCGAGGATGAACTCAGGGCATTGCCGGACAGCACCGGGACCGAATGGGTGAAGGACGCCGAGCAGACCGCCGAACAAGTATTGTTCGGCCGTGCCAGCTGAACCTACGCACCAAGGCCAGATTTGGAATCTCGTCAGCCGGATCTCCGGGCGCCGCGCGACGGTAGTGATCGTGGATTCCGATGTGGTGATTCGGCAGCGGCCGATGTTGGTCGCCGCGCCGGTGCGCGAGGCTCGCGAAGTTCCGTCGCGCCATCAATTGCTCACCGTCGCAATGCCGGAGAGTTCGCAGGTGATCGCGCTGTACGACATCGCCATCGTGCCGAAGGACAGTCTCACCGAGCAGATCGGTGACCTCACCTCGGAGGTGCTCGAGCAGGTAAAGATCGGGCTGCGGGCCCGATTCGACCTGTGAGTCACCGGGTGGCGAACAGGTGCAAACCGGACGCGGCCACGCCGAATGGGGGTCGGTCTCGACACCCGCGACCGACCCGCTACTACCCTGTTCCCGGTGACCGACTCCGTTGACGGCCTGCCGTATGCCGCGCCCGCGCTATGGGATGAGCGGTTGCGGCTGTTCTCCTTCGCCACGGCCGAGAAGCGCGCGGAGTATCTGTGGGTGCTGCGGGCGTTCGACAATGCGCGCGCGGCGTATGTGGTGTTGCTGCACGCCGACGATGTCGCGACCTGGATCGAACGCAGTGCGGCCGATGCCCCGCAGCTGACCGGCGGGGAGATCGGGCCGCTGTTGGACCAACTGCATCAGTGGGGTGTGGTCGAGCGCAGCTATGACGGCACGCGCGCCGCGACGCTCGCGGAATATCGGAATCGGCACTACGTCTATCAGCTGACACAAGCCGGATTCAAGGCATATCGGGCGGTCGCGAGTATGCTCGAGGCACGGCTGGACGAAGCCGCGCTGTCGCGACTGGTGCTGCCCGAACTACTCGCGGATCTCAATACCCTCGCCGAGGCGAATAAGGCCGGTGATGCGGAGCGCGTGTACCGGACGCTGCGCCGGCTGGATGCCGCACTCTCGGATATGGCGGCGCGGGCCGCGCACTTCTACCTCTCGCTCGGCGATATGGTCCGCACCACCGAGATCACCCCGGAGTCGTTCCTGGCACACAAGGACGCGCTGCTCGCGCATATGCGCGAATTCAGCATGGATCTGGCTCGTTTCGCGCCGCGCCTGGCCGCCGCGATCGGTGAGATCGAGCAGACCGGCGTCGAGGAACTCATCGAGCGGGCGGCGCGCTGTGACGAACGGGTGCTGCTGAGTCCGGCCGAGCGGCAAGCGGATTGGCGGGCGCGCTGGCAGGGGCTACGGACCTGGTTCGTCGCCACGGCCTCCGATATTCCCGGCGAATCGTCCTCCACCGAGGCGGATCGGCTGCGGGAGGCGACCATGAGCGCCATTGCCGCGGTGCTGTCACTGCTGCGTCGGGTCACCGATTCACGTAAGGGCGGGGTGAGTCGCGAATCGGCGCTGCGGCATCTCGCGGGCTGGTTTACCGCCGCACCGACCGCCGACAGCGCGCATGCACTATTCGATGCCGTCTTCGGTCTCGGCAGGCCCCGCCACATTTCGCTGGAACATCCGGATGCGGACCTGATTCCGGCGATCCGTTCCTGGTGGGAGGCACCGCCATTGGAGATCTCACGCACCCTCGCCGAAACGGGCAGGCCGCCACAAGCCGGTGCCCCCGCCCGAATTCAACGCAATGACGCGGGAATTCGCCGACTCCGCGAGGCGCAGCTGGACGCACAGCGCGCCCGCGCCGAGGCCGCCAAATCCCTGGCCGCCGCCTCGGTGCACGAACGCGTCCTCGACGAACGGGAGACCGAGGTGCTGCTGCGCCTGCTCGATGCCGCGTCCACCGCCTGGGTTCCGGTGAGCGGCCGCGTCGACGGCACCAGCGGGTCGGATAGCGGCGTCACCCTCACCGTCTCCGAACATCCGGGTTCGACGGTGATCCGCACCGCACGCGGGCTACTGCATTTGAACAACCGCCGCCTCGAGGTGAAGCAGTCGACCCGCGGGCGGCGCGCATGATCAACGCCCGCCGCATCGATTCGCTCGCACTCGACAACTACCAGCGCGCCGCGCGCGTTATCCTCGCCAACCACCTGGTCACCCGGACCTATCCGGACCGGATCGCGCTGCCGCTGATCCGGCGCTGGGCCACCGAACTCCGCGAGGATCTGGCCGAATTGTTCGGCTACCGGCTCGAGGTCACCGAAACGACGGCCCGGGTCTTCCCGGTGATCGATCGACTCGATTCGGGCAAACCGGCCCGCTCCGTCACCGAGCGCGTCTTCGACCGCCGCCGCTACGCCTATCTGGCCTTGGCGCTGGCAGCGCTCGGCCGCGCCGGGGATCAGATCACATTGTCGGAGTTGGCCGATCAGGTCGCCGCCTATACCGGACGGGTCGACGGCCTCGAACTTTCACCCGATCGCGCCGCCGATCGCGATGCCTTCGTCGATGCCGTCGGCTGGCTCGCACATCGGGGTGCGCTCACCCTGGCCGACGGCGATGCGGGTGGCTGGGCTGCCGATCCGGAGGCGGGTGAGGCGCTCTACGACATCGACCGGCCGGTGGTTTTCGCGCTGTTCCGACCGCCGCGCGCGCTGCAGCATCTGCACAGTGTCCGTGGTCTGCTGACCGAGGACGCGCTCGCGCACGGTCCGGCCGCGAATGCGCAGGCCGCCGATGCGGCGCGGCGGGTGCGGCGCAGTCTCGTGGAGCGTCCGGTGGTGTACGCCGAGGATCTGGCCTACCACGAACGATCGCTGCTGTTGCAGGATCGGATCGTCGCGGATGTCGAACAGTTCACCGGGTTGCGGGCCGAACGCCGCGCGGAGGGCGTCGCATTGATCGATGTCTCGGGTCGTCTCTCCGATGTCCGTTTTCCGGGCACCGGCACATTGGCGCAGGTGGCGCTGCTGCTGGTCGGTGAGATCGCCGATCGTGTCCTCGATATCGACAATCCGGTACCGGTGCGTCCCGGCGCACCTGATCCGGCCGTCGCCCTTGCCGAGCAGCTCGACGGCGCCATCCCGGAGTCCACCGTATTCGTGCCGCTCGCTGATCTCCCATCGACCGATCCCGAAGTGGGGGAAGAGGTTTCGGATCCCGATTCGGAGGCGATGGCGTATGTGCGCGCGACGTACCCGTTCGTCGAAGCGAGCTGGGTCGGCGAGACCGTGCAGGCGCTGACCGACCGCTACGGTGTCACCTTCGCCGCGCAGTGGCAGGCGGATGTGCCCGGGCTGGCCAGGGAGGTTACCGCCCTGTTGGAACGGCTGCGGCTGGTCCAAGTGCTCGAGGACGGTTTGATAATCCTGCCCGCACTGGCTCGCTACCGCGGCGCGGTCGTCACCGTCCGCACCAAGCGCGCCGCCGAATTGTTCGTTACCGCCTCCGACACGCTCGGGGCCGACAGCGTTGGTACGGAAGGGATTTAAACCATGTCGCTCATCCATGGCGGAGTGCGGTTCGTCCCGACCCGCGCCGGCATCATCAACCTGTGGGACTACCGCGACCAGGAATACTGCTTCGCCGACGGCAGGCTGGTACTGCGCGGACCCAACGGCTCCGGTAAAACAAAGGCGCTCGAGGTGCTGTTCCCGTTCGTGCTCGACGGCCGGATCGAACCGCGCAGGCTCAATCCATTCGCGGGTGAAGAGCGCACCATGAAGTCGAACCTGTTGTACCGCAAGCAGGAATCCGCGTATTCGTATGTGTGGATGGAGTTCGCGCGCGGTAAATGGGACGACCCCGAGGTCGTCACCATCGGCATCGGTATGCGCGCCAGCCGGTCCTCGGACAAGGTGACCCGCTGGTACTTTGTCGCCGACGGCCGTGCGGGCGTCGACTTTTCACTCATCGGCCCCGACGATCGGCCGCTGACCCGCAAGCAGCTGGCCGAGCAGATCGGCACCGACGCCATCGTCGATCGACCGGTCGAGTACCGCAATGCGATCGACGCACGCATGTTCGGTCTGGGCACCCAGCGCTACGACCAGCTGATCAATCTCATCCTCACATTGCGCCGTCCCCAGCTCGCGAAAAACCTTGATCCACGCGGACTTTCGCAGGCACTCACCGATGGTCTGCGCCCGCTCGACGAGCAGCTGATCCTGGACGCCGCGCGTTCGTTCAGCGATATGGAGGAGGTCGGGCGCACCCTGGAGGGGCTGGTCCACGCCGATACCGCCACCAGGTCGTTCGTCGATGTGTACCGCAAATACCTTGCGGTACAGGCGAAGACCGATGTCGATCAGGTACGGACCCGGCTCGATGCGGTGACCCACGCCAGCACCGCACTGTTCGCCGCCACCGCACTGCGCGAACGTCGCGAGGGCGAACGGACCGCCGCCGAGGCGCGCGCAGACGATGCCGACCGCGCCTACGAACAAGCGCTCTCCGACCGGGAAACCCTGCAGCGCTCCAGCGCCTACGAGGGCAAACAGCAACTCGACGATCTCGCCGACGCGGTGCGCCGCCTGGAGACCTCGGCGGGTGTGCACAAGGACAAGGCGCTCAAGGCCAGGCAAACCCTCGATCAGCGCGGTCAGGAGGCCGAACGCGCCAAGGCAGGCGTACAGAACGCGGCCGCCGCGCTGGCCCGCGGCGAGGACGAATTGCGTGCCGCCGCCGAAGAGGCGGGCATCACCTGGGCCGGATCGGCCGACCAGGCCCGTGGCGATCAACTGACCGCCGCGGTCCGCGGACACGCCGAGGAACGCGACGCCGACGTGCGCGCGGTCCGCAAGGCGCTCGGCCTGATGGATTCCGCTACGGCCGAACGCAATCGGGCCGAACAGCTCGCCGAACGGGCTCGTGCGCTGCGCGAATCGGCCGCAGCCGAGGTCTCGGCTGCCGAGGCGGCCGTTGTGCTGGCGCGCACCGAAGCCGCGGGCGCACTGCGCACTTGGTGGGATGCGCATCGAGAGGTTTACTCCCCCATTCAGAAAGGCCTGTTCGAAGCGCTCGACACCGCACTGGCCGATGCGGGCTCCGATGAGGCGGCCGGTGTCGCCGAGGTTTTGGCCGAACGCGCCGAATCGCTGCTCGAGGACATCCGGACCCGCCGTCAGGAAGTGCGCGCCACCGCCGCGCTGGCCGGTGACCGGCTGGTCGAACTAGGTGCCGAACGCGATGAGGTCGCGGCCCAACGTGACGAGGCCCCACCGGTTTCGGCCGCTCGTGCGCGGAATGCGGAAGACCGTCCGGGTGCGCCGCTGTGGCGACTGGTCCGTTTCGCCGATTCCGTGACACCAGCGCAGGCCGCGGGCATCGAGGCCGCTCTGCACGCCGCGGACCTGCTCGACGGTTGGGTCTGCGCGGAATCCGAACGGCCGGAATACACCTCCGACCAGTTCCTGGTTCCATTGCCTACCTCGGCACGGCCGTCCGGGCGCACGCTCGCCGATGTCCTTGTCGTGGAGGATGATTCGGCCGACCTAACGGTGCCGAAACACGTCATCGCAGACGTGCTGGCCTCCATCGCCCTGTACGACAACGACTCCGACCTCAGCACCGAAGTCGGCGTGAGCACCACCGGCGGATTCCGCCAGGGCGTTCAGGTGGGCCGCCACCACAAACCCGATGCCGAATTCATCGGCGCGACCGCCCGCGCGAAGCGCCGGGAAATCCGGCTCGCCGAGTTGGCCGCCGCAATCGAGTCCGCCGAGCAGACACAGCGGCAGGCTCAGGCCGCCGAGTCGGCAGCGAGCGCCGAACTGGCGCGAATCTCCGCCGCCGCCAAGGCATTACCGCGCCCCGCGGCCGTCACCGCCGCCCTGCGCGCGGTTTCGGAAGCCGCTGGCATGATGCGCTCGCGCTCCGAGGCCGTCGCACAGGCCGAACGCGACCTCGACCAAGCGGTAACTGAGGCATCGGCCGTCGAGAAGAAGCTGCGCTCGGTCGCCCAGGCGCACCGCACACCGCGCGATGCCCGCGAGATCGATGCCCTCGCCGCCGCCATCCGTCACTTCGAGAACACCGGAACGGGCCTGCTGCGCCTGCGCGCCGACCACGAACGGGAGCGCGAACGCGAACGCGAGGGTTCGGACCGCTTCGACGAGGCCCGCGATCTGGCCGAGGCCTTCGCCGAAGAGGCCGAGGCCGCCAATGCGGGCTACCAGGAGCAGCTGCGCAAACTCGAAACCCTGCGCGAGGCACTCGGCGCGGGTGCCGCCGATATCGATCGCGAACTCGAACAGGCGCGCGCGAAGATCGAGGCGACCCGGGCCGAGCAGAAGGCCGCTCGCAAGGCCGCAAATGAGGCGATCGAGGCGGTCGGTGATGCGGAGGCGGCCTACCGCACCGCGCACGAGTCGCTCGGTACCGCGCTCACCGAGGTCCTGGCCGATGTGAAAGCCCTGGCGCCCTATGCCCAGCCGGATCTGCTCACCCTGCTCGGCGCATCTGCCGATAGCCGCTGGCCGAGCAGCGACGCCGCCTGGTCGACGCCCGAACAACTGCTCTACCGCATTTCGGCGGCCGGGCCTGAGGTCGAACCCCAGGTGCTGCCGGACGAGGTAGCCGAACTCTTCGTCGACCTGACCGCCGCAACGTCTTCCGTGCGAGCGGGCGAGGCGGCCCGCAAATCCACGCGCAGTGCGGTGACCTCGGCACTCCAGGAATTCGACGCCGCGCTGGCCGCTTCCGGCCGCGATTACCGGCTGCAATGGGATGCCGCGGACGGCCTGACAGTCGTTCAGGTACAGGACGACAACGGGCTATCGGCCCTCGCGGATTTCGCCACCCGCATCGACACCGCCCGCCGCGATCAGGAATTGCTGCTCACCGACGCCGAACGCCGGATCCTCGAGGACGCACTGCTCACCGGCCTGGCACAGCAGATCTATGAACGCACCAGCGATGCGCGCGATCTCATCGCCCGCATGGGTGCGGAAATGAAGCAGCGTCGCATGTCCTCGGGCAATACCATCGGCGTGCACTGGGTGCTCTCCGATTCGCTCTCGGACGCGGCCCGGGCCATGTGCAAGCTGTTGGATCGCGACGCCTCCTCCCTCGTCGCCGATGATCTGGCGGCCATCCGCGCCCACTTCGCCGCCGAGATCCGGGCCGCGCGCGCCGCGCATCCGGAGCGTTCCTACCCCGAAATCCTAGGTGCGACATTGGATTACCGGACCTGGCGGGTGTTCTCCTTCACTCTCATCTCCGCCGACGGCAGCGAGGACAAGCTGACGGTGGCCAGGCACAGTGCGCTCTCCGGCGGTGAACAGTCGGTCTCGCTGCATCTACCGCTCTTCGCCGCCGCGCACGTCATGCTCGACTCGGCCGATCCGCAGGCGCCGCGTCTGCTCGCGCTGGACGAGGCGTTCGCCGGTGTCGACGACAACGGCCGCAGCGAATTGCTCGGCCTGAGTGTGCAATTCGACCTCGACCTGTTCATGACCGGCTACGACCTGTGGATCACCTACCCGCACGTCCCCGGCTGCGCGCATTACGATCTCGCGCATTCGGCCGCCGAGAACGCCGTCAGCGCAACGCTGCTGGTGTGGGACAGCGGCGACCTGCTCGCCGAACACGATGGAACCGACCTCACCGCCGCGCTCGGCTCCCCCAACCGCCGCCGCGTCCCGAACTCGATCGAGGGCGGCCTGGCACTGGACAATATGCCGGGCAGCCCGGCACCGGTCAGCTGAATGTGAATGGATAGCAGTGTCTTCGAGCTCCACCCCGCCCCACCACAAGGTCGCCATCGCCACGCTGGTCGGCACCACCCTCGAGTGGTACGACTTCATGCTCTACGGCACGGCATCGGCGCTGATCTTCAGTAAACAGTTCTTCCCGACGCTGAGCCCCGCCGCCGGAACGCTGGCGGCATTCAGCACTTTCGCGGTCGGCTTCGGCGCGCGACCGATCGGCGGCCTGCTCTTCGGCCACTTCGGCGATCGGATCGGTCGCAAGACCACCCTCGTGGTCTCGCTGTTTCTGATGGGCGTGAGCACCATGCTCATCGGGGTGATCCCGAGCTACGAGAGCATCGGATTCTGGGCTCCCGGACTGCTCGTCGCGCTGCGAATGCTGCAGGGCGTCGGACTCGGTGGTGAAGGTGCGGGCGCGGTGGTGCTGTCGATGGAGCATGCGCCACCGGGACGACTCAACCGTTATGCCAGCTTTCCGCAGATGGGCACACCGGCCGGGCTGATCCTGGCGAATGGCATCTTCCTCGGCACCAGCGCGCAGCTGCCGGATACGGCCTTCCTGAGCTGGGGTTGGCGAATTCCGTTCCTGCTCAGCGCGATTCTCGTCATTGTCGGGCTCTGGGTGCGACTCGGGATCACCGAATCCGTCGACTACGCCGAACTCGTCCAACGCGGCGAGGTCGCCTCGTTCCCGCTTCGCGACGCACTTCGGGTAGGACCTGTGCGGCTGGGCCTGATTCTGTTCGCCGCTATCGCGACCTCGGCCGTCGTCTATATCTTCATGGTGTTCACGTTGACCTACGGCACCAAGGCGCTCGGGTTCAGCCGAAACTTCCTCCTGCTCGGCGTCATCGTTTCCGCCGTTTTCTGGTGTGCCGCAATGCCCTTTTGGGGCTCGCTCGCCGACCGCTACGGCACGCGTCGCATATTCCTCGCGGGTACTGCCGCGCTGACGGTGTGGTGCGCGGTGTACTTCCCCCTGCTGAACACCGGCAACAAGGCCGTCGTCTTCCTCGCACTGCTCGGCATGGGCGTGACACTGCCGATCGGCCACAGCGTCGGCGGCATCATCATCGCCGAACTCTTCCCACCATCGGTCCGCTACTCCGGCACGTCGCTGATCGTGCAGATCTCGGTCGTCCTCGGCGGCGGCCTCGCCCCGCTCATCGCAACCGCACTGTGGACCGCGGGCTCGACCTCGGCAGCAGTGACCTGCTATATCGTCGCCGTCTGCGCGTTGAGCACGATCAGCACGGCGGTGCTGATCCGGGCGGCCGAGGCGAACGCAGAGATTCCGGTGCCCGTACCGGTCGGCTGACTACAGCCCGAAGGAGCCGCTCGACCACGGCGGGAGGGGGATGGACGGCAATCCCGGGAGGACGGGCGGGATCGGCGACGACGGAGCCGGGGCGGTACCGCCCTCGCTCGCGTCCGCGCGCAACGCCGGGCAGGCTCCGCTCGGGGCGGTGGCGAGTTCGAAATGCCACCATTCGTTCTGATAGATCCGGCACAGGCCCCAGCGATTCCCATTCGCCTCCAGCCACTGCGCCCCGGCCTGCGGCCCCACGTCGATCGCCCGGCCCTGCACATGGGTCGACTCGTTGGGCGGCAGCACCCACCGCCGCGCCTCCTCGGGACTGCCGTAGGTCCGCACCCCGTCGTCCCACAGCGCCTGCTGCTCGGCGGGCGTGCGGTAGCCGGAGTTGATGTACAACCCGACCCCTTCGGCATGCGCCTGGTTCTCGGCCTGCGTGTACGCCGCGGCGAGCCCCGGCTCCAGCCCCTC
The DNA here is from genome assembly GCF_055584605.1 of Nocardia sp. NPDC102475. Classification (NCBI taxonomy): domain Bacteria; kingdom Bacillati; phylum Actinomycetota; class Actinomycetes; order Mycobacteriales; family Nocardiaceae; genus Nocardia; species Nocardia sp. NPDC102475. The sequence goes on along the minus strand of NZ_JBVJLS010000004.1, from coordinate 166,521 downwards.
GGTCCCGCTGGCATTGCCGGCCACCTGCACGACGGGTGCGGCCGTGGCGGCGGGCATGGACAGCCCGGCCGCGACGATCACCGGGAACAGTGCGGATACGCCCAGCAGGGTCCGGGTACGAAGCGTGAGCGACATGTCAGCGATAGTAACGACCCCGCGGCCGCGGACCCCGCATCTACTCCCCTACGGCTCACACCCCGGCGTCGATCACCGTTAGCAACACCCCGGCGAACGCGAGGACATCACCCTGTCCGAACGGACGTCATTCACATAGCTTTCCACATACTCACAGCACAATAAATCACCAATGTCCGAAACATCCTGTGCCACGCCCGATTTGTCTCAGCGGAAATCCCCCTGTCCACAATCTATTCCAGTGTTGTGGATCACGATCAACAATCCCCAGCAACCCCCGAGAAACCGGAAACTACCGCGCCTTCACGAGTTTCACGACCTCGCCGGAATCCTCACCGTCGACGAATTCCAGCCACACGCGGTCCCCCGTATGCAGTGGCGCATCGGACTCGATCACCGCATCGCGCACCACATACTCCTCGCACGACTCGGTCGTCACGACCCCGAAGCCGCCGTCCCGATCGGCAACCCAGCGCCCCACGATCGCCCACATGCGACGCAACCCTATTGCATCGCAACCCTTTCCGCTGCGTCACCGGCGCTCCGCAGACGCAGAACGGGCGGCTATCGCACACTGAATGAGTGCGATAGCCACCCGCTATGATTTTGGTCGGCTACGGGTCAGGGACGCACGTAGTCCGAACCGCGGATCGCTTCGGCCGCTTCACGATTGCGGTCGATGCGCTCGATGATCTCCGGGCCGTGCGCCCGCGCGTAGGCGATGGCGATCTTGATTCTTCGGGAGTGCAGATCCGATTGCTGGCTCAGGACAGCGATGCGGCGTTCCTCCGGACCGTCCAGTTCCTGTAGGCGCGCAACGACTTCCCACACCTCCGGTCCCGCAGCCAATGCCGCGCGACGGTCGGAGATGGGACCGCGGAAAACGATCCCGGGATGGTCGAGTTGATCGAAACCCTCCCGGATCAGGCGGTCGAGTAGTGCGGTCGAACTGGTTCCCTCACGAGCGGCGCGTTCGGCCAACCGACGGCTGGCGGATTCCGAGATACGAAACGACGTACTCATTGCCCTCCTCGACCTCCATCGACACCGGTGCAGCGATGTACCCCTAATCAAGAGTGCATCGCTTCGGCGGGATTGTTACCCCGGCGAACGGGGTGACAATCCGGTGTCCGGACATGTGCCCTGATGGCTGACCATTTCGAGCGACCTGCAAGCAGTCGCTAACGGCCCACTTCGAGCGACCTGCAAGCAGTCGCCAGCGGCCCGTTCAGACGCGTTCCTTCGAGCGGGTGCGCACCCGCAACGCAATCGGCTTCTGCGTTTCCGCGAAGAAGTCGTTGCCCTTGTCGTCCACCACGATGAATGCCGGAAAATCTTCGACCTCGATCTTCCAGACCGCCTCCATGCCCAGCTCCGGATACTCCAGTACCTCGACGGATTTGATGCAATCCAGTGCCAGTCGCGCCGCGGGCCCGCCGATGGAACCCAGGTAGAAACCGCCGTGTTCCTTACACGCCTTGGTCACCTGGGCCGAGCGATTGCCCTTGGCCAGCATGACGAACGACCCGCCCGCAGCCTGGAACTGATCGACGTAGGAGTCCATCCGGCCCGCGGTGGTCGGACCGAACGAACCGGAGGCGTAGCCCTCGGGCGTCTTCGCCGGGCCCGCGTAGTACACGGCCATCTCGCGCAGGTATTCCGGCATCGACTCGCCCGCGTCGAGGCGCTCCTTGATCTTGGCGTGTGCGATGTCGCGGGCGACGACCAGCGGACCGGTGAGCGAGAGCCGGGTCTTCACCGGGTATTTCGACAGTTCGGCGCGAATCTCCGACATCGGCCGGTTCAGGTCGACCTTGACCACATCGCCGCCGAGGATTGAGTCGGTCTGCTCGGGCAGGTAGTGCGCGGGCTCGCGCTCGAGCTGCTCCAGGAACACACCCTCCGGTGTGATCTTGGCCAGCGCCTGCCGGTCGGCCGAGCAGGACACCGCGATGGCGACCGGGCAGCTGGCGCCGTGCCGGGGCAGGCGCACCACGCGCACGTCGTGGCAGAAGTACTTACCGCCGAATTGCGCGCCGATACCGAAGGACTGGGTGAGCTTGAAGACCTCTTCCTCCAGCTCCAGATCACGGAAGGCGTGTGCCGCGAGCGAACCCTCGGTGGGCAAGGTGTCCAGATAGTGCGCGGACGCGTATTTGGCCGTTTTCAACGCGAATTCCGCACTGGTGCCGCCGATTACCACCGCGAGATGGTACGGCGGGCAGGCGGCGGTGCCGAGCGAGCGGATCTTCTCGTCCAGGAACTCCAGCATGCGCGTGGGATTCAGCACGGCCTTGGTCTCCTGGTACAGGAACGACTTGTTCGCCGAACCGCCGCCCTTGGCCATGAACAGGAACTTGTAGGACGGATGCGCGGGATCGCCCGCCGTGGAGTACAACTCGATCTGCGCGGGCAGATTGGTGCCGGTGTTCTTCTCGTCCCACATCGTGATGGGCGCGAGCTGCGAGTAGCGCAGATTTAACTTGGTGTAGGCGTCGAATACGCCGCGGCTGATCCATTCGGCATCGTCCACGCCGGTGAGCACGCCCTCGGATTTCTTGCCCATCACGATGGCGGTGCCGGTGTCCTGACACATCGGCAGGATGCCGCCCGCGGAAATGTTGACGTTCTTGAGCAGGTCCAGCGCGACGAAGCGGTCGTTACCGCTGGCCTCGGGATCATCGATGATCCGACGCAGCTGCGACAGATGCGCGGGCCGCAGGTAGTGGCTGATGTCGTGCATCGCCTCGGCGGTGAGCAGGCGCAATGCCTCGGGTTCGACCTGCAGGAAGGTACGGCCGTTGTGTTCGAAGGTGCTGACGCCCTCGGTGGTGATCAACCGGTACGGGGTGTCGTCGGCGCCGATCGGCAGCAGATCTGAATAGCGGAAATCCGGCGCGGTCACGGACGCACTCCTTATTCGGTCTCAGGGCTGACGCACCGCCGGGGCCTCGAAAGGTCTTTTCGGCAGGCTGGTCACGAGCACAAGGAGCGTATCCAGTATTAGGAGGCCGACCGTGCTTAGGCAACCCTCACTCGGTGCATACCGCCAAAAGGTTGCACGTTCAACCCCAGCAGTGCTACCTCTCAGATCTGGCAGTTGTCGCGCGACATCATGCGGCGAGACAATTCAATGACATGTCAGAGTTTGGAGCGCTCTCGTGACCGATCCCCACTGGCTCGATGACATCGAAATGCGCGCATGGGTGGGATATGTGCGCACCAGGGACCTCATCGCCGCCGCGGTCGGGCGCGACTCATCCCGCGAGTCGAACCTCACCTACGTCGAATACTCGGTGCTGGCCTACCTGGCCGACGCACCGGATCATCGACTCACCTTCGCCGATCTCGCGGCCAAACTCGAATGGTCGCAGAGCAGGCTGTCGCATCAGATCACCCGCATGGAGAAGCGCGCGCTGGTCGCCAGGGAACCGATCCCGGACGACGCCCGCCGCACCGCCGCACGGCTCACCCCGCGCGGCGCCGACGTGCTGGCCACGGCCGCGCCCGCACATGTGCAGAGCGTGCGCAAACATATGGTCGACGTACTCGACCGCCAGCAATTGGCGGCCCTCGCCGATATCTACGACACGCTGCTCGCCCATCATCGAAGAGCCGCGGCTACCGAATAATCCGCCAGGTCAAGCCGACTGCACGGCCGGGTCCGGCACTCCCAATGCCCGCTCGAACCCGTCCGGCACCACCAGATCGCCCCGATCGAGATCGCCGATGCTGGTCTTGCGCAGTCCCAGCAGCGCCGAATCGATACCGCCACGCAGGATGTCGAGCACATTCTCGACACCGGCCTGCCCGTTCGCGGCGAGGCCCCACAGGTAGGCCCGCCCGATCATCACCGCGCGAGCGCCCAGCGCCACCGCCTTCACCACATCGCTACCGCGCCGGATGCCACCATCGAGCACCACCTCGATCTGCGATCCGACCGCCTCGGCCACCACGGGCAATGCCCGAATCGCGGCGGGCGTGCCGTCCAGATTGTTCCCGCCGTGATTGGACACCGAGATGGCAGCGACACCGGCGTCGATCGCACGCAGCGCATCGTCGACGCGCATCACGCCCTTGAGCATGACCGGACCGTCCCACTGTTCGCAGATCCACGCAACATCCGCCCAATCCGGTGCGGGAGTGCCCATCCACTCGCCGTAAGCGCCGAAGAAGCCGGGCGCCGGACCGCCGCCGACGGCCATATTCGGTGCGGTGAGATCCGGAATACGGCCGGAGCGAACATAAGTGGCGAGCCAGCGCGGCCGCGCCAGGGTCTGCGGCGCGAATGTCAGCATGGTCTTGAAATCCAGCTTCTCCGGGATCACCGGGCTGCCCCAGTCGCGCCCGTGCGAGAAGGACCAGTCCAGGGTCAGGATCAGACCGACCGCGCCCGCCGCCTTGGCGCGCGACATCCGCTGCAGGATCTCATCTTTCGAACCGCACCAGTACAGCTGGAAGAATGTCGCGGGATTCGCCGCGATGACCTCCTCGATGGGCTTGCTCGCGAAGGAACTGAGCCCCATCGCGATCCCGCGTGCCGCCGCCGCACGCGCCACGGCCACTTCACCGTCCGGATGCACGGCCTGCACGCCGGTCGGCGAGATCAGCACCGGCATCGAGAGCTGCTGTCCCAGCACGGTTGTCGACTGGTCGCGATCGCCGATCGGGCCCGCGCAGTGCGGTGCGAAGCCGAGTTCGGTGAAGGCCTGCTGATTTTCGTCGATGGTCTGGCCGCGCTCGGATCCGGCGATCAATGCGCCGTACACCGACTTCGGCAGTCGTTTCTTTGCCCGCCGCTGCGCCTCGGCAACGGTTTCGAACCACGGGTTCACGTGAGGGATCCTTTCGGGGAAGCCACCGGCCACCACAGCCGGATCTGTTCATGCAGGTCAGTGGTCAGTTGGGTGAGCAGTGCAGTGCCTTCGTCGGCATTGGCGCCCGTCGGGTCGCCGAGGACCCCGTTGGCGCTCACCGCGCGCACTCCTCCGGCGCGCAGCAGCGGCAAGAGTTCGGCGAGTGGCCTGGTGTCACCGGCCACGGCGAGTTCGGTCCGCACCGCCTCCGGACGCAGCGCCAGCTGCATCGAGGTCTCGGCGCGGCCCGCGTGCGGATCACCCGGATAGCGCGGCATGAACACCCGCACGTCCCGGGATTCGGTACGCAGCAACGCCTCAGCCTCGCGCAGCGGTTCGAGATTGCCGCCGTGCCCGTTGACGAGCACGATGCGGTCGAAAGTATCGGTGGCCGAACGGCACAACTCGACGATCAGCAACTCCAGCGCGGCCTGTCCGATCGACAGCGTGCCCGCGAAACCCGCGTGCTCACCGCTGGCTCCATACGGGATCGCGGGTGCGACGAGCACATCCGACCGCAACTCGGCCAGCCGCGCGCACAATGCCACCGCGATATCGGTGTCTGTGGACAACGGCAGATGCGGTCCGTGCTGTTCGGTCGCACCCACCGGCACGGCAAGGATCGCGCCCGCAGCCGCGCGCGACCCGGCCTCCGGCCATGTCAGTCGCGCGGCCACGGTGTGTTCCGCGACACTTTCCACCATGCCGCGAGATTATCGTCAGTCACTGACATAATCAAGATCCGGCGATCGACGCCCATAATCGACAACCGTGACAGATGCCAAGGTGCGGGGCCGTCCACGCGGCACAACCAAGCGCGAACTCGAACTGATCGCCATGCGACTGTTCACCGAACAGGGCTTCGACGAAACCACCGTCGAGCAGATCGCCGCGGCGGCAGGTATCAGCGGGCGCACCTTCTTCCGTTACTTCCCCACCAAGGCGGAGGTGCTCTGGTACCAGTTCGACGCCGAGGTCGAGGCGCTGCGCGCGGCCTTCGCCACCGTGCCCGACGAGGTGCCGATGATGACGGCCGTACGCCGAGTTGTGGTGAACGCCAACCGATATCGCGCCGAAGACGTGCCCGAACTACGCGTTCGCATGCAGCTCCTCGGCGGCGATCCAGCACTGTCCGCCACCGCGGGCGCGCATTACGACGCATGGGAACGAGCTGTCAGCGCTTTCGCCGCACACCGACTCGGCGTACCGCAGGACAACCTGGTCGCGATGGCGGTCGGCCGTACCACCCTGGCCGCCGCACGCGCCGCCTTCGATGCCTGGCTGACCCGTGCCGATGCCGACCTCACCGTCTATCTCGACGAGGCGCTCGCGGCGCTGGCGCGCGGATTCGCGCCGCCGAGCGAGGATCCGGATCTACCATCGAGCTAACGGCAGGTTTCACCGGCGACCGGGATGGGGTATGACTAGGCTCGGTATCGGCGCGCAGCCGAATGCACGACTATCCCGACAATCCCGTCGAAAGGGGCTGGAATTTCCATGTCCGAGGTGTCCATGAGCCTTTCGGCGGATTCCCTGCCCGTAGGACCGGTCGACAACCTGCTTCCGCAGCTGGTCGAACACCTGCGGCAGAACCGAACCGGGCTGCGTGAAGAGTGGGCAAGGCGCATTACCGAGGCCCAGCTGCTGACCGCGATGACCCCGGAGGAAATCTTCTCCGAGGCGACCTCCATGTACGACAACTACGTCGAGGTGCTCGTCACCGGTAGTGTCGAGGCGCTGCAGGCCTACGCACGCGATCTGTCCGAGCGCATCATTCCGAGAGGCGTCGAAACCGACGAGGTCCTCGGCATCGTGCTGCTGCTGCGCGACGTGCTGGCCCGCTCGCTGTTCGAGAAATACCAGGCCGATTTCGAAATGCTCAACGCGGTACTGGACGCGTACGAGCCCGCCGCGAACCGCATCGCGAGCACCGTGGCCATCTCGTTCGTGCAGGAGCGCGAACGCGTCATCCGCCAGCAGCAGGAAGCCATTCGCGAGCTGTCGACCCCGGTGCTCCAGGTGCGTGAGCAGCTGCTCATCCTGCCGATCATCGGTGTGCTCGACTCTCAGCGCGCCCGTCAGCTCACCGAACAGCTACTGCGCGCCATCCGCGCCAACCGCGCGAAGGTGGTCGTCATCGACATCACCGGTGTGCCCGCGATCGACTCCACGGTGGCCAACCACCTGGTGCAGACCGTCGACGCATCCGGCCTGATGGGCGCCAATGTGATCATCACCGGCCTGTCCTCCGAGATCGCCCTCACCCTGGTGACCATCGGCCTCGACCTGTCCAAGATGAACGCGGTCGGCGACCTCCAGGGAGGTATCGAAGAGGCCGAACGCTTACTCGGCTATGAGGTGACCCGCGTCACGGATCGAATGCTCACCGAGCGCGACGGGCGCTGATCGGGCCCCCCTATGCCGGTTCCGATCCTCAAACAAGGTACCTATCTGATCGCGTCGGTCCAGTCAGCTCTGACCGACGCGGATACCGAGCGTCTCCAGGACGACCTGATGAAACAGGTCAGCAGATACCGGGCGCACGGGATCATCGTCGACGTCACCGCGATCGATGTCATGGATTCGTTCGCGGCCAGATCGCTGCGTACCATCGCGCACATGACGCAGCTCCGCGGTGCCGAAACGGTCATCGTCGGATTGCAACCCGAAGTCGCGTTCGCCATGGTGCAGTTGGGCCTCACCTTCGAGGACATGCACACCGCCCTCGACCTGGAAGAGGGCTTGGCGTGGCTGAACCGCATGACTCCCCGCCGCCAGCGAGATGGTCGTGACAGTGGCCGCTGAGAACTTGGTGATCGCGGTCAGGGTGTCGGGTGACATCGTGATCGCACGTCAAGCCGGACGTGAGCTGGCGGCCAAGCTCGGATTTTCTCTGACAGATATGACCATGATCTCGACGGCGATCTCCGAGATCGCCCGCAACATAACCAGTTACGCGGGCAGTGGTGAAATACGTTTGCTGGTCGATGACCGGGAGGGTCGCCAGGCGTTGGTCGTCCAGGCCGAGGACCAGGGCCCCGGCATCATCGATATCGCCCGCGCGCTCGACGACGGGTACTCCACCGGCCGCGGTCTCGGACTCGGGCTGCCCGGCGCGCGTCGGCTGATGGACCGGCTCACCGTTGATTCGGCACCCGGTCGCGGCACGTTGGTGGAGATGTGGAAGTGGGTACCCAACGGTGCATGAGGACGGGATCATCGGCCGGATCGAATGGGCGGTGGCCGGCCGTGCCCTGCCCGGTCAGCGGGTCTCCGGTGATCGCGGCGTGGTCCTCGACGCGGGCGGCGGCGCGGTGCTCTTCGCCGTGCTCGACGGACTCGGCCACGGATCGGCCGCCGCGGACGCCGCCGATCGCGCAGCGCAGGTGCTCTCGGAGAACCGTGCAGAACCGCTGGACGTCCTGATGGTGCTGTGTCATCGGGCCATGGCCGACACCCGAGGTGCGGCAGTCTCCTTGGCGCTGTTCGGCGCATCCGATACGGTGCACTGGCTCGGCGTCGGCAATGTCGATTCCCGGATTCTGACCGCGGGTCCGGTCGGGCTCGCCATGCGCGCGACGGTCCTGATGACCGGTGGCATCGTCGGCTATCGGCTACCCCAGAACCTACAGGTGCAGACCGTTCCGGTGCGTCCAGGCGATCTACTGCTGATGTCGACCGACGGGATCGTCACCGAATCCGCCGACAGCGGCATCGATCCGTCCAAATCCACCGCCGAGATCACCGCCGAAATCCTGGCCAGGCACGCCAAGGACACCGACGACGCATTGGTGCTCGCGGCCCGCCACCGGGGCGGCGTACTGGAGGCATCAGCGTGAGCGGCGGAATGCAGCAGAGCGAGCGAACAAAAGGCGCAGCCGCCATCGCGGTGATGGCGGAGCCGAGCGCCGGCGAGGCGGAGACATGAGCGCGGCATTGGCCGCATTTCTCGACGCCTACTCGGATGCGCTACGGCGGCATCTGAACTCACCGACGCAGGCGAGTCTCGGTGAGGGCTACGAACTAGGCCGCCGCGCCCTCATCGAGGGCATCAGCCTGCTCGATCTCACCGAAAACCATTACCGCGTAGTACAAGCCGCGGAATCGAGCACCGCGGACGCTAAACACGCCGAGACCGCACTGGAATTCCTGCTGCAGACTCTCGCCGCCCTGGACATCGCCACCCGCGGGTATATCGACGGCACCCGCCGCGCCGAACAACAGCGTTCGCGCATCGACGATCTCGCCGGGCGCGACGCCTTCCGCACCGCCCTGGTGGAGTCGCTGCAGGACGGATTCTTCGTGGCCGACGCGCGCGGCACCATCATCGAGGTCAACTCCGCCTTCGGCGCGCTGACCGGTTACGGCGCGTCGGAATTGCCGTTCCCGCTGCCGCATCCGTGGTCGACGCCGGAAGGTCCGCGCTATCCCGATCTCGGTAGCGAGGCACAACGTTTCGTGATTCCGGTCAAGCATCGCGACGGCCGCACGGTCTGGCTCGCGGTGAGTACCAGCGCGATGGTCGAACCGGAGAAATACGAGCAGATCTTCGTCGGCACCATCCGCGATGTCACCGCCGAACACGATGCGCAGGCCCGCGATCAGGCCGCGTCACGACTGGCCACCGCGGTCGGCGCGGCCACCAGTGTGGTCGAGGTGCTCGCCGTCGGACTGGACGAACTGCGACGCACCGTCGGCGCGGAAAACGCGGTAGTGATGGTGTGGCCCAACCGCAATACCGGGCCGGAGACGTATGTCTCGGGGGCCGAGGGTGTTCCGGAGGGCTCGGTACTCGACGCCCGCGCGCGGGCGCTGCTGGATCGGGCCCGGCGTCGTCCGGCGCGCAGCCTGTTCGCGATTCCGGAGGGCACCGAGAGTTCCGAGGGCATCGTCGCCCCGCTCGGTGAGACCGGTGATGCGGCATTGTGGCTGCGCTTCGCCGCGCCGCGCGCCATCAGCGCCGCCGACTGGACACTGTTCTCGCTGCTCATCGGACATCTGAGTCTGGCGGTGCAGCGGGCGCGCAACTTCGATCAGGCGCGTTCGACCTCGCTGACGCTGCAGCGCGCCATGCTCGGTCCGATCGAACTGCCGCCGCGGTTCTCGGTGCATTACGAGCCCGCGCTGCCGCCGCTGGAGATCGGCGGCGACTGGTACGACGTGGTCCCGCTGCGCGACGGCACCATCGGCGTCGTGGTCGGCGACTGTGTCGGACGTGGTCTGTCCGCGGCCGTCGTGATGGGCCAATTGCGTACGGCCGCACGGGCTCTCCTGCTGCGCGGCGCGGGCCCGGCGCAACTGCTCGCGGAACTCGATACCGTCGCGGGCCGGATTCCCGGCGCGATGTGCACGACGGTCTGCGCCGCCGTCCTCGATCCGGTGCGCGGACTGGTCCGCTACAGCAGCGCCGGACATATGCCACCGATTCTGGCCGATGTCGGTCAGCCGGGCCGATTGCTCGAGGGCGGCCGCGCGGTACCGCTGGCTACTTTCGATACGCCACGGCGTCCCGAGGCCACCACGGCGCTCACACCGGGTTCGACGCTGGTGCTGTTCACCGACGGCCTGGTCGAACAGCGCGGTGTCGATATCGATGACAGTTTCGCGAAGATCTCGGGGGTGCTCGCCGATACCGCGGGCAAACTGCCGCGTGAGGTCGCCGATGCCGTGCTCTCCAGGCTGCGTCCGGCAGCGGGCTACGACGATGACGTCGCCATGGTTGTGTACCGGCAACCCCCGGCACAGCTGCGGCTCGAGATCCCGGCCAATCCGGATCAGCTCTCGGCCATGCGCAAGCGGCTCAAGGCTTGGCTCGCCGCCGCCGCGGTACCGCACGATCTCGCCTCCGACCTCATCGCCGCGGCCAACGAGGCCTGTAGCAACAGCATCGAACACGCCTACCGCAACGGCGGCGGGCCGGTCACCCGCGCGATCAACTCCACGGCCGAACTGCTCGGCCGTGCCACCAGCGCCGCGGCGGCCGGCACCGATCCTGGACTCGTCGAATTGACCGCCGAATGTGATACCCAAAAGGTCGTCATTCTGGTCGCCGACACCGGAACGTGGAAACCACGCTCCGCCGATCCGGGGCCGCGCGGACGCGGCATCGACATGATGCGGGCTTTGACGGAAGAATTGGAGATAGACCACAGCGGGCTGGGCACCCGCGTCCGCATGTCGGTAACGTTGCCCGCGATCAAATCCCCCGTAGCGAACCCACTGCGTGGCACGAACCGCCAGGTTTCTGGCTGAGGAATGCAGCGCGAGAGGCGGGTTCATGGCAGATTGTGATGATGTGACAAACAACTCCGGAGACGCGTATCCCCTGGCGGACACGATGACCACCACAGTCGAGGCACACGATGGCGCGACCGTGCTCACGGTTTCCGGCGAGGTCGATCTGGCGACCGCGCCAGCGCTGGAGAACACCATCGAGGCCATCCTCACCGGCAAACCGGCGGTCCTGATCATCGACCTGACCGGTGTCAGCTTCCTCGCCTCGGCGGGTATGGCGACCCTGGTCGCGGCGCATCAGCGGGCAGGCGACACGACGACCATCGTGGTGGTCGCGGACGGTCCGGCCACCAGTCGGCAGCTCAAGATGACAAGTCTGGATCAGGTGTTCGCACTGCACACCACCCTGGCCGAGGCGCTCGCCGCGCTCCGGTAGCGCGGTCTGATTTCAACCGGAACCTTCCGATCACCTGACCGCCACGGAGCGAGCCTTACGAGCGACGTTCGCGGCCCGTCTCGCGGCCGAGTGGTCGAAGCGCATGCGACGAAGTCGCGAGTCTCGACCGCTCGGCCGCGAGACATCATGGGGCCGCGAACACGCAGCGCCGAAGGCGCTGCGAATTAGACACAGAGTTCGCGCAGTTGCTCGATCAGCTTGACCCGCTCGGCCGGGGTCGCCGCCATCGGCGCCACATTCAGTACCGTGACACCCGCGGCACGGAATGCGGCGATCCGCTCCTTCACGAATCCGGCCGGGCCGACCAGTGAGATATCCCGAACCAGATCGTCCGGGACCACCTTGACGGCCTCTTCCTTCTTGCCCGCCAGATACAGCTCCTGGATCCGGTCCGCCTCGGCGCCGTAGCCGTACTTGGTGGCCAGCGTGTGATAGAAGTTCTTGCCCTTCGCGCCCATGCCGCCGATGTAGAGGGCCAGATGCGGTTTCACGAATTCCAGTAGCGGCGTGACATTCTCACCGATGGCCAGCGCGGGCCCGGCGTAGACGTCCAGCTCGCCGAGGATCGGGTCACGCTTGGCCAGACCGGCATCCAGCGATTCGCCCCAGATCTCCTTGGCCTTCTCCGGTACGAAGAAGATCGGCTGCCAGCCCTCGGCGATCTCCGCGGCCAGCTCCACATTCTTCGGGCCGAGCGCGGCCAGCAGCACCGGAATGCGTTCGCGCACCGGATGATTGATCAGCTTGAGCGGCTTGCCCAGGCCGGTGCCCCGGTCGGCGGGCAGCGGGATCTGGTAGTACTTGCCCTGGTACTCCAGCCGCTCGCGACGCCATACCTTGCGGCAGATCTCCACCAGTTCCCTGGTGCGGCCGATGGGCGCGTCATAGGGGACGCCGTGGAAGCCCTCGATCACCTGCGGGCCCGAGGCGCCGAGGCCGAGCACATAGCGACCGTCGGAGACGAAGTCCAGGCCGGCGGCGGTCATGGCGGTCAGGCTGGGCGTGCGGGTGTAGATCTGCAGGATGCCCGAGGCCAGCTGCAGCCGAGTGGTCTTGGCCGCCAGATATCCGAGCGCGCTCACCGCGTCGAACGAGTAGGCCTCCGGCACGAACACGATGTCGAGTCCAGCCTTTTCGAGGTCGGCCACCTCGGCGGCCGCCTCTTTGAAGCCGCCCGAGTAGTTGATGCTCAATCCGATCCGCATAGCACTCAACCTAACCGCAGCGACGCACCGGCCGCGCACCGGCCACCCCGGCGCGAGCGGTAGCGTATTCGCCGTAGTTCTCCACTGTCGTCGCAGGAAAACGAAAGGCCACCCGCCGTGTCGCAGCCCGCCTTCGCTGAGGCCACCCTCGCGCAGTACCTGACCGACCTGGCCGCGAAGGTACCCGCACCAGGTGGCGGCGCCGTCGCCGCGTTGCACGCCGCACAGGGCGCCGCACTGGTCGCGATGGTCGCGCGCTACACCACCCGGGCCAAGGATGCCGAACACCGGCCGGTCATCGACCGGATCATCGAGGCGGCCGATGCGGCTCGCGAGCGCGCACTGGCCCTGGCCGACGCCGATGCGGCGGCCTTCACCGCCGTCGGCAACGCCTACAAGTTGCCGAAGGATTCCTCCGCACAGGCCGCCGCGCGGACTGATGCCATTACCGCCGCGCTGCTCGAGGCCGCCCGGGTGCCCGCCGCGGTCGTCGACGAGGCCGACGAGGTGCTCTCACTCGCCACCGAACTGCTGCCGATCGGCAATCCCAATGTGGTCACCGATATCGGCGCCGCCGCCGATGCCGCACGGGCCGCGGCCACCAGTTCGCAGCTCAATATCGAGATCAATGTCCGCTCGCTCAGCGCCGAACAGGGTGATAAGTTCGCGGCCGTGCTGATCCGCATCGACGAGATCACCGCCCGCGCGGACGCACTGCACGCCGAAGTATTGCACGCCGTACGCGGCTGAATTCGACCGAACGGTCGGATTGTTTGTTCGGTGTTATGCCGGGTATGTCGGCCCTATATATGAAACTGTGGACTCGGACGGCCGTTACAGAACCGGTACGTCGAGTTGATCATGAAGTCCTAGAATGGATTTCTGCGTCCCACACCAGCGTGAAGGGGTGGACCATGCGGAACGCACTCAGATACCTGTTCCTCGCGACCACGGTCGTCGCCTTGGCGGCATTCGGGTCCGGAGCGGCAATCGCCACAACAATTCTGAAACCCAACGTCGACGCGGTCGCGACGATTACCCCGTCGGCAGGCCAGGAAGTCGGTATCGCGGCACCGGTGACGATTCGATTCGCGAATCCGGTCGCCAACCGCGACCGAGCCGAACGACTGGTCGATATCCGAGCCACCGAGCCGCTGCCGGGCGCCTTCTCCTGGGCGAGTGATCGTGAATTGACTTGGACGCCAACGAGTTTCCTGCCGACCCGGGCGCCGATCTCGGTGCAGGTCGGTAACGCGCGCACGGAGTTCCGCACCAATGCGGGCGTGGTGGCCGACGCCGATATGTCGGCGCATACCTTCACCGTGAGCATCGGCGGGGCGGTCGCGCGGTCGGTGCCCGCATCCATGGGCAAGCCTGGCTACGAGACACCGACAGGCACCTTCCCGATACTGGAAAAGTTCCGTTCGGTCGTCTTCGACTCGCGCACCATCGGGATCCCGCTGAGCTCGCCCGAGGGCTACGTCATCAACGGCGAGTACGCCGAACGCCTCACGTGGGGTGGCGTTTTCGTGCACTCCGCACCGTGGTCGGTGGATTCACAGGGCTATGCCAATGTCAGCCACGGCTGCATCAACCTGGCTCCCGATGACGCCGCCTGGTACTACCAGACCGTCGGCGTCGGTGATCCGGTCACCGTGCACTGGTAAGCCGTAAACAATCCGTTTTCCTTCGCGACACCTCCCCTCAATTTCGTCACGGGCAGCAAACCTGGCAGTATCCTGCCGAGGTTGATACAACTGCGGGACACACGTGATCGTATGACCTGATGAAGGTGGGGCGATGGATCGACCGGATATGACCTCGCGGGCGAATTCCGGCCCGCAGCCGGGCGCTGCGCCACAACAGCCGCTCGGTGCGCCGAGGGCATACCAGCCTCCGACACCGCCGAACCCGTTCCATCGGATCGGCTTCACGGAGGACAACGCGCCGACCGGGCCGATTCCGCGGATCCCGATCGACGGTGCACCCATCGACACCGGTCCACTACGCCGCGTGCCGATCGACCGCGCCGCAACACAATCCGGACCGCTGCCCCGAGTTCCGGTCGACCGTGCGCCGACCGATACGGACCCGTTCCGGCGCATTCGCGGTCCGCAAGTTCCCGGCGGCCAGGCTCCGAATCCCCAGGCTCCGAATCGCCAGGGCCCGAGGCAGACCGGGCCGATACCGCGGATTCCGATCCAGGAGGTTCCCCCGCGTCAGCCCCCGGTTCCGCACGTCTCGATGCACCAGGCGCCGAGTGTGCAGGACGGCGAGCAGGGATCGCTGACGTTGCCGGAACCGATCCGTCAGGTGCCCGTCAACCGGAACCCGAGTCCTCCTGCGCCTGCCGTGCCGCGTCCGCCTGCCCCACAAGATCCCAATTGGTATGCGCCTGCTGCCCGAGACATGGACCAGCGCGGGCCGGTTCAGCGAGACCCCATGCGCCAGAACCCCATTCACCCAGGGGCTTTCGACACGGCACACACTCGGCAAGACCCGAACCAGTACGCACCGGACCCATACGAGCAGGATCTGGCGCGGCACAACCCGATTCAGGCAGCGGATGGAGAATCCGCGCAGTATGAGCTCGACTATGGAAGCGACTGGTCCGAATGGGTCGAGGAACTTCCCGAGGAGCCGGAACCGACTGCACCGGACTATTTCCGGCATGAGGAGGCCTTGGCGGCAATGATCGATCGGTCCGGCCGGAATCGGTCGAAGCGCCGATGGATGCCGGTGCTGGTCGGGTCGGTCGCGGCGGCCGGACTACTCGTGGTGGCGTTCGTGCAGATTCGGCCGGAGCCGCAACCTGCGACGGTGGCCTCGTCCACGCCCAGCCAGATCGCGGTCTCCGGATCCACGTCCGCGGCACAGTGCCCGGCCGAGCGGGTCGGGGACACCATTACCGGCAATGGCGCGGGCGGGCTGGATTCCGGACCGGGTGTCATATTCGCGTTCCAGTACGCCTACTACGTCACCCGATCCGGTGTCGCGACCCGAGAGTTCGTGGCGCCCAACGCATCCGTCTCCCCCGCCGGGACGATTCAACAGGGCATCGATGGCATTCCGGCCGGCACCACCCACTGCATCAGCATTACGCCGGGAGCTTTCGTCGGCCAGTACCTGGTGCAGGTAACCGAGCATCGACCCGATTCGACATCGATCACCTACAAACCCCAGGTCGTTACGACGGCGCGGGTGGGCAACCAGACCCTCATCACCGGAATCGGCGCGGCCTGACCCTCACACCGGCGAATTCCACGGCACCAGCACGATTTTCCCGCGGACGCGCCCGGATTCGCTCAGCTGATGGGCCTTGACCACCTCGGCCATCGGCAGCACCTGATCGATCTCCACGTGCAGCCGGCCCGCCTCGAACAGGGCCGCCAGCTCGCCCAGATCGCGGCCGGACGGTTCGACATAGAGTCGCTCGTACCGCGGATCGTCCTCGGCATCATTGCCCTGCGCATCGATCAGGCGACCATCTGCGGCGAGCATCGGCAGCGACCGCGATCCGTAGTCACCGCCGACGAGATCGAAAACGATATCGACATCACGCACCGCCTCCGCGAAATCGGTTGTCGTGTAATCGATCACCTCATCCGCGCCGATCTCCCGCAGGAATTCGTGGTTGGCGGCGCGAGCCGTGCCGATCACATACGCGCCGCGGTCCTTGGCGATCTGCACCGCGAAATGTCCGACACCACCGGCCGCGGCATGTACCAGCACGCGTTGTCCGGCAACAACTTCGGTGAGCCCTTGCCAGGCGGTCAGCACTGCGGTCGGCACGGCGGCCGCGTGGATGTGATCCAGGATCGCCGGTTTCGGCGCGAGGATATCCGCCTGCGCCACAACGTATTCCGCATAACCGCCGGACCGGCTGAGCACCATGCCGTAGACCTCGTCGCCGACCCGGAATTGCTCGACACCGGCGCCGACCGCAGCGACGATCCCGGACACATCGAAGCCCAGGGTGAACGGCGGATCCCCGAGTTTACGGACCAACCCGGACCGCAACTTCCAGTCCGCCGCATTCATACCGGTGGCGGCGACTTGCACCACCACCTCGCCCGGTCCGGCGCTCGGCCGATCGACCTCGACGATTTCCAGGACCTCGGGACCACCGAATGTTTGTTGCGTGATTGCGAGCATGCCACCGATTCTGCGGTCCCTTAGTATCCAAGGGAAAGAAGGCACTTCAATGATCCCGAGGTACCCAATGGATACCATCGTCGACTGGTCCGGCTCCGACGACCTGGTCAAGAGCTATCTGACCAACTGCCCGGCGCGCGAAGTGCTGACGGTGCTCGCCGACAAATGGGTGCTGCTGGTTCTCGGCGTACTGCGCATGGCGGGCGGGCCGGTGCGCTTCAACGATCTGCGCCGTCGACTCGACGGCATCACCCAGAAGATGCTCACCCGCACCCTGCGCAACCTGGAGCGCGACGGACTGGTCCGCCGCGCCGTCTACCCCACCGTCCCGCCGCGCGTCGAGTACTCGCTGACCGATCTGGGTGCCAGTCTCGGCGAGCTCAGCCACGCGATGGGTGTCTGGTCGGTGCGTCACCACAGCGAAATCCGGATCGCCCGTGACGAATTCGACACCCGCGCCGCAACCGACCCGGAACCCGTCTGAACACCTCAGGCGGCCTGAAGGAGGTCGCCACCGGAGGCCAGGGCGGCGTAGCGGCCGTCGGCGTCCATGAGCTCGCGGTGGGTCCCGCGTTCGACGATCTGGCCGCGGTCGAGTACGACGATCTGGTCGGCGTCGCGGATGGTGGAGAGCCGGTGCGCGATGGTGATGGTGGTTCGGCCTTCGGACAGCGCGTCGATGGCGGCCTGCACCTCCTGCTCGGTCCGGTTGTCCAGGGCACTGGTGGCCTCGTCGAGCACCAGGATCGGCGGATTGCGCAGGATCACCCGCGCCACCGCCAAACGCTGCTTCTCACCGCCGGAGAACCGGTAGCCGCGCTCGCCGACCAGCGTGTCGTAACCGTCCGGCAGGCTCGCGATATGGTCGTGGATCTGCGCGGCCCGCGCCGCGGCGTACAACTCCTCGTCGGTCGCATCGGGTTTGGCGAAGCGTAGATTGTCCGCGACCGAAGCGTGGAACAGGTAGGTCTCCTGCGAGACCACACCAACGGCGGCGGCGAGATCGGCAAAGGACATGTCCCGCACATCGATTCCGTCGATCTCGACCCGCCCGGATGTCACATCGTAGAGTCGCGCCACCAGGTAGCCGAGTGTGGTTTTGCCCGAACCGGTTTCGCCGACAATGGCCAGACTGGACCCGGCGGGCACGGAGATGTCGATGTCCTGCAATACATCCCGCGTCCCGGATCCGTACGTGAAGCGCACATGCTCGAAGCGGACCGCGCCCTTGACGCCCGAATCCGGTACCGGCACAGGCGTTATCGGTTCCTCGATATCCGGCTTCAGGTCCAGGTATTCGAAGATCCGACCGAACAGCGACATGGAACTCTGCACCTCGACACCGGTGTAGAGCAGCTGCACCATCGGCCGCAACAGGCTGGTCTGCAAGGTCGTGAAGGCGACAAGGGTGCCGATCGACACCAGCGGATGCCCCGCCGCCACGGTCGATCCCGCCGCCCAGTAGACGATCGCGGGCATGGCCGCCATGACGATCTGAATCGTCGACTGCCGCCACCGTCCGGCCATGCCGGACCGGATCTCCAGATCCACCAGCCCGCGTGACTCCTGCGCGAAATCGTCGACCAGCGCGGGCGAGCGGCCCATCGTGCGCCCGAGCAGAATGCCGCTCACCGAGAGCGATTCCTCCACGATCGCCGACATGCCCGCCAGTTTCTGCTGCCGCTGCGCGGTGATCTTCCTGCGTTCGTCGCCGACGCGGCGGCTGATCCAGACGAAGAACGGCAGCATGATCAGTGAAACCAAGGTGAGCCGCCAGTCGAGGGCGATCATGGCGATCACCGAGGCGGTCACGGTGGTGAAGTTCGAGACCAGTGAGGTCGCGGTCGAGGTGACCGTCGATTGCATGCCGCCGATATCGTTGGCGATCCGCGACTGCACTTCGCCGGTGCGGGTGGTCGTGAAGAACGACAACGGCATTCGCTGCAACTGCGCATACACCGCGGAGCGCAGATCGTGCATGACCTCTTGTCCGACCGCGGTGGAAATGTAGGTCTGGAGCACGCCGAAGATGCTCGTGAGTGCGGCGACCGCGACCATGCCTGCCGCGAGTGCGGTCAGCAGCCCGGTGCGGCCGTGCGGCAAGGCGTCGTCGAGGATGCCGCGCAGCATGAACGGCGATGCCAGCGCGACCAGTGACGACAAACCGACGAGCGCGGCGACCAGTGCCAGGCGCGCGCGATACGGGCGAAACAGCCTGACGATCCGGCGAAGTTGATGTGGGGGCTGCATAGGCGCCTCCTTCCGAGGACTACGTCATTAAACTGAGCATGACTCATAATTGTTCCCAAAACAATGAGTTATGCTCAACAAATGGATACCACGCTCGATCCCGATCTCCCCGAGCTGTTCCTGCGCACCGCGAAACGCATCCGCCGCAACCAGGTCGCGCGACTCGCTCCGCTCGGCATCACCCCAGGTCAGGCCCGCGCTCTCCGCATTTTCGGCCACCACGACGAGCCCTTGCGCATGGCGGCAATCGCCGAGCACCTCGGCATCGTGCCGCGATCCGCCACCACCGTCGTCGATGCGCTCGAAACCGCAGGCCTGGTCTCGCGCGCGCCCGACCCGACCAACCGCCGCTCGACCCTGGTGACGCTGACCGACTCCGGCCGAGCCGCGCTTTCCCAGATGGCCGCTGCCCGCCGTGCGGCCGCCGAGGAGGTCTTCGCCGGCCTGAGCACCGAGCAGCGCACAACGCTTCGTGAATTGCTTGCGGCACTCGATTCGGAGGCCTCGGTCGGGGAATCCACTGGGACGAACATCTCGTTGACTTCCCCGCGGCCCCGGTGCTGAATTGGGGCATATTGGACTTGCCTGCCGGTCCGATTGCGAAGGTGCAGACCGGCATTGCCGCCGGAGCTATCTCCACGACAGCACCGAGTTCGACAGCGGACACACCCGCTTCTATGTCAGCGGCGAACCGTGTGCCGCCACACTAGGCATGGTCCGGCCCGAGACCGGAACCATCGTGGTCTTCGACCATCTCATCGCCGGCGGAGGCGAGGACGGTGCCGTACGAATATGGCGCACAGCCGATCTCACCGAACTCGAGGTGTTCCACCACAACGATTTCGTCCGCAGCCTCGCCGCACTCCCGGATGGCCGTTCAGCCAGCGCCTCATACGACGGAACCGTGCGCCTTTGGCGGATCCGTCCGTAAACCAACCACCGGCGCAACCGAACTCAGGAACCGGGGTGGGTGTTTTCGGCGGCGGTTACTACGTGGCGCATGAGGAGGGCGGTGGTTACGGGGCCGATGCCGCCGGGGACGGGGCTGAGGGCGGCGGCTTTGCCGCGGACGGTTTCCGCGGCTACGTCGCCGACGATTTTGCCGTCGGGGGCTTCGTTGGTGCCCACGTCGATGACGGTGGCGCCCTCGCGGATGTGTTTGCCGGTGACCAGGCCGATGCGGCCGGCGGCGGCTACGACGATATCGGCGGCGGAGGTGACAGCGGGGAGGTCGGTGGTGCGGGAATGGCAGATGGTGACGGTGGCGTTTTCGGCGAGCAGGAGTTGAGCAAGGGGCTTGCCGACGATATTGGAGCGGCCGACGACGGCGACATGCCGTCCGGTAAGCGGGATTTCGTGATGCTTCAGTAGTTCGACGACGGCCTCGGAGGTGGCGGGCACGAAGCCGTCCAGGCCGGAGGCCAGTAATCCGAGCGAGAGCGGGCTGACGCCGTCGACGTCCTTGCCTGCGGCGATGGCGGAGCTGACATCGTCGAGGGTGACACCGGCGGGCAGCGGGGTCTGCAGCATGATCGCGTCGATGGCGGTGTCCGCGCTGCGGGCGGTGAGTTCGCCGCGGATCCGCTCGATGCTCGCATCGGCGCCGAGTTCGATGGTGTCGCACGCGATTCCGAGACGTTCGGCGGACTTGCGCAGCGAGTTCACGTACCACGCGCTGGCCGGATCGTCATTGGCCACGATCAGGGCCAGGCGCGGCGCGGTTCCGCTCGCGGTGAGCGCGGCGGCGCGCTGCTTGGTGTCGGCGTTGATGGCGGCGGCGAGTTCCTTGCCGGACAGCGAAACGGTATCCACGTTGTCACACCTTATCGGCTGCACCGCACGGCCGGTTTCGGCGGGCACCCCGCGCGCCGCTCGGTTTGCCCGGATGCCGGAAATAACGCATGGCAATTACCCGATTATGGCCGTTACCAGTCGTATCGTGGTTGTGCTTGTCCATGGCTAACTGTCAGCTCACCTACCGAAAGCCCCGTTTCACGCGTGGAAAGGTGTCGACTGTAGTGAAGATCTCGAGGCATTGGAAACTATGGGTCGCGACCGCGTTCGCGGCCGCGACCATCACCGGGGTATCCGGCGCACCCGCCATCGCGGCGCCGGAAAACGACGCCCTCTACAACTCCGCCCAGCGCGCCTTCACCGATGGCGACGATGCCGCCGGACGCGCCGAACTCCGACAGCTGATCGCAGCCGACCCGGCCGATGCCGAGGCCCTTTCGCTGCAGGCGATCTGGTCGCATTACGCCGGTGATTTGCCCGCCATGGCCGATGCACTGGTCCGCCTCAATGCCGTCGACCCGGCAATGGCCCAGGGCACCAATAATGTGCTCGGCGCGATCGGCGCCGCGGTCGCCACCCTGCCGAATCCGCTGCCCTCGATCGTCGGACCGCAGACCGGAATCGTGGTGCTCGGCTACGGCCTGCTCCCGGACGGTTCGCTGCGCCCTGAACTGGTGAACCGGCTGACCGCGGCGTGGTTGCAGGCGGTCGCCTCACCACTTTCCCCGATCGTCGTCACCGGCGGAAACCCGCAGAACGGGATCACCGAGGCCGAGGCCATGCGGGCCTGGCTGGTCGGCACGGGGCTGCCCGCATCCCGGATCTATGTCGAGAGCCGAGCCGGATCGACGGTGCAGAACGCACTGTTCAGCACCGAGATGCTGCGCGATGTCGGCGCGAACAGCGCGGTCGTGGTGACCTCGCCGAACCACATCCGGCGCGCGGTCGCCGATTTCATTGTCGCGGGCACTCAGGTGGTCGGGGCGACCACCTCACTGGAGCAGCTGGTATCGCAGTTGCCGCCGCCCGGCAGGCAGGCGCAGCGCGGCATCTACCTGGACGCGACGCGGACGTTCCAGCTCGCCACCGCACGCTGAACGCGACGGGTCCGAGCGTGCTGAACTGACATAATTCGCGCAAATGCGCACGCTCAGACCCACCGCACCCCGTCCACACGGCACCATATCCCCATGACACCAACCGGAGATGTGGTCGCGCAGCTGCGCGCGGCCGGCTGTGTATTCGCCGAGGACGAGGCGCGGTTGCTCATCGCCGCGGCGGCGGAGACCGGTGCCGATCTCAGCGACTTGATCGCACAACGGGTTTCCGGAACACCGCTGGAATACCTGCTGGGCTGGACCGAATTCCACGGCATGCGCGTCGCGGTCGCGCCGGGCGTCTTCGTACCGCGCCAGCGCACCGCCTTCCTCGTCGACGAGGCCGCCGAACTCGCCCGCGCCATGCCCGCGCACCCTGTTGTCGTCGATATATGTTGCGGCTCGGGCGCATTGGGTCTCGCGCTGGCACACACTCTTGCCACCGAAGGCCGCACGATAGAACTCGCCGCCACCGATATCGAACCCGCGGCGGTCGAATGCGCCCGCCGCAACCTCACCCCGATCGGCGCGCCCGTCTACGCAGGCGACCTTTTCGAGCCGCTCCCGCGTGAATTGTGCGGCCGAATCAATATCCTGCTCGCCAACACCCCTTATGTACCATCCGAGATGATCGCCAAGATGCCGCCGGAGGCACGCGATTACGAACCGCGCACCGCCCTCGACGGTGGATCCGACGGCCTGGATATCTTCCGCCGCGTCGTCGCCGCCGCCCGCACCTGGCTCGCGCCGGGCGGCCACCTGCTGGTCGAATCCACCGAAGCCCAGGCCCTGCCCTCGATCACCGTCCTCGCCGCGCACGGTTTAACCGGCCGCATTGCCGAATCCCGCGAGCTCTACTCCACCGTCGTCATCGGCACCAAACCGGACGCGTGATTCAGATCACCGCCCGACGCCGCCTGAGGCGCGCGGCGCACCACGACGTTCTGAGGCCGCTACTTCTTGCGACCGGTGAACTCGTCCATCGAGTGGTACACGCCAACCGAATTCAGGAACAGATCGCGCAGCTTGATCGGCAGCAGACCGGAGAGCGCCTTGTTGAGCCGGGATGTCCACGGCAGGATCACCAGCGGAGTGCCCGCCTTCATTTCCCGCCATGAGGTATCGATGACAGCGTCCTGTTCGAGAATCGGCGTGAACAGGAAACCCTTTGCACCATCGAACATTCCGGTATTGATGTAGGTCGGGCAGACCGTGGTGATCCGAACATGGTCGTGGCCCGCCTGTTCCAGTTCGATGCGTACCGAATCCGACCAGCCCAGCGCCGCCCATTTCGACGCCGCGTACACGCTCATGCGTGGATTGGAAACCAGACCCGCCGAGGAAGCGATGGTCATGACCCGTGCCGTACCCGCACCGCGCACCATCGCGGGCAGGAATTCGAGCGTAATGTACATCGGCGCAAGGGAATTGATCGCCATCGTCTTATCGATATCGGCGCGATCGGTGGTCTCCCAGAAGTAGCTGTTGCCGCGCACGATGCCGGCATTGTTGATCAGGATGTCCATATCGCCGACGTCGGCGCGCACCGCTGCGGCGGCCTCGCCGATGGCGTCCTGTGCGGACACGTCGACCACATAGTGATGGATGGCGACGCCGCGACCGGACAACTCGACCGCAGTCTCCTTCAGCGCGGATTCGTTGATATCCCACAGCACCACCGCGGCCGCACCCTCACGCACCGCACGCTCGGCGAACAGCTTGCCCAGGCCCATTGCTGCGCCCGTGACCAGGACCTTCTTATCGGCTACCGTGTCCAGTTTCATTCGTCCTCATCTTGATTTCGTCCTGAAATAGCTTTTCGCGCAATCACTTTTGGCGCAGCGCCTTCATGACGCCGAAATACAGCGTCATGGTCTTCGCCCACAGTTCCTCGGACATGCCGGGCAGCGGTGCGATCGGGAGCATCCGCTGCACCGCGATCGTCTGGGTGTCGATGTACTTCAACAAGCCCTCTGGACCGTGCCGACGCCCGGTACCCGAAATGCCGAGCCCGCCCGATGGCGCGTCCGCACTGCCCCAGGCCGCGATGAAGCCCTCGTTCACATTCACCGAACCCGCATTGATGCGCGCGGCTACCTGACGACCTCGATCGACATCCTTGGTCCAGACACTCGCATTGAGCCCGTATGCGGTGTCATTGGCCTGTTCGACGGCCTCCTCGTCGCTGCCGACCCGATAGATCGACACCACCGGCCCGAAGGTCTCCTCGCGATACACCGTCATCCCCGGCCGCACCCCGGTCAGCACGGTCGGCTCGTAGAAGTACGGTCCGAGATCGGGACGCGCCTTACCGCCCGCCAGCACCTTCGCACCCTTCGCGACCGCATCATCGACATGCGCACTGACGGTGTCCAATTGGCGCTGGAACGTCAAAGACCCCATATCACTGGCGTAGTCGAGCGCACCGCCCAATTCGATCGCCCGCACATGCTCGATGAATTCGCGGACGAACTGGTCATAGACCTTGTCGTGCACATAGATTCGCTCCATCGACTCGCACAGCTGCCCCGCCGAGGCGAAGCAGGCCCGAATCGCGATCTTGGCCGCCCTGGGCACGTCCGCATCGGCCAGCACCAGCAGCGGGTTCTTGCCGCCGAGTTCGAGCGAATAGCCGATGAGCCGCTCCCCGGCCTGCTGCGCGATGGTCCGGCCGGTCGCACTGGACCCGGTGTAGTCGACATAATCGGCGCGCGCGATCACCTCACCGCCGATCACCGAACCACGGCCGAGCACCGCCTGCCAGAGTCCGCGCGGCAGCCCGGCGCGCTCGGCGGCATCGATGGCCCACAGTGCGGTCAGTGCGGTCTGGTTATCCGGTCGCGCGACCACGGCATTTCCGGCGACCAATGCGGGCAGGGCGTCGGAGACGGCCAAGGCCAGCGGATAGTTCCACGGCGAGATCACCGCGACCACACCCTTGGGCCGATGCCGCACATCGACCTGCGTCAATACCGGCAGCACACCACGCGGCTTGCGGGTGGCCAACAGCTTGTTCGCGACCGACGCGTAATACCTGGCATTGACCGCCACATCCCCGACCTCGTCGAAGGCATGCGCCCGGGACTTGCCGGTCTCGGTCTGCACGATATCGAGGATGGTTTCCTGTTCGGCCAGCACGATGTCGTGGAATTTCCGCAGCACCGCGACCCGCTCACGGACCGAGCGCCGCGCCCATTCCCGCTGCGCGGTGCGCGCGGTCGCGAAGGCGGTCTCGATATCGCCGGTGGAGGACTGCGGCAGGTCCGCGATCTTGCACCCGGTCGCGGGTGCGAAGACCTCGACCGCGGGGGCAGCACCCGCGATCGCACGATCTAGCAGGGGTTGCACCAGGGCCGCGGGCAGGGCCGTCGGTTCGGTCAGCTGGCGGGCGGTCGTCATTGTCGGCCCTCTCCTGGGTCGGGCGCCTGTGCTGGACGAGGCGGTAAAGCCGGGTTCGACTATTTCCTGAACACTAGTGTTAGATTAATGCCGGTGCCGCACCTCGTGTCAAGCTGTCGGGTGTGGCACACAATCGGGTCAGGCTTCGAGTTGTGAGGCATCACCATGTCCACTGACACTTCCCAGACGAATGGCGCGGCCCGCCGGGGCCGACCACCGCAGACCCAGGAGCAGGCCGAGGAGGTCCGCGCCCGCATCGTGCTCGCCACCGCGGCGGTATTCACCCGCGGCGGTTCGCGCGGACTCAGCGTCGCCCAGATCATCGAACAGGCCCGACTGGCCCGACCCACCTTCTACCGCTATTTCGGCAATGCCACCGAACCGCTGCACGTCGTACTGGAGGCATCCAACGACGGCCTCGTCGAGGGCATCCGCACGGCACTGACCGGTCCCGACGAGCCCGTCGAACTCGGCATTCGTCTCATCGATGCCTACCTCGGCTGGGCCCGCGGCCACGGTGCGATGCTGCGTCCACTGTTCGCCGAACTGCACGATCCGGCCTCACCGGTATCGGCCTATCGCGAACGGGCATTGGACGATATCCGCGCGCTGGTGCGCGAAACGTTCACCGAATTGGGCCGCCCCGTCCCCTCGCCGCTGGATCTCGATGCGGCCCTGCATGTTTGTGAGTACGTGGTCTATCGCATTTCGGCGGGTACCGCGCCCGGCGCCGAGCCGGACGCGGAAACCGTTGCCGCCGGACGGCTCACCATGATCCGCGTGCTGCTCACCACGCTCGGCACCCGTGCCGATCTCGAATACGCCATGACACTGCCGGGCATCTTCCCGGCAGCGGAGTGAATCTACAGATCGAGTTCGAGTTCGCCACCGCGAGAACGCGATACGCAGGTGAGCATCGCATTGTTCCGATCGCCGGGCAGTAGCGCCCGATCCCGGTGCTCGACCTCACCGGCGAGCACACTCGCCCGGCACGTCCCGCAGAAACCCTGCTGACACGAATACGCGACACCGGGCACCGCCCGCCGGATCGCGCTCAGCGCGGACTCATCGGCCGCGACATCGACATCGGTTCCACTGCGGCGCAATCGAATACGGAACGGCGCGCCGTCGCTGACCGGTACCGCCGAAAAGCGCTCGGTATGCAGCGAGGCCGTCGGATCGTGCAACAGCAACACCTTGCGCGCGGCTTCCGCCAATGCCGGTGGTCCACAGACATATACCGCGGCACCGGTCGGCGTCTGTTCGAAGATCATCCGCGGATCCGGCACCCCGAACTCGTCATCGGGTCGGACCACCACATCACCACCGGTGAAGTGGGCGAGCTCGTACAGGAACGGCATCCGCGCCCGCGAGCGTCCGAAATACATGAGCCGCCACGGTATTCCGGCACGTTCGGTGGCGGTGACCATCGGCAGAATCGGCGTGATCCCGATACCGCCCGCCACGAAGAAATACTCCGGTGCGTCGATGAGTGGGAACGCATTGCGCGGACCCCGCACCCACAGCCGGTCGCCGACGCGCAGTTGCTCGTGGATCTCGCGGGAACCACCATCGCCATCGGCGATGTACCGCACCGCGATTCGGTAGCAACTGCGATCCTCCGGGTCGCTGTTCAGCGAATACTGCCGCTGCCGACCCGAAGGCAGGAATACATCGATATGGGCGCCCGGCGTCCAGGCGGGCAGGTCCGCGCCGCCTGGATCGCACAGGGTCAGGCTGACCACCTCGTCGGCCTCGGCCTCGATTCCCAAGATCGCCAGCTCGAAATCGTAGCCGGTGCGCCGCACCGGCTGTGGCCGCGAAAGCAGCTGCGCCGCTTTCCCTTCGGTGAACACCCGCTTGTAGGTGTCCACCGCTGACGCGATCATCCGCAGCCCGGCTCCCGGCCGGAACTGCTCCTCAACGGCGGTCATCCGCGTGCCCGTGCCGCCGGCGACTGCGCGAGGTAGCGCAGTGCATTATCCATCGGACCGAGTTGGGAGGGATGGAATCCCGGCCGCAGGTACCGCGGAATCTCGGTCAAGAAGGTGGTGAAGTTCGGGACCACACCGCGTAGCGAGGCGCTGGCCATCTGTAGTGGCCACCATCGGCCCTTATTCGGCGATGGGTCCTGCTGGAAGAGGTACGCACTCGAAATCACGAACAGCGCGAGCAATCCCGAACTGGCGATCAATGCCTGACGCGCTTTGCGGGCATAGCCGCCGTCGAGATGCATGTACGCGTCGTAGACCACGCTGCGATGTTCGACCTCCTCGGCGCCGTGCCAGCGGACGAGATCCAGCATTGCCGGATGCATCCCCTTGGCCGCCAATTTGTCATTGGTGAGCAGCCATTCGCCGATGACGGCGGTGTAGTGCTCCATCCCCGCGAACAGGGCCAGTCGCTCGCACAGCCATTCGCGTTTGGCCCGGCCGGACAGTCCGTGGTCGCCGAGCAGCCGATCGATCAGCCAGGCGACGCGATCCACCATCGGCCCGACCTCGAGCCCGAGGCGTTCCAATTGGTGGCGGGCCTTTTCGTGGGAACCGGCGTGCATCGTCTCCTGACCGATGAAGCCGCGGACCTCTTCCCGCAATCGCTCATCATCG
The DNA here is from genome assembly GCF_055584605.1 of Nocardia sp. NPDC102475. Classification (NCBI taxonomy): domain Bacteria; kingdom Bacillati; phylum Actinomycetota; class Actinomycetes; order Mycobacteriales; family Nocardiaceae; genus Nocardia; species Nocardia sp. NPDC102475. The sequence goes on along the minus strand of NZ_JBVJLS010000004.1, from coordinate 138,330 downwards.
ATCAGCGGTAAGGCCTCGGCCAGCGCCTGCGCCATGGCCCGCTCGCCTTCGGGGAGCACCAGGTGCATCACATTGATGATGTGGGTGGCCATGACTTCGCCAGGGATGTAGTGCATCGGCACCGAATCGAAATCGAAGCTGACGTCCCGCGCGTTGATGGCATGAGCCTGATCGGCGTAAGCAGTGCCCATCTGATGGTCCTCACGTCTGGTCCCTGGACGATCAATGTATTGCCGACATCAAATGCTGTCAACATCACATGATGTCAACTTCCCGACTGTGGGAGGATCGGGCCATGAACGACGCCGTTTCCGATGGATCGATACCGGGGATGCGCCGCTGGCGCGGCACGCCCCCGGCCGACCGAATCGCCGCGCGCCGCGAACAACTCGTCGAGGCCGCCATCGAGTTGATGGCCACGATCGGCGCCTCCGATATCTCCATGCGCGGGGTCTGCAGGCAGGCCGGACTCACCGAGCGCTACTTCTACGAGAGCTTCCCGAATCTGGACAAACTGCTCACCGCGGCATTGGAAGCCGTGGTCCTCGGCGCACAGGAACGCCTGCTCGCGGCGCTTGCTACCGCACCACCCGAACCGCAAAAACTATTTCGCCATGCCATTTCGGCATTCACCGATTATCTGGTCGAGGATCGCCGGCGCGGCCAGATCATGTTCGTGGAATCGCAGGCCACCCGGGTACTCGGCGACCGAGGCAACGAGCTCATCGAATTGTTCACCGCGCCGATCGCGCTCACGATCGGATTGGGTGACGACGGACCGCAGACCCCACCGGATCAGTACGAGAACAGCCTCAACTCGAACGCCATTTTCGGCGCGATGGCGTATATGTACCGCCCGTGGCTGGACGGCACCATCGATATTCCACGCGAACGATTCGACGACCACGCGACCAGCGTGTTGCGCAACATCTCGGCCGCGCGGTCGTCCGAGCCGCCGGAGGCGCACTGACCCGCCGTTACCCCTGCGTGGATACCGGATCCCGATCCTGCGACCGTTCGAACACCATCGCGCGATCGGTGATCTTGCCGTGGCGCAGCGTGACCAGATCGCGTAGGTAATTCATGCGTAGTCGCCACGGTGCCTTGGTGCCCTGGATCGGGAATTGGCTGGCGGCGCGCTGGACATAACCCGGATTGAAATTCAGGAATAGCGACGCCGCGCCAACGGACGGATCGCGCACCGGTGTGCAGCGGTCGTATCCGTTGCGGTACATGTGGCGTAGCAGCCGAACGACATACTCGCACACCAGATCCGCCTTCAGCGTCCAGGAGGCGTTGGTGTATCCGATGATGTACGCGAAATTCGGCACATCCGACAGCATCATGGCCTTGTAGGCCATATGTTCCGCGAGGTGCACCTGCTGTCCGTCGACGGCGAGTTCGATGCCGCCGAAGGCGAGCAGATTCAAACCCGTTGCGGTGATGACGATGTCGGCCTCGAGGGTCGCACCGGAGGCGAGGGCCAGGCCCGTCTCGGTGAATGTCTGGACCTTATCGGTCACGACATCCAATCGACCCTTGCGGATCGCGCGGAAGAAATCGCCATCGGGTGCCAAGCACAGTCGCTGATCCCAGGGATCGTAGATCGGGGTGAAATGGGTATCGATGTCGTAGCCCTCGGGCAGCCAGCGCCGCTGCCAGCCCTTGATCCGCTTGCGCATGTATTGCGGATACCGTTGGCTCAGTTGGTAAATCGCGGTTGCCAGTGCCACATTTTCGCCCCTGGCCACCGCGTAGGCGGCGCGGGTCGGCAGGAATTTGCGGGCCTTGACGGCGAGGTCGTCGCGGGCAGGTGCGGAGATGATGTAGCTCGGTGAGCGTTGCAGCATCGTCACATGCGCCCCCTGGTCGGTCAGTGCCGGTCCCAGCGTGACCGCGGTCGCGCCGCTGCCGATCAGCACCACGCGCTTGCCCGCGACATCCAGATCGCGCGGCCAGTGCTGCGGGTGGATGATCGGCCCGGCGAAACGCTCGGTACCCGCGAATTCCGGGGTGTAGCCCTCGTCATAGCGGTAGTAACCGGAGCAGCAGAACAGGAATCCGGCTGTGAGAATGACGGTTTCGCCGGTATCGGTACGTTCCGCGCGCACCGTCCACCGGTTTTCCCGCGACGACCATTCGGCGCCGACGACCCGATGGTGGAAGCGGATATGGCGGTCGATCCCGCTCTCGGCGGCCGTGGCGCGCACATAGTCGAGGATGTCCGCGCCATCTGCGATCGAATACTCCCCCAACCACGGACGGAAGCGGTAGCCGAGGGTGTACATATCGGAATCGGAGCGAATTCCCGGATAGCGGAACAGGTCCCAGGTGCCGCCGATCGCGTCGCGGCTCTCCAGAATCGTGAAGCTCTTCTCCGGGAAAGCCCGCCGCAGGTGATACGCCGCGCCGATGCCGGACAGTCCGGCACCGACAATGAGCACATCTACATGCTCACCAGCGATCCTCATCGATCTCGTCCTCCGATATTCGGCGGTGCGATTCGCACCGGCTTCACCCCCAGCCTATCCGTTGCGATTCGGTCGAGGACCGTGCCGCGGGAGGAGGCGAGAACGCCCGGCTTCGGGGATCTGTGTCTCGATGGAACCGTTTCGTCGGCGCGTGCGTCTCTATGATCAGACGGGACTAGTTGAAGGGGCGATCGCTATGGCTGTTGACAGCGCGTTCGGCGGGTATATCGAGGATGCGAAGACCGGGGCGCTGAAGGTGCGGATGGAACCGCAGGCGTTTCTGGATATCGACGCGGCCTGCCAGAACTTGATCATCGACCTGTCCACGGTCCAGAATGACGCGCGTGCACTCGGCGAACGGTCGACCTGGGGACTCGGTGAGGACAACCCGCGCCTGACCTCGGCCGTCGAGCTGGTGAAATTGTTCAGGGAGAAGGCATTCGGCGGCCCGAACAACGCTTACGACACAATAGGCGACTACATCGCGGTCGCCACGGAGATCCAGACCCTGTTCAAGACCATCTGTGACGCCTATGAGCGCACCGATGAAGACTTCGCCCGCCGGATACGGCAGATCCGCGTATGAGGATCCGCGCCGAGCGCTCGGCGATAGCGGCGCTGCTGATCACGGCTGCGGCCATCGTCCTCGCGGCATGCGGCGGCGGAAGCAACTCCACGTCGACCTCGACGTCCGCCACACCAGTCACTTCCGATACCTCGGCCACGCCGTCCAGCACACCGAACGCAGCATTCGATCCCTGCACCGCGCTGACCCCCCAGTTCCTCTCCGAACACCAATGGAATGCCCGCACCCCCACGCCCAAGCAGGATTCGACGGGCAACTTCCAGTGGAAAGGCTGCCTGTACGTCACGCAGAGCACGTACACATTCCGCGTCCAGACGACCAATGGAACTCTCGCCCAGGTTCGCGAAAAGTTCCCCACCGCAACCGAACTCACCATCGACGGCCGCAAGGCCCTACGCTACGAGGCCCGCCCCGACGTCCCCGGCGGCTGCACCATCAATATCGATATGAAATCCGGCTCCCTCTACATCCTCGTGGACGACCCCCGCGGCCTCCACCCCCGCAAACTCTCCCCCTGCGATAACGTCACCGAAATCGCCCGAGCCGTCGTCCCCTTCCTCCCTCGAGACAGCTGACGATCTCGCGGCGTGGATTTTGCGGTTCAGCCAGGCCCAACTACCGGCGGCGCAGCAGAACTCCGCGAATGAAGGCTGCCTGGCCGGCGTGCTGGATATCGTCGTCCACGACGCTGATCAGCCGCACACCCAGAGTGACCGGCGGATCCCAGCGGGTGTCGACGATGCGGGGCAGGTCGGCATCGGTGAGTCCGGTTACGTAGTCGATCGTCTGCGTGTGCACCGCGTCGTAATAACCCAACAGCAGTTCGGCGGAGATCCCGCCGAGTTCGGCGACCTCCCCGTCGCGGTGCCCGTAGCCGGTCGCCTCGTCGGCGAAGGGCAGGTCGAACCGTTTGGCCCAGCCCGCCGCCGTCCACACCTGTTCCAGTCCTGCCACGTCCGCGATGTGGTCGTCCTGCACCCGGGTCAGATGCCAGATCAGCCAGGCGATGGAGTTGGCGTCCGGATCGATCTGCGCCGCCAACTCGTCCTGTCCGAGCCCCTCGACCGCGCCGTGCACATTCTCCCGCACCCGTCCGAAGGCATCGACCAACAACTCAGCGCTCGTCATGACCTCATGCAAGCACAGAGTCGCCGCCGATATTCCCGATCGCGCCGTCATCCGCCCAGCGGCAGCAGCAGTTCGGCCGATTCGAGGTCGAGCAGGGCCCGTTTGGCGGGTAGCCCGCCCGCGTAACCGGTCAGGGATCCGTCGGCCCCGAGCACGCGGTGGCATGGGAGCAGGATCAGCAGGCGGTTACGAGCCAGCGCGCCGCCGATCTTGCGGGCGTCGGCGGGAGTGCGGCCGAGTTGCCGGGTCAAGGCACCGTAGGTGGTTGTCCGGCCGTATCCCGTGGTCGCCTCGAGCGTCTGCAGAACTTCTCGATCGAACGCGCTCATATCCGTCAGGTCCATCGGTACTGTGAACTGCCGGCGTTCGCCGGTGAGGTATTCGTCGAGTTGGTCTGCGGCGGTTTCCAAATGCTCACGCGCCGTGGTGTTTTCGCCAGTTGGTCCGGTCGGCAGCTCATCGGTGAACACGACCAGGGTGACACCGGTCTGGTTCGCTTCGATCAGCAGATTGCCCAGTGTCGAGCCGTGCACCAGTCGTGCGATGGCGGTATCGGACATGATGTTGCTCCCTCTCTATCGAGCTTTCATCAGGTAGACGCTCCCCAGCGCCGAAACGTGAGATCACCTGCCGGAGTCGGCTTTCCATGCCGCATACGCGGCGGGCAGGCAGACCGCACACGGACGGTAACCGGCGGCGATGGCGGTTTGTTCGTCGGCGAAGAAGACACGGTGGGCGCGGTAGTGGCCGCGCGCCAAGGCTCGCAAGGCCGACGGGCAGTCGAGGCGGCCGTACAGCTTCCCGCGCCGATGACCGCCGTACCGGCCCGGGGTGGGGCTGGGATACGGGCGGCCGTCGGCATCGGTCAGGGTGTACATCTCATTCGGCGTCGTGCAGAACTAGACCCAGGGTGTGTCGGTGGCCGCTGCGAATTCGACTCACGCCGTGTCGAATCGGAGCGCGGGACCAACCGCGCGACGATGGGGTCGGCCGATCTCGGGTGGTGAAGACGAGTGCGTGGCCCTGTTCCAGGATGGTGACCGTCGGCTTGGACTGCGCGCGCGGGCGTTGTTCGACCAGGAGGAATTCGCCGCCGGTGTGGTCGATGCCGGGGCGGTCCAGGCCGATCACGACTTGCAGCGGGAAGACGAGCTCGCCGTAGAGATCACGGTGCAGCGCGTTCCAGTCACCTTCGGTGTAGCGCAACAGAATTGGCGTCGGCTTAGCTGCCCTGCGGCATGGCAGGCGTCGAGCCAATCGTCGAAATCGTCGGGCCATGGCGTAGGGTCGCCGAGTCGGTCGGCCCACGCGCGGGCGATGGGCAGTAATTTGCGGTAGAAGGCCCTGCGCAGCCGCATGATCGGTGCGGGGACCGGATCGGCGAAGTACCGGTAGGTGCCCTGGCCGAATCGATAGCGGGCCATATCGATCGTCGACCGGAAGCGGCTCAGATCCGCCCACATGGCGGCGAATTCGGCGCACTCGTCCGGGCTCAGCAGCGGGCCGGTCTGGGCGCAACCAAAGGCGTCGATCTCCTCGGTCAGATCGTGCCACTGCTGCGCTTCGACTCGTTCTTCCAGTGCGGCAAGGGTTTTCATTGCGTCTCCTTTCACGCCGCTTCGAGCGTGAGCAGGGTGGTCTTGGCGGTCACGCCGCCGACGTACTGGCCGATCGAACCGTCGCTGCGCACCACGCGATGGCACGGGATGACCACCGGCAGCGGATTGTGCGCGCAGGCCGAGCCGACTGCGCGAACCGCACGCGGATTGCCGACGGCCGCAGCGACATCGGCGTAGCTCTCGCGATGCCCGTAGCCGATATCGCTCAGGTGCTCGATCACCTGGCGGCGGAATCCGACGGTCAAACGCAGATCGAGTGGCAGATCGAATTGTGTTCGCGCACCGGCGAAGTACTCGTCGATCTCGCGTGCCGCGGCGTCCAGACGCGCCGGGGCGGCCAGGACGCGCGGGCTGATGCGCTCGGCGAGTGCGGCGAGCACGGTGTCGTGGTTCTCGTTGGGGTAGGCGACCCGCACCAGGCCCGCAGGGGTGGCCGCGATCAGCAAGGTGCCGACGGGAGTGTCCAGCGTGCGGTAGGCGACGTCGAGCAGGCCCGCGGCCTGGGCGTCGGCGGCCAGCCGCCGACGCAATCGGGACAGGATCTCGGCGGAGTTCGGGTTCAGGCCGTCGAAGAGGCCGTCCGGATCCCGGTCGATAGTGGCCATCATGTTCGATCCTTCGGGTAGAGCTTGCGCAATGTTTTGAGGCCGTCGGCGGCGGCGCGACGGGCGGCATCGGTCGAATTACCCAGCAACTGAGCGATTTCGGCGTGCGGTAGACCCGCCAGGTAGTGGTAGGCCACCGCTTGGCGCTGTTTGGTCGGCAGCGACGCGAGTGCGTGCCACAGATCGGGGTCGTAATCAGCCGGATCGGCATCGGGTGCCGTGCGTTCGGGCAGCGTTTCGGCGGGAACGGGTGCGCGGGTCAGTGCGCGCCCCACATCGATCGCGCGCCGGTGCGCGATGGTGACCAGCCATGCCTCGATATTCGTCTTCGGGTCGAGGTCGGGATAGGCTCGCAGGGCCGACAGAAAGGTCTCCGACCAGGCATCGGCGGCATCCGTCGGACCGAGCACGGCCCGGCACACGCGCAGCACCATCGGGCCGTATTCGGCCACCACATCCTCGAACGGAGGCAATCTCACGCTGGGTAGACGTCGGGGACACTGAAAACGTGAGATTCCCAGGTCAGGCTCACTGTGACTCCGGGGTGCGCGACAGGCCGCTGGCACGCAGGACGCGGCGGTCGATGGCGGCGCGGATCGAGTCGTCGGTACCGATGATGCGCACGTGGCGACGGGCCCGAGTGATGGCCGTGTACAGCAGTTCCCTGGTGAGCAGGGTGGATTCGGGTTCGGGCAGGACGACCGAGACGGTGTCGTACTGGCTGCCCTGGCTGCGGTGGATGGTCATAGCGAAGACGGTGACCACGGCCGGAAATTGGGTCGGATGCACCAGATGGGGTTCGCTGCCGCGCTGCAGGGCCGCACGCAATGAACCGTCGGGCATCCGCACGATCACGCCGGTATCGCCGTTGTAGATGCGCGCCTCGTGGTCGTTGGCGGTGACCAGCAGGGGTTGGCCCGGGTACCACGGCGCCTGATGCGAGTCCGGCCCCGCGCCACCGGCAGCGGCCCATTCACCGGCCATCCGGTCCCAGCGTTCGACGCCGAAGGGACCTTGGCGGTGTGCGCAGAGGAGGCGGTGGGATTCGAGGGCGGTCAGCGCGGCCGCCGCATCGCCGTCGAGGGCGGCTGCGGCGACCTCGCGGGCGGCGCGCACCACATCGGCGCGGACGGATGCGGTGTCCTCAGGGGTACAGAGCGAGAGTTCGTCACCGCCGGCCCGCAGCAGTGCGAGTGCGGTCTCGGCATCACCCGCGCGGACCGCGACGGCGAGTTCGGCGATCTTGCCGCCGAAGCGGCGGCCACGGGTCAGCCGGACGATGCCGCCGCGCAGCCGCGTCCGCTCGAGATCGGTCAGCGCCTCCGGATTATCATCGGCCACAATGGATTCCGCACCGAGCACCTGTTCGAGAACCGGATTCGGTTCGCCGACAACAGGTCCGGCCACGAGATCGGCGAGTACCGCACCCGCGTCGACCGAGGCGAGCTGATCGGGATCGCCGACGAGCACCAGGCGGGTATCCGGGCGCAGCGCGGCCAGCAGGCTGCTCATCATGGTCAGCGACACCATGGAGGTTTCGTCGACGACGATGACGTCATAGGGCAATCGGTTGAATTCGTGATACCGGAACCGGGTCGCCCGGCCGCGCTGCCAACCGAGCAGACGGTGCAGGGTTGCGGCGGTCAGCTCCGGCAGCGCGAGCGATTCAGCCTGTTCGCGCACGGCTTCCTGCAGTCGCGCGGCCGCTTTGCCGGTGGGCGCGGCCATGGCGATGCGTAGTGTGGGCAACTTCGGATGCGCCTGCTGATGCGCGTCGAGCAGGGCCAGGATGCGGGCGATGGTGTGGGTCTTGCCGGTACCCGGCCCGCCCGCCACCACCGTGGTCCAGTGCGTCGCGGCGAGTGCGGCGGCGATCCGCTGGCGGTCCGGGGCCGCACCGACCGAGGCGTCGAAGAGCCGGTCGAGTTCGCGGCGCACGATGGCCGGATCCACCTTCGGATGGTCTCCGGAGCGCTCGGTGAGGACGCGGCGGATCGTCTGTTCCTGCTGGTAATAGCGGTCCAGATAGAGCAATGGCCCCGTGACCAGCCGCAACGGCTGTAACGGACCAGCCGGTCCCCCACACACCAATGGACTGACCCGCAGTGCGGCGACAACCGCATCGATATCCGGCCACGGCAACGTCGCCGGATCGATACCCGCACCCGCATCCCAGGTTTCGTCGGCATCGACGCCGATTTCGCGCATCCGGTGCAGTTCCAGACAGACCGAACCCGAACGCACCGCCCGCACCGCGAGCGCAGCCGCGAACAGCACCTCTTCCGAGGTTTCCCGGCCCATCCGGCCCAATCGAAGAGCGACGTGCACGTCGGCGGCGGAGAGCACACCGGCTTCGTTGAACGTGCGCAGCAGCCCGGTTCCTCGCTGCGCCAACTGGATCGACGTCATCGGGCAGCATCCCCCGCCAGTAGATCGGACAGGGCGACGATCAGCGCGGCCGGTGGATTCCAGTCGAAAACACCACAGCCCGACGGAGTTTCGGGACCGATCATGCCGCGGACGAAAAGGTAGCGGGCACCACCGAGATGGCGCGTCGGATCGTAACCGGGCAGCCGCCACCGCAGATAGCGGTGCAGGGCGACCGCGTAGAGGAGGGCCTGCAGCGGGTAGTGCGAGCGCAGCATTTCGGCGGCCATGCGGTCGTGGGTGTAGTGGTCGACGGTGAGATCGCCGGTGCCGAGGCGGTTGGTTTTGTAGTCGACGATGACGAATCGTGGTTCCGCGCCCGGGTTTTCGGTAATGCGCAGCACCGCGTCGATACTGCCGGTGAGGTAGCCGCGCAGCGGGGTGTCGTCCAGGGACGCGAGGTGCTCGGCATAGCTGGACAAAGAATCGTCGGCCAGGAGATGGGTCCGCAGCAGATCGGCGATCCGGCGCAGCGTGACCGTATGCGCACCCGGAAGGTCACCGCCGGCGAGCGGGAGCTCGAAATCGAGTTCGTTGAGCCGGTCGCGGGTGGAAATGTCAGCGAGACAACCGAATCCGAGCGGGGTGCGCAGCACGGACAGCAGGGCGTTGCCGAGTACCACCGGATCGGCCTCGGCCATCAGCTCTTCGGTGGCCGCATGGCAGCGAGTGTGCACCTCGGTGGCCAGATCCGGTGCGTCGGTATCGATTCGCTCGAGCACGCCGTGCACCAGGGTGCCGAATTCGGCGCCGTAGGGCAGCGAGTTCATCAGGGACGGGGCCGCATCGGCGATCGCGGGTTCGGTTTCGGCGAGCAGGGGCGTACCGGGTTCGTCGGACGGGCCGCGGTCGTCCTCGGGTTCGGCCTCGGGAATGGCGGCATCGTGCGCACCTGCCGTCAGTGCCGAATAGGAAGTGCGACGCCACTGCAGGTCCATGCTGCGGGCGAAGTGCGCCGCGGCGATGGCTCCGGTCGGGAGTTCGCTGCGCACGCGGCGGATCTCGACCGTATCGGTGTGCTCGACACCTTCTACTGAAATGGCCTCCGGGGCACCGGCGGCCCAGGCCGAAAGCATCGACACCGCAACGGCATCCGCGGGCACCGCCGCCTTACTCGGCACGAGATCCCCACCGTCCGGGCGGCCGAGGACCATCCGATGCAGCGGCGCGTTGGCCGTGGTGATCGCGGGTGCCCACCAGGCGACGATCTGACACATCGCGCGGGTGAGTGCGACGTACAGCAGGCGCAGTTCCTCACCCGCCTCCTCGGATTCACTGCGCAGCTTGCGCTCGCCGTAACCGGACGCGTCCTGGCCGCCGACATCGAGTACACGGGCGCCGTCGTCGGTGTGGATGAGCAGGGTCTGCGGGTACGGGTTCTTCGCGTTGTCCCACGCGAAAGGCAGGTAGACGATGGGGAATTCGAGTCCCTTGCTGGCATGCACGGTGGCAATCTGCACGGCCGCGGCATCGCGATCGAGGCGACGGCTGCGGTCGGCGACCGATCCGGAGGCGGGATCGCGCACGCGGTCGGCGAGCCAGCGGGTCAGCGCGGTGAGACCGAGACCTTCGCTCAGCGCGACCTGATCCAGCAGCTGCGCGATATGCCGCAGATCGGTCAGTTCGCGTTCGCCGTTCTCGACCGAGAGCAGTCGCTGAGCCAGATTCGCTTCGGCGGAGATCTTTTCGAAGACCGCGGCAAAACCCGCGCGCGCGAACAGCCGGGCCGCCTCCCGCAGTTGCGCGGAGATACGGCCGACAAGATCCGCACCGCCGCTGTCGATTTCGACCGCGGTCACGCCGAGTAGTGGTGTGCAGGCGGCGAGGCGGACACGGTCCGAGCGATGGGGCTGTTCGAGCGCGCGCAACAGCCAGAGCCAGTCCGTCGCACTGCTGGTGGCGAAGACGCTGGTGCCACCCGCGAGTACGGAGGCAACCCCGACCCGATCCAAAGCGGTTCGCACCACGTCGATTTGAGATCGAGTCCGCACCAGTACCGCGATATCGCCGGGCCCGATCGGACGCGGTCCGGTCTTCGCCTCGAACAGCGCACCGGACTCGAGCAGTCGCACGATGTCCGCCGCGAGATCATCGGCGACCTTCGCCCGCATGCGCCCGACCGCCGGAAATCCCGATTTGTTCAACGGGCCCGCACCGGTGCGCGGCAGACACCGCATCCGCAGCGGCGTCGTAAGTTCGTCGGGTCCGGACAGTCGCGACCAGCCGCGGGTCGCGGTGACCGGGTAAACCGTGATCTCCCTGTGCCCCAATGCCGCACCACCCTGCAGATGATCCAGTGCGGCGAGCAGTCCCGCATCGCTGCGCCAGTTGTCGGTGAGCTCCTTGCGCGTATCGGCGTGTGCGACGGCATCGAGATAGCTGAGCACCTCGGCGCCGCGGAACGCATAGATGGCCTGCTTCGGATCGCCGACGAGCACCAGGGTCGAATGCCCGTGGAATGCCAGCCGCAAAATGTCCCACTGCAGCGGATCGGTGTCCTGGAATTCGTCGACCAGGGCGACCCGATACCGGTCACGGATGCGGCGACAGGCCCGCGGACCATGCTCCGGATCGGCGAGCACATCGTGCAGCAGCACCAGCAGATCGTCGAAATCGCGCAGTCCGGCGAGGCGTTTGCGGCGCTCGGTCTCCGCGCGCACGGCGGCGGCGAAGGCGACCCGCTCCCCCGCTGGTCCCTCCCCCTTCGGTACCAATACGGCGTGGCGATCCTGGACCGCCGCCAGCGCCAGCGTATGCGCCTCCTTCAGCGAAAACGGCGGCTCCGCACGGGCATATCGGTTCAGGTACAGGTCATCGGCGACCGTGCCGATCAGATCATCGATCGTCTCGACCAAGCGCGACCCGGGATCATGTTCGCCCGCCAACCCGAGCTCATCGAGCATTCGCTGGCAGAAACTGTGCGTCGTCGCGATGGTCCCGGCATCGAAATCCGAAAGCGCGTTGAGCAATCGACGCCGCCGCAGCAGTATCTCGGCCGAATCCGCCTGCGCCAGTAGCCGAATCAGCTCATCGGCATGGGCCCGAGCCATCTCGGGATCGGCCAGTGCCGCCGCCACCGCGACGAACCGGTCACGCGTCCGTTCCCGCAGTTCCTGTGTGGCGGCACGACTGAACGTCACCAGCAACAGCTGCGAAATATCGATCCCGATCTCGGCGACATACCGCACCGCCAACCCGACGATCGCATGCGTCTTTCCGGTACCGGCGCTCGCCTCGAGCACGGTGGTTCCGGTCGGCAGCGGCCCGTTGGGATCGAATCGGTCGGCGTCCAGCGAGGGCGTGGCGAATGCGGTGTCCTCGATGGTCATCCCCGCCGCCCCTTTCCGTGCCTGGCAAATCCGGTGCTCGCCTCCACCGTCCACCCGACGCGCGCCCGTATCCGGGAGGCGCGCCGAATGAGGTGCTGGCTCGTTCGACGAGTAGGCCGGCTCATGGCTGGCCCTGATTCTCGGCGGCCAACAGCGGTGCCCACATGCGACGAGCCAGTGACCCGAAGCGGGTGGTTTCCCCGGGCTCGCCCGCGGGCGCGGGTGCAGCCATGAGGTGTTCCAGGCGAGGGGCAGGCCCCCAGATGTAGCGCAGGTGACGGTCGGTGTGGTCACCGAACGGCCCGGGACCGTTGGGCCCGCCATTGAATTCGCGTTCGGCGGCGCTCACCGCTTCGTCGGCGTTCGAGCCGCGGAAGCGACGTTCGGCGTAAACCGCGCTAGCGGAGGGGGCGATCGGGAGCGGTTCGGTCAAACCGGCATCACGTAGCCGCACCAGTTCACGCAGGATCGGCAGCGCGGCAGGTGGTTCCGGTGCCATGATTTCGGAACGCCATGCGGGACGGCCGAATTGGCCGCGACCAGTGGTGACCGCCCGCCACGAACGGTCCTCCGTGACAGCCAATGCCAGCAACGAAACCCAAGCGGCAATGCGGTGTTTCGGGGCGAGTCGAGAGAATGTGGTGCGGACCAAGGATTCACCGCGCACCTCGGGCACCGTGCCGGTGAGCCGACGGCCGTTGCCGAGATCCACCGCGATATCGACCGCGCGCGGCGCGCCCTCGTAGTCCGGCAGCGCCGCCCGCACCAGCTTGTCCACCGTCGATTCGACCTCGTCGAGCACCGCACCACCGAAACCGAACGGCGGCAATGTCCCGCGCCGCCACTCCGCCGCGCGCAGTGTCGATGGATCCGCACCGGTGAGCCGCGCGGACAGCAGTCGTTCGCCCAGCTCCCATTTCGCGAGACCGTCGAGTTCGATGGGCAACCGGTCGGCAATGTCGTCTTCGTGTTCGGGAACGCGCAGCCCGAGGCGCTGCCACAGGAATGCCCGCACCGGGTGCTCGACGAACGAAATCAAGTCGGCCAGTGCGACATCCGCGGGTTCGAGTGCGGGCAGCGGTTCGGGCAGGAATACGGGACGCGGCTGTGCGGGTTGTCCGGCGGCCTGCGCGCCGGCGAGGGCGACGGTATCGAAGCTGAACGGGCGCTCGGCCGCGAAATTGCGACGGTCGAAGCCCTGCAGCGGATGTCGGGTCACCACCGCGTCCATACCTGCCGCGCCGACGTGCGCGCGCAATGCATCGAGCAGTTCGGCGACCGGGATGGCGGGCGGGCGATGTGCACCGGTCACCGGGTCGGCGCCGGTGTGGAAGATCAGCAGTTGCTCGGTGGCCGCGAGCACCGCATCCAGCAGCAGCTGGCGATCCTCGCTGCGCGCATCCCGTTCGCCCAGCAGTGGATTGCGTGCGAGCACATCGTCGCCGTCCACGCCGCTGGTGCGCGGGAAGATCTCGTCGTCGAGACCGAGCAACACCACCACCCGATGCGGCACCGAACGCATCGGCACCATCGTGCACACCGTCAGTTCGCCGGTCCGGAAATTCGCCCTGGTCGGTCGCGCCGCGAGCCGACTCGACAGCAGCACACCGACATCCGCCAACCGCAACGGCACATCACTCGCATGCTCGGTGGCGGCGGCCAGCTCACGGCGGGCCTCGGTGCGCACCCACGCCTGACTGTCGGGCACATCGGTGAGCAGTTCGAGGCAGCGCCCGAGCACCGCCGCCCACTCGTGCGCCGGACGGGGTCCGCGCAGGTCGCGCAGGCAGACCGCGAGCCGGTCGATGAATTCCGCGAACCGGCCGGCCAGGTCCACATCATTGCTGTCCACATCGTCGAGCGGCAGCGCGAGATCCAGCCAGTCCTCGGAAGATTCGTCCGCGGTGACACCGAGCAGGATGCGGTCGACCGCGCTATTGAGCGTGTTCTGCGCGAAGTCGGCCAGCCCGAATGCCTGCCGCTGGCGCTGCCCGATACCCCACCGCGCGCCGGATTCGGCCGCCCACTCGCGCAACCGCTCGATATCGTCGTCGTCGAAACCGCAACGGCGACGGACGGTTTCGGACGCCGCCAGATCCAGCACCTGCGTCACCGTCACCCGCCCGTCGGCGAGCTCGAGCAATACCGCGATCACCGCGAGCATCGGATTGGTCACCCCGCGCCCCCGATCGGCGAGCCGCACCCGCAGCAGATGCGCGGGATGCGCCGAATCCCCCACCGACTCGACCGATCCCACCATCTTCTGCCCGAACGCCGCCCGCACCAGCGGTGCGTACGCTTCCACCTCGGGACACATGATCAGCACATCACGCGGTTCCAGCGTGTGATCGGCCGCGAACAAGCCGAGCAGGCATTCGCGCAACACCTCGACCTGTCGCGCCGGTCCATGACACGAATGCACCTGCACGGAGCGGTCAGGAAAGCTCGCGGGTTCGGGCGGCCACACATCGTCGCGAATCCCGGATTGCAGGGCGGTCAACAGTGTCGGGCCCGAAACTTCCTGACGGCCATCCTGATTCGACCCGACAGCCGCATGGTGCCGATCCACGGCACCGACCAGCCGCTGCTGGAGCTCGCGCACATCCCTGCCGAGCCCCGCGAGCAACGGATGCCGCACCACCGTCGCACTGACATCATCGGCCCGCGCGACCGCCGCGGGCAGTCCACTCAACTGCGTCCACATCGCCGGGCTCGGATGCGCGAGCCACAGGTGCACATCCCGCCGCTCCCCCAGCGCGGATAACACCGCCAGCTGATCGCTCGGCAGCCGCGTCACCCCGAACAGCGACAAACGCCCAGGCAGATCCACCAGATCCGGCGCGTCCCGCAACCGCGCACAGGCCGCGTCCAACCGCTCGGCCGGACTCGGCGCCCCGACCTCGGCCCGCAACCGCCGCCACAATTCCGGTTGCCACCGCAGATCATCCGGGACCGCACGGCCGGCACCGTCGGTATCCGAACCCGCCGCCCACTCCTTGATGAGCCCCGGCCGCTGCGCCGCATAACTGTCGAACAGCGCCGCCACATGCGCGGCGGTCGCATACCGCCGACCGACCCGATGTCCGGCGGGTTCCCCGACCCCGAGATGTCGCGCGAGCACCGCACTCCACGGTTCGCCCAGCGACGCATCGATCACCCGCAGCAATGTCCACACGACCTGCTCCGACGCCCACGGATCCGCCTCTGCCCGCACGCCACTCGCCGCCGCCGATATTTCGGCGACCAACGCACCGGGAGACGGGAATTCGATATTCGCGGCAACACCGTCGCAGCGACCGGACACGCCGAGCACCGTCGACAGACGCTGCGTCAACCACCGCTCGACACCCTTCGCGGGCACCGCGACCACCTCGGCCGCGAAGGCATCCGGCAACGGTTCCGCAAGCAGCGCGGCCAATGCCTCCGCCAACGCATCGGCGCGCTCGGCACGATGTATGTGCAGCGGCATCTGCGCCCTCTCGTCGGTTGGTCCGGTATGTCCGCACTGCGCGTCAAGTCGCCTATCCGCACGGCTCGACGCTTCCGCACGTTTATACGCCCAGCGACCAGCACGCAACCTCCCGGCCCCATTCCCGCGGGAGTGAAATAAGCCACACGCGAACGATTTACTTCGTCGTGTCATGTCGGATCGTGGGCGTCGATGTGCAACAGTGCTCAACCGGGGAGGAACGGGATAGCTGCACGAAAGGCTGGTTCGCGTTCATGATGGCGATGGTGATTCCCCTGATGCCGAGAGGCGGATTCACGGTCCGCCGGGTCGGTGACAGATGGGAGCTGGTCAACTCGCGCTCCTATGGTCGCACCGTCGTCCTACACTCCTGGCCGCGCGATCAGCATGCCGAGGCCTTCGCCCACTGCTACCGCCTCAACGGTCGCACCGTCGAGGAATTGCACGCCGCATTCCACTAGGGCGAAAGACGCTGCGGTACAACCACGCAACGCCGCCTACCACAGCGTCGCGCAGAGCTCAAGACGTGCGTCCGGCCCGCCGATGTGCGATCGTGTTGCCTCGTGCGTCACGCCTCCGTCTCTGTCCTCGCCGCTGCGGCGATCCTGGTCCCCACTACCACCGCGCTGATTCCGTCGGCTTACGCGGCGCCTCCAGCCCATACGCAGGGCTGCATCGCCGGTTTCGATTGCGATATGAGCAGCCGAATCGCCGCTGTCGACGCGTATTTGAAGAGTCGACCCGGCGTGACCGGCTACGTGGTCCGTGACCGAGTCAGCGGCGGCGTGTACGCGAACGAGAATGCGGAGAACTCGGTCTGGACCGCCTCCACCATCAAACTGGCGATCGCCGCCGATCTGCTCAACCGAGCGCGGGCGGGCGTGATCGGTCTCGGTCCCGACGACCGCGGCCTGATGGAATCGATGCTCGCCACCTCCAATGACCAGGCCGCCGACATCCTCTGGAACAAGTACGCCGGCCTCGATCGGATGGCCTATAACAATGCCTTCCGCGCCAGCGGCATGGTGAACCTGGTTCCGCAGCCGACGAATACCGCGATGTTCCCGGACTGGTCGTTCCAGAAATGCACCCCCGCCGACCTGGATCGGCTGATGGATTCGATCTTCAGCAATATGCACCCGGACGACCGGAACTACCTGTTCGACCGTATGCGCGCGGTCGACAGCAACCAGCACTGGGGTGTGTGGGGCGCGGGCGCCGCAATGCGGCCCGGCCTCAAGAACGGCTGGTCCGAGGAGCAGGGCGGCTGGGTGGTGAACTCGGTCGGCTTCGCGGGCCCCGGCGAGCGCTACACCCTGGCCATCATGAGCTCGCTCGGCAGCGACGGCGGCTACACCGAAGGCGCCGCGACCGACACCAAGGTCGCCGAACTCCTGTTCAGCGGACGCTGAGGGGACGCAAAGACACGGGTGCACCATCCCGGGGGAACGGAATCGTCGTGAATCCCCACGGCATTCGGTAATCCCCCGGGAGTTCCCATTCGTAATCGCGCACCAGCGCGGCAATGATCGTCTTCACCTCGAAGGTCCCGAAGTGCATCCCGATGCATTTGTGCGCACCCGCGCCGAAGGGCACCCAGGCGAGTCGATGCGATTTGTCCTCGCGCCGCGCTTCGCCGAAGCGTTCCGGATCGAACACTTCCGGCCGGGTCCACAGCTCCGGCAGGAAGTGATTGACCGTATACGCGCAATCGATCGGCGTGCCCGCCGGAATATAATGCCCGAGAATTTCGGTGTCGCGCACCGCCCGTCGCGGCAGTCCTGGCACCGGCGGCATCAAGCGCAAACTCTCCTTGATCACCAGATCCAGTTCGCGCATCCGGTCCAGAGCGGCGATTGTCGGTGCCGCGCCGCCGTTTTCAGCGTCCATTGCGCGCACCTCGGCGCGCACCCGCCGCTGCCATTCGGGATGTTTGCCGAGGTAGTAGGCCACGGCGGTGGCGGTGGTCGTCGTGGTGTCGTGCGCGGCCATGATCAGGAAGATCATGTGGTTGACCACATCCGCGTCGCTGAATTCGGCGCCGTCCTCGGTGCGCGCATGACACAGTCCGGAGAAGAAATCCGCCGACTCGGTCCGGCGCTTGCTCGGCAGCATGTCGGTGAAATACTGCTCGAGCACCTTGCGGCCGCGCAGCCCGGCACGCCAATTGCCGCCGGGCACCGGATGTCGAATAACCGATAGTCCGGCATGGGTACAGTCGATGAACGCATCTATGAGCTTGCGGCGCTGCATACCGACATCGACGGCCATGAACGTCTCGCCCGCGATCTCCAGCGTCAATTCCTTGATCGTCGGATAGAGCCGGACGGTGCCGCCGGTCCGCGGCGCCCACCGATCGATTGCGGCCCGCGCCACCGGCGTCAACGCCGCGAGATGCGCCTCCAGCCGCTCCCTGGTGAACGCCTGCTGCATGATCCGGCGATGGAACATGTGCTCGTCGAATTCCAGGAGCAGCAGTCCGCGCCGGAAGAACGGACCGATGAAGTAGTCCCAGCCCTGGCCGAAATCGCGACGCCGCTTACCGAGCACCTCATCGATCGCCTCCGGACCGCAGACCAGCACGCGATCCAAGCCCAGCGACGAATTCAGCGATACCGGACCGTAGCGGCGATACCGCTGCATCATTTCCGCCGGACCCCAGCGCAGGTAGTGCAGACCCCGGCCGAAATACGGAAGTCCGGCATCTCCTGTCACCGCGATCGCGGTGCTGCCGCGCGGCGGTGAGGCCAGCACATGGGGACGCTCGGGAACCCGGCGTAGCAGTCGATCGATCAGGTGGTCGTCCGGGACGTCGATGAGCGACGCATTCTCGGATTCGTGCCGCACGCTGGGCTTTCCATTCCCGCTGCGGATGTCGGCGACACGGCCACCAGCGACCATGACAAACCTCCCTGAACGACAGGATCTATCGTATTCTCTTTTTCACATTCGTTCGCTCGAAAAGAATCGGCACATCAACAACCGGGATCTCGCCGCGACGGCCAGCAGAGCGCCGACTACCGTAAGTCGGGTCAACACCGTTCGAGGGGCCGCACCCCAGGTTTGAGGAGCACCGACGATGAGCACTCAGTCTGTCCAGGAGAACCATCGCCCCCGGGTGGTGGTGATCGGCTCCGGATTCGGCGGCTTGTTCGGTACCAAGCACCTCAAACATGCCGACGTCGACGTCACTCTGATCTCCAAGACCTCGACCCACCTGTTCCAGCCGCTGCTCTACCAGGTGGCCACCGGCATCCTGTCGGTCGGTGAGATCGCCCCCGCGACCCGGCTGGTGCTGCGCAAGCAGAAGAACGCCCAGGTGCTGCTCGGCGATGTCATCGATATCGACCTCGAGCACAAGACGGTTACCTCGCAGCTGCTCAACCAGAACACCGTCACCCCCTTCGACAGTCTGATCGTGGCGACCGGAGCGCAGCAGTCCTACTTCGGGAACGACCAGTTCGCCACCTACGCCCCCGGCATGAAAACCATCGACGACGCGCTGGAGCTACGCGCGCGCATCCTCGGCTCATTCGAAGGCGCCGAACTGGCCACCACCCAGGAAGTGCGGGACCGACTGCTCACCTTCGTGGTGATCGGCGCCGGACCCACCGGTGTCGAATTGGCCGGTCAGATCGCCGAACTGGCCGATCGCACCCTGGAGGGCACCTTCCACAACATCGATCCGCGCGATGCCAGGGTGATCCTGGTCGAGGGCGCGGGCGCGGTGCTGGGCCCGATGGGTCCGAAGCTGGGCGGTAAGGCCAAGCGGCGGCTGGAGAAGATGGGGGTGGAGATCCAGCTCAACGCCATGGTCACCAATGTCGACGCGCACGGTGTCACCGTGAAGGATGCCGACGGCACGGTGCGCCGGATCGAATCCTCGTGCAAGGTGTGGTCGGCCGGTGTGCAGGCCAGCCCGCTGGGCAAGATGCTCGCCGAACGCTCCGACGGCACCGAGACCGACCGCGCCGGACGCGTGATCGTCGAACCCGATCTGACCATCAAGGGCCACCCGAATGTGTTCGTCGTCGGCGACCTGATGTCGGTGCCGAATGTGCCCGGTCAGGCACAGGGGGCGATCCAGGGCGCGACCTATGCGGCCAAGCAGATCAAGGCCGGACTGAAAGGCGAAGCGCCGCAGGACCGCAAGCCGTTCAAGTACTTCAACAAGGGCAGTATGGCGACGGTGTCGCGGTTCAGCGCCGTCTGCCAGGTCGGCAAGCTGGAGTTCGGCGGATTCATCGCCTGGCTGGCCTGGCTCGCGCTGCACCTGTACTACCTGGTCGGCTACCGCAGCCGGATCATCACCGTCATCCAGTGGTTCGTGACCTTCCTCGGCCGCACCCGCGGGCAGATGGCGGCCACCGAGCAGTGGGTCTTCGCCCGGCTCGCGGTGGAGGCGGTGCAGGCCGATCAGCAGGAGGCCGACGAACTCGCGGCCGCGCTGGGGGCTCCGCCCGCGGAGAACGGGAAGGCCGCGCGCACCGAGAAGGCGGCCGACCGCAAAGTGGGCTAGCCGTCAGCTAATGGTTAGCAATATCGCCGCCTCACCCAATTTTGCACCCATCCGAGACTCCCTCGAATCCGAATGTGGGATGACATTTCTCCGGATGAAAGGCGATGTATGGGGACAGGCAAGCACAGAGCTCCTAACCCGCAGCGGCAGAAGATGGGGACGATGGTCGCGGCAGGTGCAGTACCGCTCGTTCTGGCGCTGGTGGGCACCGGCACCGCGAATGCCGATCCCGCACAGTCGAATACAGCCACTCAGGAGCAGAAGCCGCAGTGGCCCGCGGCCGACGCCCCGAACGCGATGCCGTACGAGGGTCTGCAAATCCCGGACGACACCAAGAGCTCGCTGCAGTGGTCGCGTCCCGCGCCGGATAAGAAGTACCTCGCGCCCGTCGGTGTGCTGCACGCGCCCGGCCCCGTAGCTCCGGTGCCGCCGATCGCGCCGCCGCCCGGCAAGTTCCGCTTCGGTGACGTCACCATCGACGCACCGGATTGGATCAACCAGGAGCAGGCGATCCAGATCAACGACAACTCCGCAATGGCCGAGGCCAATCTGGCGACATTCCTCGATTCGATCGGCATGGAGCGCAGCCGCTCGGACCGGATCGCCGGACAGACCATCGGCACCGCCGCGATGGGTGCGGTGGCGGGGGCCGGGGCGGCGGTCCCGGTCGCGGCGACCTCCGCGCTGGTCGGCGGTGCGCTGGGACTGGTCTTCGGACTCGCGTTCGTGCCGGTGGGCGTGGTCGCGGGTCCGATGCTCGGAGCGGGCTTCGGCGCGGCCGTGATCACTGCCCCCGCGGCTGTGATCGGGGCGGCGGCCGGTGCGGCTGTCGGCGCGGTCAATGCGTTCAACGCGCCCTCGCGGGTCGTCGGCGACTGATCGAGCGCCGAACCAGGGTGGGAACCTGACGACGTTGTCGGGTTCCCACCTCTTTTCATTCCCCCGCCCGGCGCATCGCTACACCGTCTCGGTCCGGGCAAAAGCCCGCTGTGATGGATGACACATTGTGGGGCGAATCGGGAGCTATCGCTTACTGACGAGTAGCGGTCCCGTTCGGGTGGACAGGGTGCCGCCCAAAGCGAGCGGGAGACAGGCCGCGACCAGACCGTCGGTTTCCACGGGGCGGTCGTCCGGATAGACGAGTTCGCTGTCCAATGCCCTCGGTGCTGCGAGATTGTCATCGGTGGCACTACCCGCACCCAGTTCGAGTCGATGCCGCAACAGCGGTAGGGCGCCGATATCGGCGATCAGGTCACCGCGCCAACCGCCGCCGTCTTCGCCCGTGCGCCCGATCTGAACGCGTTCGCGCAACCGTAGCCGGGCGTCGGAGGTCAATCGCACCTCGGTCACCGCGTGGTGGTGCGCACCGCCCGCCACGATCGTCGGCTCCGGATCGAAATCCAGCTCGCCCGCGACGTCGAAATGCCAGTGCGCCAACGACAATGGCGTGCGCGTGCTCGGTAGCGCGATGGTGGCCGCGACCGAGCGCACCACCAGACGTGCGCCCGCGCCGACCACGATCTCGATATCGAGTTCATCGCCGCCGAGCGGAGTGGCCGCGGTGCCGATCAGGTGAACGGTGTCCGGACCGGTGCGCCGGGCCGCCAGCCCGCCGCTCGCGTGGATCTCGGGCAGCGTGCCGACGGCCGCGATAATGCGAACCTCAGTGCGCAACAGCGGATTCGGTGACGGATTTCTCCTGTTCGGCGATGGTTCGCAGCTGCTCGCGCACCCAGGCGAGCACCGCGGTGGCGGCCGGATCCTCGGTCAGCGAGATCATCGCCGTGCGGCGACCCTCGCGTACCTTCGCGGCATCGCGTGCCATGACGTCGAGGTCGGCACCGACCAGCGGGGCCAGATCGGTTTTGTTGATCACCAGCAGATCCGAGAACGTCACGCCGGGACCGCCCTTGCGCGGCACCTTGTCGCCGCCCGCGACATCGATGACGAAGATCTGCACATCGATCAGGCCGGAGGAGAACGTGGCGGTGAGATTGTCGCCGCCGGATTCGACCAGGATCAGATCCAGGGGCGGGTTGGCCGCGATCAAATCGTCGATGGCATCGAGGTTCGCGGTGATGTCGTCGCGAATGGCGGTATGCGGGCAGCCACCGGTCTGCACGGCGGTGATCCGCTCATCCGGCAGCACCGCGTGCCTGCGCAGGAAGTCGGCGTCCTCGGTGGTGTAGATGTCGTTGGTCAGCACCGCGAGCGACAGTTCGTCACGCAACTGTCGGCACAGGGCGGCCACCAGGGCGGTCTTGCCCGAACCGACCGGGCCGCCGATACCGATGCGCAGCGCCTCGCCGGGCGTGCGCTCGCGCTTGGGCCGGTCGTGCGAGTGATCGTGCGGTTCGCCGTCGATCAGGTGGGGTGGCATATCGTGCTCCTTTCCGCCTTCATCTTTACCGATTGCGCGCCTAGGACGCGAACAGGGGCATATCGCGTACGAGGTGTCGCTGTGCGAGTGCGTCCTGTAGCGGATCCGAGAGCGCGGCTAGTTCGGTCGCGGCGGCGGCGGCGGTCCGATCGCAGAGTTCGCCGAGCCGGATCGTGCAGGCGGCGACAGCCGCGGGATCCAGCGCCAGCAACCGCTGTGCCGCAGTCGCCGCGCCGGTCATGGTCGTGTAGACGACGACCGCGGCGGCCTGCTCCGGAGTCGCACCGCAGATCTGCCCGACCACACCGAAGGCCGTCGACAGATGCGGCCGCATACCGAGAATCGTCCAATCCGCCCCCGGCCAAACCTGTTTCGCCAACCGCACCAAACCACGTCCCTGAGCCCGCGACGCCGCCCGTGCAGCCGGAGCCGGTGTCCGCGCATCGGCCTCCGCTTCCGCCCGCTCGGCGGTCATCTTCCCCGCACACACCGCCGCCGCCAACGAGGCAGCCACCAGTCCGGACGTCCGGACCCGCCGCCGCAAATACAGCTCGACCGTCGCGACATCGCGCACCACGCCGGACGCCACCGCCTCCTCCACACCGCCGGAATGCACATGTCCCCCGATCGGCAGCCGCGAGTCCGCCAACGCGAACAACGTCGCCAACCCCGTGGTCCCCGCATCCGATCCGTGCACCCGTCGATCCTATGCGTGACACGGCCGGGCTCCCTCACCCCGACCGGGCCACACATGATCTTCGGACCGGAGCGGGCTCGGGATGTCTCCTGCCACCGCTGGGGGTCTGGAAACATCGACGCGATGGGGTTCGATGAGAACATCATGCGCGTCGTCTCGGTCCGGCGCGCCGACGCGGTGACGCAGGTGATCCAGAGCATCGGCAATGCCGGAATGCGCATCGAGGTACTCGAGATCGTCGCGCTGGCCGGGGTATTGGCCGTGGTCGCGACGCGGAGCTGGCGGGTCGGTGGTATCGCGGCGGCGAGTCTGTTGCTGGGCGATTTCATCGCGCATTGGCTGAAGCAGGTGGTCAGGCGGCCGCGGCCGGGTGGAGAACTGACCTTGTGGCCCGAAATCCACAGCTGGGCAATGCCTTCCACGCATGCTGCGGCTACGTCGGCACTGGCGATGGGCATCTTCCTGGCGGTGCAGTGGCGCTCGCCCCGCATGCGCCGCGCGGCGGGCACCGCGCTCGTTGTGGTGGTGGTGTTCGTCGGCGGGTGCATGGTGTATCTCGGTGCGCACTGGCCGACCGATGTGCTGGCCGGTTGGCTGCTCGGCGCGGGCGTCGGCGCTGCCGTCGCGTGGACGGTCGACAAGTTGCGCCCGAACCGCGATATCGCCAACCACTTACCATCCGACACGCCCGGAGTGCGATGAGTTTCGGGGGTCGGCGCGGTCTATCTTCCTGAGGCCGTATCGGTCTCGCGGTTACGAGGAGGGCCGATGTCGGATAAGGAACCAACTGGACAGCGACGATTGGCGGAGCATCCAACCGTCAAGCGGATGACCGAAATGGCGCGCACGACACCGGATCCGGTGCTGAATGCGGCGCGGCTGCGCGAGCTCTGCCTCGCGGCCGGAGCCGACGATGTGGGCTTCGTACCGGTCGACGATCCGAGGGTGGCGGTCGAACTCGAGCATGCGCGCGAAATCCTGCCCTCCGCACGCACTTTCGTGACCTTCTGTGTCCGGATGAACCGGGACAACCTGCGCAGCACCATGCGCAGCCTGGCCAATACCGAATTCAACCACGCCGACGACGAGACCAACGAGGTGTCGCGCCGCATTACCAGGGCCCTGCAGGATGCCGGGTACCGCGCGGTCTACCCCGCGCCCGGATATCCGATGGAGGTCGACAAGTTCCCGGGTCGGATCTGGGTGATCGCGCACAAGGTGGTGGCCGAGGCGGCCGGATTGGGCGTCATGGGTATCCACCGCAACGTGATTCACCCGAAGTTCGGCAATTTCATCCTGCTGGGCACGGTGGTCACCGATGCGGTGATCGACGAGCCGAGCGCCGCATTGGATTTCAATCCGTGTCTGGAATGCAAGCTGTGCGTATCGGCCTGTCCGGTCGGCGCGATCACCAATGACGGCGGCTTCGATTTCCAGGCCTGCTATACCCACAACTATCGAGAGTTCATGGGCGGCTTCACCGATTGGGCCGAAACCATCGCCGACAGCGATAGCGCCGCCGACTACCGCGAACGCGTCACCACCGGCGAATCGTTCTCGATGTGGCAGAGCCTGTCATTCAAACCCAACTACAAGGCCGGATACTGCATGGCCGTCTGCCCGGCCGGCGAGGATGTGATCGGCGCCTACCTCGACGATCGCAAAACCCACCTCGACGATGTCGTGCGTCCGCTGCAGAACAAGGCCGAACCCGTCTACGTCCTGCCGGGATCGGCAGCGGAGGAGCACGTCACGCGCCGATTCCCGACCAAGACGCCGAAGGCTGTGACCAATGGTTTCCCAGACGAGGTCAATGTCCTGCTCGATCAGATCGGCCCGCGGCCGCGCCGGACACGTGGCGTGTAACGATCAGCGAGGAACGCGTGTTCCATGAAACGCTGCGCCCGTCCTCGGGTCAGATCGGACCACGCCTGGACCCCCGGCGACCACCAAGGCGCGATCTTGCGTGGCTTGGCGGCGACGGCGTGACAGACCAGATCGGAGGCTTCGTCGACGGTTAGCCCGGGAACGCGACTGAAGTCGGTCGGCGCGCTCATCCTGGTGTGCACGAGCGGCATGTAGATAGCGGTTGTCGTCACCTTGTCGGCGGCGATTTCCGCTGCGGCACTGCGCAACCAGATATCGAAGGCGGATTTGGAAGCACCGTAGGCGGCCCACCGCGGGGCGGGCGGCATGAGCACGCCCCAGGTGGAGATATTGACGATATGGCCCTGTTTGCGTTCGCGCATACTCGGCAGCAAGGTGAGCAGCAGCCGGACCGGACCGAGATAGTTCACATCGATGGTGCGCGTGAAATCGTGGAAGCGGTCGTAGGATTCGTCGATCGAACGGCGAATCGACTTGCCCGCGTTATTGATCAGCACATCGATATGACTGTGCTGGGCGAGTATGTCGCGCCCGAGTTTTTCGACGGCGTCCATATCGGTCATATCCGTCGGGTACACGTGCGCGGTACCGCCCTCGGCGGTGATCTCGGCTGCCACCTGCTCCAGAGCGTCGACAGAGCGCGCAACCAACAGCACGATCCCACCGGCCGCGGCCAGTTTGCGCGCGCTCGCCTTACCGATACCGTGCGACGCGCCGGTTACCAGCACGGTCCGGCCCGCGACCTCCGCGCGCAGGGATTTCTCGCGCGGCCGGGAGGTCGGGTACAGCAGCCAGGACGCCACTCGCTCGGCGAGCGGGCGGCCGTTGCTCGATTCGGGAGTGTCGTTCACCTCTCGACTGTATGCGCCGACCTGCCCTGTTCGCGATCATTTGCCGAGGTGCGCAGGAGCTCGGGCAGATCCTGTCGGGGCAGGTAGGCCGCGATCCGCAACCCGTCTTCGGCACGGCGCACCAGGAAGTCGCTGTAGACGTCGAGGGACCGTTCGCCGAGCGACAGCGCCCACCGCGCCGAGGTCAGCCAGCAGTGTCCGCCCAGTTCGAAGGTGGTTTGCTCGACCAGACGAGTGCGCGGCGTCGACCCCGCACCGAACTGGTCGGCCCGCGCTCGGGCGGCGGCCACGAACTCCTCCCGGCTCACACAGCGACTCGATGTCGGGGTGGTCACCAGGATCACCGGCTCGAAAAGGCTTGGCAGTGCGGCGAAATCCGATGCCGCGACGATTTCGTCGTAGCTGCGGATGAAACCCTCGATCGAGGTGATGTCATGCGAAATCATGACATCTGATTATATCGCGAATCGCGGCCGAATCCGGGGAGGCGCGCCGTCAGCGCCGGGGTGCGAATGCGGCGACCGCCGCCATCACCACCAACAGCAGCGCACCGACCGAGGTCGCGACATGCATTCCGGAGACAAAGGATTCGCGTGCGGAATCGATCAGCGCGGAATTGCCGCCCGCATGCTGGATCGTCTCACCGAGGGTGTCCGCATAGTCGCCACCGGACCGGAAGACCAGTGCCGCAACCGAACCCAGCAATGCGAGGCCGAGCGCGTTGCCCAATTCGAAACTGGTCTCGGAGATCCCGACCGCGGATCCGGCCCGCTCCGCCGGCACCGAGGACACCGCCACTTCCGACACCAGGGTGAAGGCCAAGCCGTAACCGATGCCCGCAATCGTGGATCCCACAAGGTACCAGGCGATTCCGCCGTCCACGCCGACACCGATCAGCATCAGATTGCCGATAGCCGAGGCCAGCAGCGCCAGCACGAAGGTGGGACGCACCCCGAGCTTGTGTCCGACCCGCGCACCACCCATCGAGCACACGAATACCGCGATCGCCATCGGAATCCCGAGCAGCGCGGCCGCGAGCGGGTCACGGCCGGTCACCGATTGCAGGTAGACGCTGGTCAGATAGCTCATCGCGGCCAGCGACATCATGCCGACCAGGCTGGAGCCGATGGCGACCGAGAACTGCGCCCGCCGGAACAGTCGCATATCCAGCAGCGGTTCGGCCAGCTGCCGCTGGCGCCGCACGAAGATCGCGAGCAGCACCGCACCGATGAGTCCGATCACGAGCGGTTCGACATCGAACCCTTCCGCGGCGATCTGCTTCACCGCGTACACCACCGGCAAAATGCCGCCGATCGACAGCAGCACACTCGGAATATCCAGCGGACCGACCACCCCGGCGCGATGTTCCGGCAGCACGAACGGACCGAAGGCGAGCAGGATCAGCAGTACCGGAATATTGATGAGGAATACCGAGCCCCACCAGAAGTGGTGCAGCAGCAGGCCACCGAGGATCGGGCCGACCGCCGATCCGCCCGCGAAGAATGCGGTCCACACACCGATTGCGGCGGCACGCTCACGGGCGTTCGGGAACAGACTGGAGATCAGCGCCAGACTCGACGGCAGCAGCGTCGCGCCGCCCATCCCCATCAGCGCCCGCGCGATGATCAACACCGCTGCGCTCGGCGCGAAGGCCGCCATGATCGAGGCGATACCGAAGATCGACGCACCGACCAGCAGAATATTGCGCCGCCCGATCCGGTCGCCGAGATTGCCCATGGTGATCAGCAGGCCCGCGATGAGGAAGCCGTAGATATCGAGAATCCACAGCTGCTGCGCGGCCGAGGGGTCGAGATCGAGGGTGAGCGTCGGCATGGCCAGGAACAGCACCGAAATGTCCATCGACACCAGCAGCACCGGCAACAGCAGTACCGCGAGACCGAGCCGAGCACGCCGCGAACCGCTCGGCGCCGCCTGCGCGACCTCCACCTGTGTCATGTCGATTTCCTCTCCCGTGTCGCGTACGGCGTACGCATCAATCCGGGTACAGTGTACGCATGCGGTCCCAAAACCGGAAGCGAGTCATGGGATGACCGAGCCGAAGCTCACCCAGGCGGCCATTGTCGACACCGCGATCACCCTTGCCGACGAGGCGGGGCTCGACGGATTGTCCATGCGACATATCGCCGAGCAACTGGGTGTCGGAGCCATGTCGCTGTACCGGCACGTCGCGAACAAGGACGAACTGCTCGCGCTGATGACCGACGAGATCTCGGCCCGCAACCCGTATCCGTCGCCGGAGGGCAAGAACTGGACCTGGCGCGACCGGGTCCGCATTGCCGCCGAAATCGATTGGGCGCTCTACCAGAAGCATCCGTGGGTGCTGCTCACCTTCGCGATGCCTCGCTACAGCTTCGGCCCGCAGGGACTGGCCTGTTTCGCCTGGCTGGTCGAGGGGCTGCGCGAGCTCGATGTCTCGACACGGGAGGCGTCCACCATGGCCTTCGCGGTGTGGAACTACATCTCCGGGGCCACGCTGCCACATATCAGCGGTGCGCTGGTCGCGCGCAAGGGCATGAATCCGGAGGGCTCGAACGGACTGCGGGCGTTGCTGGAAGGAACATCACAACTGCCGATCCCGCCCGCACTCGCCGATCTGAACGGCAGTGGCGTCAGCGACCTGACCTCGGAGGATCTGCTGCATATCGGATTGTCCGCGCTCTGCGACGGATTCGAGGCACGATGCTCGAGGTCTGCCACCACTTGACCTGAACGGCACTTCAGGTTGCAGGGTGGGCTGGTTCGCCGACGAATTGGAGCCACCGTGCACGCCATCCGCCTTCACACCTTCGGACCAGCCGAAAATCTGCGCTACGAAACGGTTCCCGATCCGATGCCCGGATCGGGTCAAGTGCTCATCCGGGTCGCGGCGGCGGGCGTGCATTTCATTGATACGGCCTTGCGTCGTGGTGCGGCCGGTCCCTATCCGCCGCCCACGTTGCCGACGATCCCGGGGCGCGAAGTCGCCGGGACCGTGGACCAGATCGGACCCGACGTCGATGCGTCCTGGCTCGGTAAGCGGGTCGTCGCGCATCTCGGCCAGGAGCCCGGTGGCTACGCCGAGTTGGCCGTGACGGAAACGGCTCGGCTGCACGAGATTCCGGCCGAACTCGATCCGGCGGAGGCGGTCGCGATCGTCGGCACCGGGCGAACGACCATGGGGATTCTGTTGTTCACCGAACTCGGCCCCGACAGTGTTGTGGTGATCACCGCCGCCGCGGGCGGCATCGGGACCCTGCTTGTTCAGCATGCGAAGAATGTCGGCGCGACGGTCGTCGGGCTGGCCGGTGGACCCGCGAAAGTCGAGCTGGTGCAACGCAATGGCGCGGATATCGCGATCGACTACCTTCGTCCCGACTGGCCCGAGCAGGTGCGCATCCAACTCGGCGACCGCAGGGCCACTGTGCTGTTCGACGGTGTCGGCGGCGAAATAAGCCGCACCGCAATCGATCTGCTCGGCAAGGGCGGTCAGCATCTGATCTACGGCGCGGCCGACAGTGCTCCGCTATCGCTTTCGGAGCAGGAGTTGGCCACGCGCGGCATCACCTCCGAGATGGTCGTGGGACCCCGCATGCTCCAGCGCGTCGGCGGCGATCTGCGCCCGCTGGAGGATAAGGCAATGGCCGAGGCCGCAGCCGGGCGGCTGCGGCCCGCGGTCCAGCGTTTCGCGCTTGCCGATGCGGCAGACGCGCACCGCGCGCTGGAGTCGCGCGGCACCGTCGGCAAGGTGGTGCTTCAGGCGTAGGAGCGGTAGCCCGGATCGTTCTCCTCACGGAACCCCTCGACCGTTGCGCGCATCGCTCGGTCGAGGTTGTCCGTCGCTCGAAGTCCATGACGCACCCCGCCGCTGTTCGGTTCCACCCGATCACGCCCATCCGCCGCCCCCACGCCCGGATCACCGGCGAAATCGCGCACCGGAGATCCGAGCTGCCGTGTTCAGTCGAGGACCTCACCGTTGACCACGGCGTAGGCGAAACCGTCCCAGCCCTTGCTGCCGACGGTTTGCACAATGGTGGCGTCGAGGCTTGGCTCGGCGGCGAGCAGGTCCACCAGATCACGACTGGCCTGGACCGCCGGATCGTCCGAATGGTCGTCGGCGACAGCGCCATTGCGCACGACGTTGTCGACGATGATCACCGAGCCGGGCCGGGTCAGGCGCAGCGCCCAGAGCACATAGTTCGAATTGTTGACCTTGTCGGCGTCGATGAACACCAGATCGAACGGCTCCGGATCCTCCTCCGCCAGCACGGGCAGACTGTCCAGCGCCGCACCCACTCGGATCTCGACCCGGTCCCCGACCTCGGCCCGATCCAGATTCTCCCGCGCCACCCGTGCGTGCCGCGGCTCGAATTCCAGGGTGACGACCTGGCCGTCCTTACCCACTGCCCGCGCCAACCAGATCGTGCTGTAACCGCCGAGCGTGCCGATCTCGAGCACCCTCCGCGCCCCGATCGACCGCGCTATCAAATGCAGGAACTTCCCTTGCGCCGGCGATACGTCGATGGCGGGCAATCCGGCTGCCGCATTCGCGGCCAATGCCGTCGCGGTCGAATCCTCGCCTCCCACCAGAGAGTCCACGATGTAGCTGTCCACGTCGGCCCACTCGAACGTCGTCATGCCATGAAGTCTGCCACCGGCTGCCCGGATACCGCCGAAACTGAAGCCGACACCCGCAAAACTGGTCGCCGTCGATCTCGGCCTGAAACTGGACGACCGAACCTGCAGCTCCGATGTCGAGTCATCGCCCGGCAAACAGCCCTTCCCCGCACCAGTAATCAGAACAGGAAGTAGCGCTGGGCCATGGGCAATTCGGTGGCGGGCTGCTCGGTCCAGACCTCGCCATCGATGCGCACGGTGAAGGTGTCCGGATCTACTTCGATCCGTGGCATGGCGTCGTTGTTCGGCATATCGGCCTTGGTGACACGACGAACGTTCTTGACGGAAGCCAGTTTTCGGCGCAGGCCCAAGCGGTCGGCGAGGCCGTCCTCGATGGCGTGTTCGGAGACGAAATGCAACGAGGTCGCGGCGGCGGCCAGTGGTGCGGCGCCGAACATGGGGCGCGGCAACACCGGCTGCGGAGTGGGGATGGAGGCGTTGGCATCGCCCATGGCGGCCCAGGCGATCGCACCGCCTTTGAGGACGGCATGCGGGCGGACACCGAAGAACGCCGGATCCCACAGCACGAGGTCGGCGAGCTTGCCCACCTCCACCGAACCGATTTCGTGGTCGAGTCCGTGGGCAATGGCCGGGCAGATGGTGTATTTCGCGATGTAGCGCCGCACGCGGGCGTTATCGGCGGCGCCGTCGCCGGCCAGCGCACCGCGGCGGCGCTTCATGACGTGCGCGGTCTGCCAGGTGCGCATGACGACCTCGCCGATGCGGCCCATGGCCTGGGAGTCGCTGCCGATCATGGAAATCGCGCCGAGATCGTGCAGCAGATCCTCCGCGGCGATGGTGGAGGGCCGAATTCGACTCTCCGCGAAGGCCAGATCCTCCGGGATGGACGCGCTGAGGTGATGGCACACCATGAGCATGTCCAGGTGCTCGTCCAAGGTATTGACGGTATGCGGGCGGGTCGGGTTGGTCGAACTGGGCAGCACATTGAGATGTGCAGCGACGGTGATGATGTCGGGTGCGTGCCCGCCGCCCGCGCCCTCGGTGTGGTAGGCGTGGATGCCGCGACCCGCGATGGCGGCGAGCGTGTCCTCGACGAATCCGGCTTCGTTCAAGGTGTCCGAGTGCAGCGCCACTTGCACACCCGCCGCATCGGCGACGGTGAGGCAGGCATCGATGGCGGCCGGAGTGGAACCCCAGTCCTCGTGCAGCTTGAAACCCGCCGCGCCACCACGCAATTGCTCCCACATGGATTCGGCGCTGACGGTATTGCCCTTGCCCAGCAACACGATATTCATCGGCCAGGCGTCGGTGGCCTCCAACATCCGGGCCAGATGCCAGGATCCGGGCGTCACGGTGGTCGCCTTGCTGCCCTCGGCCGGACCGGTGCCGCCGCCGATCAATGTGGTGATGCCGCCGCCGAGTGCCTCGTCCATCAGCTGCGGGCAAATGAAGTGCACATGACAGTCGATGGCGCCCGCGGTGAGGATACGGCCGTTGCCCGCGATGATCTCGGTATTCGGGCCGACCACCAGATCCGGATGCACTCCGTTCATGGTGTCCGGATTGCCCGCCTTGCCGATGGCACTGATGCGGCCGTCACGAATTCCCACGTCGGCCTTGATGATTCCCCAGTGGTCGATGATGACCACGCCGGTGATCACGGTGTCGGGGGTGCCGTCGGCGCGGGTGGCGCGGGCTTGGCCCATGGATTCGCGCAGCACCTTGCCGCCGCCGAAGACGGCCTCATCGCCCGCGAGTCCCGGTCCGCCGCTGCGGTCTTCGGTGATCTCGATCAGCAGATCGGTATCCGCCAGGCGAATTCGGTCGCCGGTGGTCGGGCCGAACAGTTCGGCGTAGCGCGCACGGCTCAGATCACTCATGACGCACCGTCCAAACGTCCGGGGGGATTCAGGCTGATGCCGTGCACTTCGCGCGCCCCGCCGAGCGGAATCAGCGAAACCCGTTGGCCGAGACCGGGTTCGAAGCGGACCGCGGTACCGGCGGGAATATCGAGCCGACGTCCGTGCGCGGCCTCTCGATCGAAACGCAGCACGGCATTGGCCTGCGGGAAATGCACATGGCTGCCGACCTGGACCGGTCGGTCACCGGTATTCACGACATCGAGCTCGATGCGGTCGGCGCCCGCGTTCAGCTCGATAGTGCCCTCGGCGCAGAGGTATTCACCCGGAATCATGGTCGCCCTAGCCGATCGGATGGTGGACGGTGACCAGCTTGGTGCCGTCCGGGAAGGTGGCCTCGACCTGCACGTCCTGGATCATCTCCGGCACCCCGTCCATCACATCGGCACGCGTGAGGACCGTTCGCCCCGAAGACATCAGCTCCGCGACCGTGCGCCCGTCGCGCGCACCCTCGAGCACATGATCGGTGATCAGCGCGACCGCCTCCGGATGGTTCAGCTCGAGCCCGCGCGCCTGCCTGCGCCGGGCCAGTTCGGCCGCGTAGCTCAGCAACAGCCGTTCCTGCTCGTGCGGCGACAGTCGCATCCGGGCTCCTCAGCGCTCGTGGATCGGGTGACGGTAATTCTGGCACGCCCGTTCCGGGAACGCCGATCAATCCCGTGCGGGCAGGTTCTGCAGCCGGACCTGACCGCGCGCCACCGTGCGACCCTCGCCATCGGTCAGCACGACCTGCCACAGCTGCTGCAGGCGGCCGCGGTGCAGCGGCGTCGCCTCGCCTAAGACCTTGCCCTCGCGGACCGAGCGCAGGAAGTCGGTGTTGTTGTTCACCCCGACCACGGTGCCCTTATTGCCCTGGGCGTTGTACCAGACCCCACCGCCGACGCTGGCCAGCGTTTCGACGACCGTGCAGTACACGCCGCCGTTGACAATGCCGGCCAGCTGCAGCAGCTGCGGCCCCGCGGTCAACTCGCCGCGCACCCGATCCGGCGTGACCTCGGTGAATTCGAGGCCGATCAGATCGGTGAAGGTGTTCTTGCTGAGCTCGGTCATCAGCTCGGGCGTCACGTCGGCCAGCGACTCGATCTGGGCAACTTCCTGCTGTGTCATGCATTCACCTTGACACAGGGCGTCCAGGCCCTCGCACGACGGCTACTTCCCGGCGTTCGGTCGCGAGACAGAGCGGCGGGCTCCACACGCACATGGAGCCCGCCGCGGCAGTGGATCGGGGGTTCTCGGCAGCCCTCCGGAACACTCGGCCGATCCCAACGCCGAAATTACTATAGGTCAGGCTTACCTAAGTAAGCAACTCCTGCCGCTCGGACTCTGCATGCGGTGGCGCATTCGACCAAGGCCATGGACGTCCAGACACTTTCTGCCATAACCCATTCCACGCACGACTAGCGCCGCGATCGTCGACATGGCCCGACGAACCGGCTCGGCACGCAACCGGCAACCATGGCGATTCATCGCGGTGACCACCGAGACGCTGCGGGTAGCAGTCGAGCAAGCCGCTCACCTGATAGGGCCTACCGAACCAGGCACCCCATAACGCGTCGCACCGGCAAACCACGCTCTTCCAGCGTCGACAGCAACCCCTCACCCCGGCGCGCACCGATCAGCGAATCCGTCCGCGCCAGATCCGGCACGTAAGTGGCCGCACCGACAATGGATTCACCGACCAACGACCAGAATCGACGCTCGCCGAGCCCTGCGCAGCCCGCCAATGTCCGCTGGATCAACCGCAACGACGGCTCACACCGATGCACGAGCCAGACGTACATCGCCCGCTCGCACGGCAACGTGACGACCCCGGCCTCTCCTGCAAGCCGATCACCGTCGAGCACCCGAATCGTGGTGTCCGCCAAGCCCGCCCAGTCGATGCCGCCGTCATTGTCGGTGTGCAGCCACAGATTCTCGAGACCGGGATCCCAGACCCGCCCCTCGGCCACCAGCAGCGCGACCACCCGGCCGATCACCGCGTGGATCAGCGCGGTAGCCACCACCTCGGCGGCGGTATCGGCGCTGATCATCTCCGCGGCATGCCGCCGATACATCAGCTCGATCCGCCCCTCCCGCAATCCGTCGGCCAACCGCCACCAGCGCCGTTTGCCCTGCTCGGACATGGCGGCCACCGCATATACCCGCGGATGT
The DNA here is from genome assembly GCF_055584605.1 of Nocardia sp. NPDC102475. Taxonomy (NCBI): domain Bacteria; kingdom Bacillati; phylum Actinomycetota; class Actinomycetes; order Mycobacteriales; family Nocardiaceae; genus Nocardia; species Nocardia sp. NPDC102475. Next base: position 103,657 of record NZ_JBVJLS010000004.1, on the reverse strand, counting down.
TCGGGCTGCAACGAGCGCAACCGGGCACAGGCCCTGCCGAATGCCACCTGGGACTGGCGAGGCATATAGGTCGTGACTGGCTCGGACATCGAACCTCCTCGGGTCGGCTCAGTGATGGGTCGGATCGAAAAGATAGGTTAGGCTTACCAGACCTAGCAATCGGACACCAGATATCGAGTCAGGAGTAGTTCGTCGCCGTGACGGCATCAGGCACCATCGCGCAGGCGGCGCGACGAACGAATACGGCGCGCCGTCGCCGGCTCGGACTCGTCGCGTTGACCGCACTGCTCCTCGTCGCCACCGTGGCCAGCATCGCCATCGGCACCCGATCACTGTCCCCCGGCACCGTCTACGACGCCGTGCACAATGCCCTCAGCTGCCCAGGCGGGCCGTTCACCTGTCCGGCCGGGTCGACCGCGGAGGAGATCGTGCGCGGACTTCGCCTGCCGCGCACCGCACTCGGGCTTGTCACCGGGCTCGCACTCGGCATCGCGGGTGCGCTGATCCAGGGCTATACCCGCAACCCGCTCGCCGACGCGGGCCTGCTCGGCTTGAACGCGGGCGCGGCCTTCCTCGCGGCACTGAGCATTTACCTGTTCGCGCTGACCGCACCCGAGCAATACATCTGGTTCGCTTTCGCGGGGGCGCTGATCGCTGGGCTGGTGGTGTTCGGTGTGTCCGCGATCGGCGGCGGCAAGGCGAGTCCGCTCAGCCTGGTGCTGGCCGGCGCCGCGGTGACCGCATTCCTGCAGGCGATGACAAATGCCATTGTGCTCATGGACAATGCTGCGCTGGACACTTACCGATTCTGGGTGGTCGGCACGGTGAACGGGCGCGACGCCCAGGTGTTCTGGCAGGTGCTGCCGTTCTTGGCGATCGGCGTTGCGCTGGCCGTCGCGGCTGCACCGGGCCTGAATCTGCTGAGCCTCGGTGACGAGGTCGCGCGCGGACTCGGGGTGCATATCGGAGGCAGCCGTGCGCTCGGCCTGGCGGCGATCGTATTGCTGTGTGGTGCCGCGACAGCGGCGGTCGGCCCGATCGCATTCATCGGATTGATAGTGCCGCATGTCGCAAGGGTTTTCACCGGCCCCGACTATCGCTGGCTGATCCCGTACTCCGGACTGCTCGGTGCAGTGCTGCTGCTCGTCGCCGATGTGGTCGGGCGAATTGTGGCGCGACCGGGCGAATTACAGGTCGGCGTGACGATCTCGGCCCTGGGTGCACCGTTCTTCATTCTGCTCGTTCGTCGCAAGAAGTTGGTGAGCCTGTGAGGGAGATGTCACAGCGATCGCCGCGCACGAATTCGCGGGCGACCGGGGAGCATCCGTGAGCGAACGAATCATGGACGAAATCTCTGCGCAGAACACCGCGACCGGGCCCAGCGGTACTCCGCCGGCAGCGCCGTTGCGCCGCATCCGCCCCGCCCTGCGCCTCGGTCCGGTGTCGATTGTGTTGCGCCCCACCATGGCGCTCATAGTTCTGGCGCTCGCCGCGACCGTGCTCACACTGTTCTGCCTCGATATCGCTTTCGGCGACACCCACATTCCGATCGGCCGAGTACTCGATGTGCTCAGCGGGGGCGGCACTCGATCCCAGCGCTTCATCGTGCTGGAGTCCCGATTGCCGCGTGCGCTCACCGCCGCGGTCGTCGGTGCGGCACTCGGCATCGCGGGTGCGATCACCCAATCGATCCTGCACAACCCGCTCGCCGCACCGGATATGCTCGGCATCACCACCGGCTCGAGCCTCGGCGCGGTCGCGGTACTGGTCGGAACCGGCGGCGCGACAACGGGACTCGCCGCCAGCGTCGGCACACCACTGGCAGCGCTGACCGGTGGTCTGCTCACCGCGGTCGTGATCTACCTCCTCGCCTGGGGTCGCAGCGTGACCGGCGACCGCGGCGTCACGCCGATGCGATTGGTGCTGATCGGCATCGGTATGAACGCATTGTTGTTGTCCGGCATCAGCTTTCTGCTCACCCGCGCCAGCCTGCAGGATGCCGCCCGCGCGCAACTCTGGCTCAATGGCTCGCTCAACAGCGCGGACCGCACGAAACTCGTCCCGGCCGCGCTGGCCCTGGCCATCGTCGTCGTGGTCGCGGTGGGCTCCGCGCGAACCCTTGCCGCACTCCGTCTCGGCACCGACACCACCCGCGTGCTCGGCGTGCGGATCCAGACCCAGCAGACGCTATTGATCGGCGCGGCCGTCGTGGCCGCGGCCGTCGCCACGGCGGCTGTCGGCCCGGTCACTTTTGTGGCGCTCGCCGCACCGCAGATCGCACGCCGACTACTGCGAACTCCCGGCGAACCACTCATCGGCTCCGCGCTCATCGGTGCCATCCTGGTAGTCGGCGCGGATGTGGCCTCGCGCACGCTGTTTCCGGTCGATCTGCCGGTCGGTGTGGTGACCGCCGCCTTCGGCGGACCGTTCCTGCTCTACCTGCTCGTGCGTATGAATCGGAAGGCGACCCTGTCATGACCAGCGATACGCGGCTCTCCGCACAGGAAGTCACCCTCGGCTACGGCGACCGCATCATCGTCGACGGACTCGATATCGATATCGCACCCGGCGTCGTCACCACCGTCATCGGCCCCAACGGCTGCGGCAAGTCGACCATGCTGCGCTCGCTCGGGCGGCTGCTGCGTCCGCGACAGGGTCGAATCCTGTTGGACGGCAAGGCGATTTCGACGATGAAGACCAAGGATGTGGCACGCATCATCGGCATGCTCCCACAGTCTCCGGTCGCGCCCGAGGGGCTCACCGTCGCGGATCTCGTTGCGCGCGGGCGTCATCCGCATCAGTCCTGGATCCGGCAGTGGTCGGCCACCGACGAGGCCCAGGTCATGTCCGCACTCGCGGCGACGGGCATCGCCGACCTGGCCGATCGCTCACTCGACGAGTTGTCCGGCGGTCAGCGCCAGCGCGCCTGGATATCCATGGCACTGGCCCAGGGCACCGATATCCTGCTGCTCGACGAGCCGACCACCTACCTCGACCTCGCGCATTCGGTCGAGGTACTGGATCTGATCGACCGGCTGCACGACGACCTCGGCCGCACCGTGGTGATGGTGCTGCACGATCTCAACCTGGCCATTCGCTACAGCGACCGACTCATCGTCATGCGCGACGGACGCATCGTCGCCAAGGGCGCGCCCGCCGATATCATCGATGTCGCCCTGCTGCGCGAGGTCTTCGATCTCGACGCCTCGGTCCTCGAGGATCCGGTCTCGGGCCGTCCGATGATCGTGCCCATCGGAACCCGGCACGTTTTGCCCGGGTATGACAAATGACACACCAGCTATCAGGCAGTTACGACGGGGTGTAGTACGCAATTGTGTCGTTGAGTCCGTAAACTTGTGGAATGGCAGGACTTGGTGAACTCGAGAAAGCGGTCATGGACCAGCTGTGGTCCAGTGACGAGCCGCAGACCGTACGGCAGGTACACGAGGCTTTGGCCGCCCGCCGTGAGCTCGCGTACACCACGGTGATGACGGTGCTGCAACGGCTGGCGAAGAAGAATCTGGTGGTCCAGCGCCGCGACGACCGCGCCCACCGCTACGCCCCGGTGCACACCCGTGACGAACTGGTGGCCAGCTTGATGGTCGACGCATTGCAGCAGGCCGATGTGGCGGGCAGCCGTGCGGCGGCGCTCGTGCATTTCGTCGAACAGGTCGGCAGGGACGATACGGACGCGTTGCGGGAAGCACTCGCTAAGCTCGAGGCATCCGAAGATACTGCGCCACCGAAGCAGTAGTCTTGGGATCCTGGCCTCACAACGAGGTGAGACCCTGGCCCCACAACGCAGTGAGCTGAGTCGATGAACGCAACCGCGCCGGTCTTCGCCGGTCTCGCTTTGCTTCTCGCGGGGCCTGCCCCAGCGCTGCTGAGCCGCGCGACCTGGCCGTATCGGACTCCGCGCGCCGCGCTCGTGTTATGGCAGGCCATCGCGCTCGCCGCCGTGCTCAGCGCATTCGGCTCGGGCCTGGCCATCGCCGCCCAACTACTCGTCCCCGGACCGAACGGTCGCCCGACCACCTCCCCGGCCCGGGAAATCGACGCGCTCGGACTGCCGCTGTGGCTGGCCTATGTCTTCGTCTTCGCGCTGACCCTGCTGGTCGGCGCGCGACTGATGTACGCGATCGTGCGCGTCGGCGTGCACACCCGCAGGCGCCGGGCGCGCCACCGCATGCTGGTCGATCTGCTCGACCAGAGCGGACCGCAGCGCCGCGCCGCCGATATCCGGGTGCTCGCCTCGACCGAGCCGATCGCCTACTGTCTGCCCGGCCTGCGCCAGCGGGTCGTACTGAGCGAAGGCACGCTGACCAGCCTGCAGGACGCCGAGGTCACCGCCATCGTCAGCCATGAGCGCTCGCATCTGCGCGCGCGGCACGATCTGGTGCTCGAGGCGTTCACGGCGGTGCACGAGGCCTTCCCCCGGGTGGTGCGCAGCAAGGCCGCGCTCGGATCGGTGAAGCTGCTGATCGAACTGCTCGCCGACGACTCGGCGGTGAAGGTGACCGGCCCGAAGCCGCTGGCCCGCGCGCTGGTGGCGTGCGCCAAATCCACCGCTCCGCAGGGCGCGCTCGCCGCCGGCGGGCCGACCACCCTGATCCGCATCCAGCGCCTGGGGGGCCGGATCGGCGATATTCGGGTGGCCTCGGCGGCATATCTGGGGTCGGCGGCCATCCTGGTGGTCCCGACCATGGCCGTCGCGGTACCCTGGCTGGTCGAACTGGATCGACTGCTGCGTAACTGATTCCTCCGGTTCTCCCCGACACACCCGGTCCTACCGCATTCCGATGACCGGGCCCAACCATCTCGGCGGCACCACGCGTGCCCGGATCCGCCAGCGCCGAGACATGAAAGGCACACAACACCGTTGACCTCCTCCACCCCTGCCACCACCTTCGCGGAGCTGGGCCTACCCGCCGTGCTCGTCCAGGCGCTGCGCCGCGACGGCATCGAGGCCCCGTTCCCGATCCAGGCCGCGACCGCGACCGATGCGCTGGCGGGTAAGGATGTGCTCGGACGCGGCCCGACCGGCTCCGGCAAGACCCTGGCCTTCGGGCTGCCGATGCTCGCGCTGCTCGCGGGGGCCCAGGCCAAGCCTGGTCGTCCGCGCGGCCTTGTACTGGTGCCGACCCGCGAACTGGCGGCTCAGATCGAAAAGGCGCTGGACAATGTGGCACTGTCGCTCGGGCTGCGGATCGCCTCGGTGGTCGGCGGCGCGCCGATCAAGCGACAGGCCGACCGGCTCGCACGCGGTGTCGACCTGCTCATCGCCACGCCCGGGCGGCTGGAAGACCTGATCAACCAGCGCTCCGCCGACCTGTCCGAGGTGCGGATCACCGCACTGGACGAGGCCGACCACATGGCCGATATGGGCTTCCTGCCCCAAGTCACCAAGCTGCTCGACCGGACGCCGAAAGATGGTCAGCGCCTGCTGTTTTCGGCCACCCTCGACGGTGAGGTCGACAAACTGGTCAAGCGCTACCTGCGCTTCCCGGTCACCCATTCAACCGCGCCACCCTCGGCCTCGGTCGCGACGATGTCGCATCACCTGCTGTACCTGCGCAAGGCCGATAAGCGCGAGATCACCGCGCAGATCGCCGCCCGCGACGGGCTGACCATCATGTTCGTGCGCACCAAACACGGTGCGGACCGGCTCGCCAAGCAGTTGCGCGCGGCCGGAATCGCTGCAGGCGCGCTGCACGGCGGGAAGGCACAGAACAACCGCGTGCGGACGCTGGCCGCATTCGCCGACAATACGACTCCGGTGCTGGTGACCACCGATGTAGCCGCGCGCGGTATCCATGTGGACGGGATTTCCCTTGTCGTGCACGTGGATCCGCCCGGGGAATCCAAGGCGTACCTGCATCGCGCGGGCCGCACCGCCCGTGCCGGTGAGGACGGCGTCGTCGTCACGCTGGTCACCGAGGAGGAACGCACCGAGGTCGAGAAGATGACCCGCAAGGCGGGCGTCGATGTCGACGGCGTGCAGGTCCGTCCGGGCGATCGGCGCCTGATCCAGATCACCGGCGCGAAGCAGCCCTCGGGCGTACCGATCGTCGCGGCGAACTCGGCGGTCACGGTGGGTGACGAGGGTGAGTTGAACGTCGGTAGGTCGAGCCGCCGGTCTGGTCCGGGTTCCGGCGGTCGTGGTCGCGGCACACGGTCGGACGGTGCGGGCTCAGCCGGTGCCGGGCGGCGTGGTGCCGGTGCTGGTGCCGGTTCGAGTGGTCGCGCCGGAGGCGCGAAGAAGTCCTCGGGTGGTTCGTCGAGCTCCACCGCGACTTCGAATCGGCGCAGTGTCGCAACGTCGGGTCGGGGGACGACGGCCGCCCCTGCCACGGGTCGGACCACAGCAGCGGCGACGGCTGCCCCCCGCCGGAGCGCCGGGTCGGCGAACACGGCTCTGGGGCGGACCGCGAGCGCGGCATCGGCCGCGCCGGGTCGGGCTGCCGGGTCCGCCAAGGCAGCCCACGGAACGGGCTCATCCGCGCGCGCTACGTCTGCCGGCCATGGCGCAGGGGCCACTTCCGGTCGTGGCGCCGGAACCGGTCGCACCGCTGCGACCAGCGGCGACACGCCCGGGCGCACGCGTCGACGCGCCGGGCGAGCACAGGGGGTGCCGGGCGGCCGCAATCGCGGGGCAAACTGACCAGGTGGCGAATCATCAGGTGGGTGCGGTCGTCTGCGCACTGATCGGGGCATTGCTCTTCGCGGTGGCCGCGGTCGCGCAGCAGCATGCGGCGGCCGCGGTTCCCGAGGACGAGTCGCTCATGCGTTCACTGCTGCGCAATCCGCGCTGGTGGGGCGGAATCATCGGGGATGCGGGCGGTTACGCCATGCAGGTCGCCGCACTCACTCTGGGTGCGGTGCTGCTCGTCCAGCCGATTCTGGTGAGCATGCTGGTCTTTGCGCTCCCGCTATCGGCCCGCATCAACCGCCGCCGCATCACCCCGCGCACCTGGGCGACCGCCGTCGCACTCGCGGCAGCCCTTGCCGCCTTCTTGATCATCGGCGATCCGACCGAGGGCAATACCAATGCGCCCCTGCGTGATTGGATCCCGCCGCTCGCCGCCCTGCTCGGTGTGCTGGCAGTGGCCGTCGTCGTCGGCCTCGGGACCTCCGACCCGACTCGCCGCGCACTCCTGTTCGGCACCGCGGGCGGCGCCCTGTTCGGTCTGGCCGCCGCGCTCACCGAGTACGTGACCGAACTCTTCGACGGCGGCCTCATCCACGTGCTGGGCAGCTGGCAAACCTGGGCCCTGGTGGCCTCCGGTTTGATCGGCCTCTATCTCCAGCAACGCGCCTTCCAATCCGGCCCCCTCGTCGCATCGTTGCCCGCCGTCACCATCGCCGAACCGCTGGCCGCCGCCTTCATCGGCATTACCGTCCTCGACGAACGCCTCCGCACCGACCACATCGGATTCACGGTGATCACCGTCGCCGTAATCATCATGTGCGCGACCACAATCCAACTCTCCCGCGCCCAAGCCGACGCGTGACACGCACGACTCGAGATCAGATGAACACCGGCGCATAGGGAATGCTGGGTGATTGCACGGAACTCCGGCGCACCGGTTAGAATCGGTTAAGTGCAGTTTCTCCCTGGTCATCAGCCGCCGTACGACCTGACCTACGACGACCTCTTCCTCGTCCCGAATCGGACGGATGTCGCGTCACGGTTCGACGTCGATCTTTCGACCGCAGACGGGTCCGGCACCACCATTCCCATTGTCGTCGCGAATATGACCGCGGTCGCCGGACGCCGGATGGCCGAGACGGTCGCCCGTCGCGGCGGCATCGTCGTCCTACCGCAGGATCTTCCGATCGCCGCGGCATCGGAAACCATCGCCTTCGTCAAGAGCCGTTCGCTTACCGCCGATACCCCGGTCACGCTGGATCCGGAGCGTTCGGTCTCCGAGGCCGTCGCCCTGATGCACAAGCGCGCCCACGGTGCCGTGGTCGTCGTCGACGGCGGTAAGCCGGTCGGTGTGGTCACCGAGGCGTCCTGCACCGATGTCGACCGGTTCGCCCGGCTGCGCGATGTAGCGGTCACCGATTTCGTGCAGGCGCCGGCCAGCACCTCGCCGCGCGATCTGTTCGACCTGCTCGAGGCCGAGCACGCGCAACTTGCCGTGCTCATCGCCGAGGACGGCGGCCTCGCCGGTGTGATGACTCGCACCGGAGCCATCCGCGCCGGCATCTACCAGCCCAATGTGGACGCCAACAACCAGTTGCGCGTGGCCACCGCGGTCGGCATCAACGGCGACGTGGCGGCCAGGGCAAAGGCGCTCGTCGACGCGGGCGCGGACCTGCTCGTCATCGATACCGCTCACGGCCACCAGGCCAAAATGCTCGAAACCCTCAGCGCCATCCGCGATCTCGGCCTCGGTGTGCCGCTGGTCGCGGGCAATGTGGTCTCCGCGCAGGGCACCCGCGATCTGGCAGCGGCGGGCGCGGACATCATCAAGGTCGGTGTCGGCCCCGGCGCCATGTGCACCACCCGCATGATGACCGGCGTCGGCCGTCCGCAGTTCTCCGCAGTGGCCGAATGCGCCACCGCCGCAAAGGAACTCGGCGTGCACATCTGGGCCGACGGCGGGGTCCGGCACCCGCGCGACGTCGCTCTCGCACTGGCCGCGGGCGCGTCCAACGTGATGATCGGTTCCTGGTTCGCCGGCACCTACGAATCCCCCGGCGACCTGCGCGTCGACCGCGACGGCAATGCCTACAAGGAAAGCTTCGGCATGGCCTCCAAGCGCGCTGTCGCCGCCCGCACCGCCACCGACAGCGGCTTCGACCGCGCCCGCAAGGCACTGTTCGAGGAAGGTATCTCCAGCTCGCGCATGCGCCTGGATCCGGAACGCCCCGGCGTCGAGGACCTCATCGACCACATCTGCTCCGGCGTCCGCAGCGCCTGCACCTACGCGGGTGCCCGCAGCCTCACCGAGTTCCACGACAAGGCCGTGCTCGGCGTGCAATCGGCCGCAGGATTCGCCGAAGGCCGCCCGCTGCCGAGCGGCTGGTAGACCGCTCAGCGTGGATAAAAGCTGAGCCGTCCTGCCCCAGCTGACCCCGACGGAGCGAGTCTTACGAGCGACCGTTCGCGGCCCGTCTCGCATCCGAGGGGCCGAAGCGCATGCGCCGCAGGCGCGAGTCTCGGCCCCTCGGATGCGAGACACCCGGGGGCCGCGAACACGCCGCGCCGCAGGCGCGGCCAATCAGACACAGCAATACCGGCCCACGCGGGCACGCGCGTGGGCCGGTAGCATAGTGGTTGCCGGTTTCCGGTTACACAAACCCATTCGCCGAGAGGAACAAGTTGTCACCCGCGTCCGAGGGCGCCGCACAGGAGGGCTCCTCTACCGAGCCGGGTGACAAACCCGGCGCCCTCCTTCCCACAGCCGCCCGATCCGATTCAGCTCATCGCATGTCTCGCAGGTGGTGCTGACGATGTCCGTCGTGCTCACCGTGCTCAGCCTGATGGGGTTCATCGCCCTCACCGTCGGCACCGCGTTGTTCGTTGCCGCCGAATTCTCGCTCACCGCTCTGGAACGCAGTACCGTCGAATCGCATGTGCGCACGGTCGGGGACGCCCGCTCGCGCATGGTCCGGCAGGCGCACACCACATTGTCGTTCCAGCTCTCCGGAGCCCAGCTCGGTATCACCATCACCACGCTGATCACGGGCTATATCGCCGAACCCGTCCTGGCCCGGCTGCTGTCGCCGCCGTTCACCGCGCTCGGTCTGAGCGAGGGTGCGGCGCACGGTATCTCGCTCACGCTGGCATTGCTGCTCGCCACCTCGCTGTCGATGATCTACGGCGAGCTCGTGCCGAAGAACATCGCGATATCGAAGCCGCTCGGCACCGCCCGGGTGACCGCGGGCCCGATGATCGCCTTCTCGGTGGTGTTCAAGTGGATGATCCACTTCCTCAACGGCACCGCGAACTGGGTGGTCCGCCGCCTCGGCGTGGAACCGGCCGAGGAGCTGCGTTCGGCGCGCTCCCCGCAGGAACTCGGCTCGCTGGTGCGCACCTCCGCACTGCGCGGCGCGCTGGACCACCGCACCGCGCAGCTGGTCGATCGCTCGCTGCAATTCGGTGAGCGCAGCGCCGAGGAGCTGATGACACCGCGGGTCAAGATCGAATCCCTGGACAAGTCCGACACCATCGCCGATCTGATCGCGGCCGCCAGCCGCACCGGTTACTCCCGGTTCCCGATCATCGACGGCGATCTGGACAACACCCTCGGCGTGGTGCACGTCAAACAGGCGTTCACCCACGCGGCGAATGTCCGCAACACCATCCCGCTGCATCTGCTCGCCCGGCAGGTCCCGATCGTGCCCGCCAGCCTCGACGGCGACGAGGTGCTCGAGCGGGTGCGCGCCGACGGCATGCAGGTCGCGCTGGTGGTCGACGAATACGGCGGCACCGCGGGCATCGTGACCATGGAGGATCTCATCGAGGAAATCCTCGGCGATGTCCGCGACGAGCACGATGAGGAAGAACGCGATGTCCGCCGGGTCGCCGACGGCTGGGACTGCTCGGGGCTGCTACGCATCGACGAGGTCTCCCGGGCCACCGGCTACGACGCGCCGGACGGCGAATACGAAACCCTCGGCGGTCTGGTACTCACCCAGCTCGGCCGTATCCCGGTTACCGGTGATGAGGTGGTACTGCCGAATCCGCGGTCCTCGCATCGCTATCCGAACGACGATGACGGAGGCTGGATCGCCAAGGTCGAACGGATGGATGGGCGGCGTATCGATCGGATCCGGCTGGTCCCGGTCGCGGCCGCCGTACTGAAGGAGAACAGCCATGGGTGATCTCCTCGGTGTGCTGTTGACGGTGGTGCTGCTGGCTTGCAATGCCTTCTTCGTCGCCGCCGAATTCGCGCTCATCTCGGCCCGCCGTGACCGGCTCGAGGCGCTCGCCGCACAGGGGAAGCGCAAGGCGCACACGGTGATCCGGGCCGGTGAGAACCTATCCATGATGTTGGCCGCCGCGCAGCTCGGCATCACCATCTGCTCGATCCTGCTCGGCCGGGTCGGCGAACCCGCGGTGGCGCATTTGCTGGAGGTGCCGTTCGAGCTGGTCGGCCTGCCCGAACAGCTGCTGCATCCGGTGGCCTTCGCCATCGCGCTGGCGATCGTGGTGATCCTGCACATTCTGTTCGGCGAGATGATTCCGAAGAATATCGCGCTGGCCGGACCGGAACGCAGTGCGCTGCTGCTGGTTCCGGTGCATCTGATGTGGTTGCGCTTGGCGCGTCCACTCATCGCCCTCTACAACCTGGCGGCGAATCTGTCGCTGCGCATGTTGCGGATCGAGCCGAAGGATGAGCTCGAGGCGACGGTCTCGAGTGTCGAGCTCGCCGAGATGATCGGTGAATCCCGTTCGGAGGGCCTGCTCGACGAGGAGGAGCACCGCCGCCTCACCCAGGCGCTCGGCACCTCCGATCGGGTGGTGGGCGATGTGATGGTGCAGCTGGCGACGACCCGCTCGGTTCCGTTGCGCGGCAACGGCACCACGCTCGGCGATATCGAAACCGCGGTCGCCGAAACCGGTTTCTCCCGGTATCCGGTGCGCGCGAGCGACGGCTCGCTGGTCGGGTATCTGCATGTGAAGGATGTGCTCGACAAGGTCGCCGACGAAAGCGCCGGACCGAATACACCCATCCCGCGCACGGATATTCGTCCACTGCCGACGGTGAGCGCCGGTACGCCCCTGTACGAGGCGCTGGCCCGGTTGCGCCGCACCAACTCCCACCTCGGCCGTGTCGTGGACACTCACGGAAATACGGTGGGCATTGTGGCGCTGGAGGATCTGGTGGAAGAGTTCGTCGGCACCGTGCGCGACGGGACGCACCGGGTGATCGAATGATCGTGCTGGCCGAGTCCGAGTGGCGGACCAGTGCCGCCGCGCACCGGGCTCGGCTGGACGAGCTCGTCGGACCGTATCTCGAGCGGCGCGCGGCGGGGTCGTCGCATCCGGTGATCGACTTCCTGTTCACCTACTACGGACACAAGCCCGCCCAATTGCGGCGCTGGCACCCAGGATTCGGTGTCGCATTGGCGGGCGCGCGGGAGTACGACGGGGCTCGCGGGTATCACCGGCACGACACGCGTTCCGGCGCGGGTGTCCATACCGCCGACCCCGCGTTTATCGGGCGGCGTCGCGACACCGTCGAGTTCATCGCAAAACTGCTGCGCGCCACGGCATCCCGCCCGGCACAGCTGTCCTGCTTCGGCCTGCACGAGTGGGCAATGGTGTACAAAACCGACGAGGTCCGCCACCAACAGGTGCCGCTGCGCCTGGGCAGCACCGGCACCGATACGGTCGTCGAATCGATGTCTCTGCGCTGCACCCACTTCGACGCGTTCCGCTTCTTCACCCCGGACGCGGTCGGTCGCAACGCGGAACCGTTGACCCGCGCCGACCAGGTCGCCCGCGAGCAGCCCGGCTGCCTGCACGCCAATATGGACCTCTACAAATGGGGTTTCAAACTGACCCCGCTCATCTCTTCCGACCTGCTGCTCGACTATTTCGAATTCGCCTGCGCCGCACGCGAACTCGATATGCGCGCCAGCCCGTACGACCTCACCGACTACGGCTACGAGCCGATCCGCATCGAAACACCGGTGGGGCGTGCCGAATACGTCCGGGCGCAGTCGGCATTGGCCGAGCGGTCGACGGGACTCAGACAGTCCCTGCTCGACGTCTGCACATCACTGCTGACAGGTGAGACCGAGGCACTGACCGCCAGCTGAGCTTCGCGGCGGAACATGTCAATTACCTGGCATTTTCGCCAAAACTCAGCTGTAAGTAACTGCCCGTTACTACCATTCAGTCAGTTCATACTCCGTCTGAGTCGGCGCGGCCTGTGCCCATGATGAGGAAAGTTGGGATGCAATGATGCACCCGAAGCTGAGACTGTGTCGTGCCCGGCCCTTGGCCTTGTTCGCCACCACGATCGTGGCCGCAATGATGGTGCCCAGCACCGCATCGGCCGATCTGCAATCCGATATCGCCACCGCGGTCCAGGAATTCTTCGATGTCGGCCGGACCTCGGTACCCCGGGCGGACTGCGGGCCGGGATCGATGCCGGAAACCGGGCTGCAGGGCGATGTTTCGGCCGCCGACCGCGACAGTCGGCGCAGCACTCAGGGCTACACCTGCAATATGTCGATGGTCGGCAATTACGCCGGACGCGGCGCGGGCATCACCTCCACCAGCTTCGATCATTGCGCCTACCTGGGTTCGTTCTTTCCCGGCGACCTGATCAGCGAGGGCCGCGGCGTCCAGGTGCTCGACGTCTCCGATCCGGCGCACCCGCGCCCGACGGTCACCCTGACCGAACCCGCGATGCTCGCGGGCACCTGGGAGAGCCTCAAGGTCAATACCGAACGCAAACTGCTCGTCGGGACCGGTGTGCCGGTCGGCGAGGGTGTCGGCTATCTGTCGGTCTACGACGTCTCCGATTGCGCGTATCCGAAGCTGCTCAATCCGGGGCCGGGCACGAATCTGCTGATGCCGCTGCCGATCACCACACACGAGGGCGGCTGGTCCCCCGACGGCCGCACCTACTGGGCCTCGGGCGTCGCCCCCGGTTTCGTCAGCGCGGTCGATCTCACCGATCCGACCGATCCGCATGTCATCTGGCAGGGGCTGACCGGAATCGAGGCGCACGGCTTCGGCATCAGTCCGGACGGCAACCGCATGTACCTTTCCGCGCTCGGCGGATTCACCGTGCTCGATATCAGCGCGGTTCAGCGCCGCGATCCCAACCCGCAGGTCACCCATATCGGCCGCACCTTCTGGACCGACGGCTGGGCCACCCAGCACAGCATCCCGGTGACCTATGACGGCAAGCCCTACCTCTACACCGTCGACGAAGGCGGTTCCGGCGGTGTGAAACTCATCGATATCTCCAACGACACAGCACCGAAGGTGGTCGGGAAGGTGAAGCTGGAGATCAACCTGCTGCAGAACATCGACAGCAATATCGGTAGTTCGATGGGCGGTTCGGCCTTCGCCTACGAATCGCACTACTGTGCCGCCGACCGCCCGGACAACCCCACCGCCCTCGCCTGCGGTTGGATCTCCTCCGGCATCAGGATTTTCGATGTCCGCGATCCGCACGATATCCGCGAGATCGCCTACTTCAATCCACCCGCACGAACCGGCCAGAACCTGAGCCTGTGGAACTCACCGCATGCACTCGCGTCGATCATCGGTGTGCCGTTGATGAGCACACCACCGGCCGCACGCGCGGTGTTGGAGGGTCAATTCAATCCCCTGGACGCGCTTACCCCGCGCACCGGCAACCTCGCCTTCGGCGATGTCTCGACCGACTGGTGTTTCTCGCCGCCGGAGTGGCGCGGCAACCAGCTGTATGTCGCCTGCTCCGATAACGGATTCATGGTGCTGCAACTGGAGAACGGCGCTTATACGGTGCCCGAGAATCAGCAATCGACCGTCGGGTCGTAGCTGTGTCCCGTTGGTTCCGAGTCGCGGCGCTCGCCTCGGTTGCGTTCGTCCTGGTTGTGCTCGGCGCGGCGCTGCGGCCGCTCGTATTGCCCGAACAGCATACGACCGCACCGGTTCTCAACGCGGTCGAGATCGGATTCGCGCAGGATATGATCGCGCATCATCAGCAGGCGCTGATCATGGTGCAGCGCTTGGATCGTGATGCGAACCCGACCGTGCTGCGGCTGGGACAACAGCTTTCGGACGCGCAGCGCATCGAGATCGGGACCATGCTCGGGTGGCTGCGGCTGGCCGATGCGTCGCCGCTGTCGTCGCATCCGATGGCGTGGATGCACGCCGATGCGGCTGTGTCGCAACATCATCCGAGTGCGGGTCGGTCGAGCGGCGATGCGATGCCGGGTATGGCGACAGCCGCCGAACTCGACGCCCTGTCCGCAGCCCGCGGTCACAATGCCGAAATACTGTTCCTGCAATTGATGTTTCGTCATCATCAAGGCGGACTGGTGATGGCTCGTGCCGCCGACGAGCTTCTGACCTCGGGCCCGGTCAAGGAAACCGCGCGCTCGATGTTCCAGAGCCAGAGTCAGGAGGCCGGTGTGATCAGCGTGCTGCTCACCCAACTCGGCGGTAAGGCCACGCAATAGCCGACCCGGTACGGTCGATCCAGATCGACGGCACAGAAAGGCGCGAGCGACCCGTGATCCAGACCGAGACAGTCACCGTCCCCGAATACGTGCACGGATATCCCGGCGTCGCGTTCGGCGGCTACGTCGCGGGCCTGCTGGCGGGCCCGTGCGAGGCCACCGAGATACGCGTCGACTTCCGTGCCAGGGTGCCGCTGGAGACCCCGATGTCATTGCGCCCCACCAGATCCGGTGGATATACGCTGACCGATGCCGACGGCGCGTTACTCGCCGAATCCACTCCGGCGGTGCTCACCATCGATCCACCGCCCGCCCCGAGCTGGGCCGAGGCGAAGGCCGTCACCGACGCGGCCATAGTGTCGCGCCGCGTCACCGACTGCTATGGCTGCGGCGCCGCCTGCGCACCCGGCCGCGGCCTGCGCCTGCTCACCTGGGACACACCGGATCACGATCTCGTCATCGCCGCCTGGACTCCGGATCCCGGCCTGGCCGACGAATCCGGCCGACTCCCACCGGCAGTCGTCTGGTCCGCTCTCGACTGCCCCGGCGGCTGGACCGCCATGCGAAAACAAGGTATGAGCTTCGGCGGCGTAACCGCGGCCCTCACCGCCACCCAACTCCACCCCGTCTACCCCGACTCCCCTTACATCTCCTGCGCCTGGCCCATCAGCCACCAAGGCCGCAAACATACGGTCGGCATCGCCCTCGCCACGTCCTCCGGCGATCTCTGCGCCGTAGCCGAAGCCCTCTGGATCGAACCCAAACCCTGAACCAGTGGTCACTTCATGGTGGCCAGGTTGTGCCAGAGGTTGCGGAGGCTGTCGGTCCCGCCGAACAGCGTGGTGAAGTTGGTGGAGTCGATGAGCACCATATCGCCGGCTCGCCTGTCGGCGGGTGGCATCCAGATCAACGTATTGAATTCCGTATTGCCGGCGGCGGTGAAGGGATGGGGTCGCTGGGGGTCGACACGCTGGCGGCCCAGGACACGAAGCGAGTCGGATTCCGGCGCGGTGAGCTCGTAGTGCGGTAGATGGGGGTGGAAGTTGAACGTCGTCACGTTGTCCAGCAGCCGGGGCGCGTCCAGATCGCGGAACCCTGTCAAGGGTGCGATCTCATTGGTGCCGTCGACGACCGCGGGGCGCAGGCCCCATTTGTTGTGCACCGGCACGTCGAGGGCCCGCATGAGCGAGCGTGTGTACTGGCCGAATCGTTGCTGCCGCGGCACCAATGGATCACCGTGATGCGCGTATTCCATTTGTCGCTGCGCGTAGTCGTCGGTGCACCCGACGTCGTGGTGCGGTGCCAGCAGCAGGCAGGTGCCTTCGCGTTGCAGCCAGTCGCGGATCGCCTCGATCTCGGCTGAGGCGGCTTGCTGCTCGGAAAGAACGTGATCGAGCCCGAACACCATCAGGGTGTCGGTGTCGGCCAGGATCCGCTCGTCGATCGGCAAGGTGTAGCCGGCCTGGTCGATGCGCTGGAACACCGCGACGGGGTGACCGGTGGCCTCTTCGGCCAACTGTTGAAACGCCAGCGTCGAGCGATGGAACAGCTCGAGCGTGCCTGCGATGCCCTGCAGGAAGTGCGCGGCGTCGTATTCCGGAGTCTCGTAGCTCGGCCACAGCACGTTGCGGACCTCGGTCATCGTCGAGAAGCGGTTGTACATCTCGGCGGGATCGCGCTGCGCCTCCCATGGATAACTCCATGTCCAATAGATGCTCATCCGCCGTCGCCCGTCGTGCTTGCGCGGAATGTGGTTCTGGTTGTAGGTGCGTGCCGACGGCAGGGTGCTGCTCATGGTGTCACCTCTCGACTGTCGAGCGTGGCCAGGTATCGGAGAGCGCTGATGCCCGGGAGGAAGAAGTACGCGCCGCCCCTGAGCGTGGTGAAGGCCGGCAGTCCCTTGTGCACCTTGCGGATGGGCCGCTTGGGGATCGTGAAGTCGAGGGTGCCGTCCTGGGTGCCGCAGATGGGGTCGTGTTCGTTGCCGAGTTCGTGGAATGTCTTGTCGTTGATCCAGACGTTCTGGGCGAACTCGAACTGGCGTACCAGGCTGGCGCAGATGATGAACGCGGCGATCCCGCGGTCCACTCCGTCGTCGGGGGCATCCTCGGGTAGCGCGGGCCCGTAGGTGGCGCCGCGGCGAATCATTCTGCGGCGGTTCATGTTCGCCGCGGTGTCACGGGGGTTCAGACGCCGCGCGTGCGCGCCGAGAGGTACCGAGTAGCCGTGCGGATCCATTTCCTTGTAGCTGAAGTCGTTGTTGCGCATGGGATCCGCACCCAGCGCCGGATCATCCCGGTCCGGTGCCAGCACCAGGGGTGCGCCGCTGCGCCAGCGCCCCATGAGCTTCGCGGCGAGCAACTCCTGACCGTCCGGGGTATCCGAGTGCTCACGCAGATAGTTCCGAAACGCGCCGACGTGTTCTTGCAGGCGCCGGTAGGCCATATAGCTTCCGTTGCGGAACAACACCTCCGGCTGCGGCAGCGCTCGCGGTGGCCCCTCCTCGTCCGGATAGCCGAGGATGAATTCGCCGGGTTGCAGCGCTGCTCCCGAGCCGGGGGTCGGCGTGTCACCGGATCCGGCGATCACCGGCTGGGACAACCGATCTCGGAACCCGAAATGATCGTGGGCGTAGTCGAAGGGCGGCGTCGCGTTCAGATCCAGGAACGACAACACGCGCACACCGGAGCAACGGGCGATCAGTTTGTGGTGTTCGGTGGTGCAGCGCTGGTGCTCGGCATCGGTGCGGGCGAACAGGATCGCGATGGCGTGCACGTCGTCACCGGCCAGTCCGCCCACCCAGTTGCCGGGAGAACAAGCGCCCGTGTCACCCAGGATGTCAGCGCGCGCGGCCATGCCTTCGCGGAACTCGTCCGGGAAGGTGGCGAGCGTTTCCTCCGGTACGCCGAGCGCCCGCAGCCCGCGCCAGGTGAAGGCCAGCGTGACCCAGCGGTCGGAACTGTCCATCGTGGCGCGCACGTCCGCAGCCGATTGCACACGGTCCACCAGCGGCGTCAACCAAGCCCGCGCCCCTGCGGGATCGTCGAACGACAGGAACTCGTAGCGGCCGGTCACCGCCGGGGTCCGGGTCAGCAGGATGTGCTGAATATCGTCGAGTTCGAGCATGGCCCAGGGGTTACTGCATCTGGTCGAGCATGTCGGAAAACGCTGCTTTCAGCCGCAGCGCCTTTTTGATCTCGTCGGCGGTGACGTAGGGGTACTCGCCGTATTCGAGGAAGCTCGGAAACTGGTGTTCGCGAACAAATTTCACGAACGCCTCCGGGTTTTCCTTCCAATCCTCCGGAAATCCCTCGAGATTGGTGAAAACCGTGGTGATACCGGTCTGGGAGAACAGGGCCACGGCGTCCTCGGTGTATTTGTCGAAATCGGTGTCGAAAATGCCCTGATATTGGAAATGCAGTCCCGATCCGACGTCGAACAACACCCAACGCAGATAGTGCAGCCGCAGCGGTGCCAGCACATCCGGACCAGCTGCTACCGCATCCTGGATCTGCTTGCCGTATGCGCGAATAGCCTCCTCGCGACCCGGTTTCACCTTGGCGATGATCGAGAACCCGTAGCAGGCAGGCGTCCGGGGATAGAGGGGACCGTATCTGCCCCGCTCCAGCTCGAAATACCCCTCCGCCGGGATGGCCACGGCCGCCGGTTTACCCCAGTCGGGCTCGGTCGTCATATCTTCACCCACCTTCCGCACCGCAGTAAGCTGGACTTTCAATATGCTATGCCTCGGCCGATCTCGCCGAAACCCACACAGCACCCGCAACCAGGACGGAATTCGATCAACGACGTCGGTACGTTGAATTCTGTGCCAGGAGCACAACGAGGAAATCAGACCCGGACCGGAAATCCAGCCCAGCGGCGCTCGGATTTGACAGGATGACGCCATGTCGACATCGCCGCAACAGACCGAGCCGACCCCGCACCGGTTGTCGACACCGCGAGCGGCCGCACTGGCCGGAGTGGTCTTCGCGGTGTTGTTCGGCACAACGCTGATCTTGATCCGTATCGACATGCCCGACGGCATCGAAGGCTCGACTCGTTGGCTGAACAGTCAGCAGAACGCGATCAGAACAGCGACGGTGCTCATGCCGTTCGCCGGCATCAGCTTCCTATGGTTCATCGGCGTCGTCCGTGACGGATTCGGGCGCTATGAAGATCGGTTCTTCCTATCGGTATTCCTCGGTAGCGGCCTGCTGTTCCTGGCGATGATGTTCGTCGGCACCGCCGTCGCCGCCGGTCTGGTGTCCAGCAACACCGCCGTCACCGACCCGGCCGCCCGCGCCGCAGTGGTCGACTTCGGCAAGATGATCGTGGTTTCGGCATGCCAGACCTACGCCCTGCGGATGGCGGCCGTGTTCATGATCTCGCTCGCGACGATTTGGCTGAAGACCGGGCTGATGCCCCGCTGGCTCGCCGGTCTCAGCTATCTGGCGGCCCTGGCACTCCTGGTGGCCGGCGAAACGAGCAGATGGATGACGCTGGCCTTCCCGGCGTGGGTGCTTCTGGTCAGCATCCTCATCCTGGTTCGCTCCGCATCCCGAACGTGACAAACACCCACCAGCTCTGCGCGAGTGTGCGACAGTACCCCTTGTGGACGAGCCGGCTCCTCGCCGTTCGGCTGATCTGGATGCGGTCTACCGGACCGTGGCGGACCGACGTCTGCAATACGAGAACCTCCTCTGGCAGGTTCCCGCCCTCAGCCTGACTGCCCAGGCATTCTTGTTCAGTATCTCGATGGGAGCCGGAAACGACGCCATCGCGCGGATAGCCTCGTCGCTACTCGCGCTGATCGTGTCGGTCATTTCGATCATGCTCATGGCGAGCCATCGCCTCGCCGAACGCAAGGATGCCCGATGGCTGCAGCGATTCGAACAACAGCAGCTCGGCGCGGGCGCCTGGGGCGCACACGGCACCGTCTTCGAGGCGCATCAGGATGGCGTCGATCTCGAAGTCGACTGGCTGAACAAATTGATACCGATGCGGCAGATGTTCACGGTATGGGTCGTCGGACTGGCCTGTTTCGGCGTGGCCGCCATCTTCATGATTGTCCGGACGCTGATCGGTGTCGGGCACTGAGCCGTAGAGCGGTGACGGCCTCGGCCGATCCGGTCAGGTGTTCTCGACGAAGCGGTACCAGCGATCGTGGAAGGGTTCGTAGCCGACGCCGCCCGGTCCGGCGGGACCGATGCTCGGGGCGCTGTCCGGGAAGTAGGCGAAGCCTTCGGAATTGGTGGCTCCGCCACTGACGTAGAACAGGCAGGCGCCGTCGCGGCGGGTGATGTAGGTGACGGTGTAGACACCGAGGCGGGTGCGATGGCCCGGATTGGCGCAGGCGGTGGCCTGATCTTCCAGGATTGGCCGGGACAGGCGCCAACCGGTGGTTTCGGGCACTTCGTACCACACCAGCGCGGCGAGCGCGGCGATCAGTAGCGGTGCGGTAAGGCTCACGAGGACAGCGTGATAGCGGATCAGCCCCAGGATGGCGAAGACGATCGCAACAAGTCCGACCACCGAAAGTCCCACCCACAGCAGCACTTTGGCCGGAAAGCTGCCCTGAGCAGCCAATTCCCAGCACAGCGCGGCACAGAGCAACGCGATGACGGTGGTGATGGCGCCCATCCAGAGCTCGAACCATAACGGTGTCGGTCGGGGGCCACTGCTCATGCCAAAGAAGATACGTCGATCCGCCCTGTCTCCGAAGGGAATCGGCTCACCGTCTGTGGAGATATCTCACCGGGCACAGGAAACCCCCGGCCTCGGCATCCCATCGAGGGTGCCGGGACCGGGGGTCGTCGTACCAGACGTTCAGCTCGGCTATTACAGCGGCGGGAAACCGGCCGAACCGGTGGCCATCCAGTTCCAGAACATCGCCGCGCGGTTCACAACCAGGGCGAATACATCAAGGACAACGCTTCCCATAAAACTTCCTCACATCCGACTGTCTCGTGCAGCGCCCAGGGTAACGGATCGTTATGTGGGTCGAAACCGGTCATCCGCCCCGTCGACGGTCGTCGTGTGGTAAAGGAATCCCCCCGCCCGGCAAGCGCCCGGGCGGGGGGATTCACGAGTTACTCAGACGCGCAACGCCTTAGACGCAAGCCAGCGCCTTGGCCTCCCGGCGACGGCGGTGCAGGATCGGCTCGGTGTAGCCGTTCGGCTGCTTGGTGCCTTCCAGCACCAGTTCCTTCGCGGCCTGGAACGCGATGCTGCCCGCGAAGTCCGCCGCCATCGGCCGGTAGTTCGGATCGCCCGCATTCTGCTTGTCCACCACCGGCGCCATCCGCTCCAGGCTGGCCACCACCTCATCGGCGGTGACCACACCGTGGCGCAGCCAGTTCGCCATCAGCTGGCTCGAAATGCGCAGGGTCGCACGGTCTTCCATGAGACCGATATCCCGGATGTCGGGCACCTTGGAGCAGCCGACGCCGTGGTCGATCCAGCGCACCACATAGCCGAGGATGCCCTGGGAGTTGTTGTCCAGCTCCTGGCGCTTCTCCTCGTCGGTCCAGTTCGGGTCGGCCGCGAGCGGGATCTCCAGGATCTGATCGACGGTGGCGCGACGACCACCGGCGGCGATCTCCTGCTGCCGCTCGAACACATCGACCTGGTGGTAGTGCGTCGCATGCAAGGTGGCCGCGGTCGGCGAGGGAACCCAGGCGGTGTTGGCGCCCGCGCGCGGGTGGCCGATCTTCTGCTCGAGCATGTCGTGCATCAGATCCGGCATGGCCCACATGCCCTTGCCGATCTGCGCCTTACCGGGCAGGCCGGCGGCCAGACCGGTATCGACGTTCCAGTCCTCGTAGGACAGGATCCACTGCTGGGTCTTCATCTCCGCCTTGCGGACCATCGGCCCGGCCTCCATCGAGGTGTGGATCTCGTCGCCGGTGCGGTCCAGGAAGCCGGTGTTGATGAACACCACGCGCTCGGCGGCCGCCTGGATACAGGCCTTCAGATTGACCGTGGTCCGGCGCTCCTCGTCCATGATGCCGACCTTGAGGGTGTTGCGAGTCAGGCCGAGGACGTCCTCGATCCGGCCGAACAGCTCGTTGGTGAAGGCGACCTCGTCCGGGCCGTGCATCTTCGGCTTCACGATGTAGACCGAACCGGTGCGGCTGTTCTTCAGCTTCGTATCGCCGAGCAGGCTGTGCTTGGCGATCAGCGAGGTGATCAGGCCGTCCATGATGCCCTCGGGCACCTCGTTGCCCTCGGCGTCGATGATCGCGTCGGAGGTCATCAGGTGGCCGACATTGCGCACGAACAGCAGCGACCGGCCGTGCAGCACCAGCTCGCCGCCGCCGAGCGCGGTGTAGACGCGATCCGGGTTCATGGTGCGGGTGAAGGTCTTGTCGCCCTTGGTCACCTTCTCCGCCAGCTCGCCCTTCATCAGGCCGAGCCAGTTGTGGTAGCAGAGCACCTTGTCCTCGGCGTCCACCGCGGCGACCGAATCCTCGAAGTCCATGATCGTGGTGACCGCGGACTCCAGCACCACATCCTTGACACCGGCCGGATCGGTCTTGCCGATCGGCGAGGCGGCGTCGATCTGGATGTCGACGTGCAAGCCGTTGTGCTTCAACAGGATCGAGGTCGGCGATGCCGGATCGCCCAGGTAGCCGACCAGTTCCGCGCCATCGGTGGCCAGCGTGGTGACCCCGTCGTCGCTCAGCGTGACCGCCAGCTTGCCGCCATCGATCGCGTAGTGCGTCGAGGACCGGTGCGAGCCGTTGGCCAGCGGGGCGGCGGTATCGAGGAACTTGCGCGCGAACTCGATCACGCGGCTGCCGCGGACCGGGTTGTAGCCGGTGCCCTTCCCCCCACCGTCGGCCTCGGAGATGGCGTCGGTGCCGTAGAGGGCGTCGTAGAGCGAACCCCAGCGCGCGTTCGCGGCATTGATCGCGAAGCGGGCGTTCATCACCGGCACCACCAGCTGCGGGCCCGCGGTGGTGGCGATCTCGTCGTCCACATTCTGGGTGGCGATCTCGAAATCGGCCGGTTCCGCGCGCAGGTAGCCGATATCGCCGAGGAAGCTCTTGTAGGTGGCCTTGTCGTAGTTCGCGCCGGGATGCTCGGCGTGCCAGGCATCGAGCTTGCCCTGGATCTCGTCGCGTTCGGCCAGCAGGGCGCGGTTGCGCGGAGCGAGGTCATTGATGACCTGCTCGGCTCCGGCCCAGAACGCGGCGGAATCTACGCCGGTTCCGGGGAGCGCCTCGTTCTCGATGAACTCGTGGAGAACGCTGGCCACCTGGAGCCCGCCGACCTGAATCCGCTCTGTCATCTACTGCCTCACTTTTGAGAAAGCCGGGTGGGAAAAATCGCAACCAATGTTACCCATCGGTAGTGATGTGACGGTCTGTCGGGGCCTTGATTGTATCGTCCGGCGGAATTAATGTACTGATTGGAACATTACCGGCAGCCGGAGCAATGGAGCGCAATGCCAGGACAGTCGTTAGCGGATAAGGTCGCCCTGGTCACGGGCGGTAGCCGCGGGCTCGGACGGGAGATGGTGCTGGCCTTCGCCGCGGGCGGTGCGGATGTGGTGATCGCAAGTCGCAAACTCGACGGGTGTGTCGAGCTGGCCGATGAGGTGAAGAACATCCATGGTCGGCGCGCATTGCCGGTGGCGTGCAATGTCAGCGATTGGGCGCAGTGCGATGCGCTGGTCGAGGCGGCCTACGCGGAGTTCGGCAAGGTCGATGTGCTGGTCAACAATGCCGGGATGTCGCTGCTGTATCCGAGCCTGGATCAGGTGAGCGAGGACATGTTCGACAAGGTGATCGCGGTCAATCTCAAGGGCCCGTTCCGTTTGTCGACCTTGATCGGTACCCGGATGGCCGCCGCCGGTGGCGGTTCGATCATCAATATCTCCTCGATCGAGGCCGAACGACCGGAACCGCTCGCGGTGCCCTATGCGGCCGCCAAGGCGGGGTTGGCCAATCTCACGGGCGGACTCGCGCAGAGTTTCGCGCCGACGGTGCGGGTCAACACGATCCAATGCGGTCCGTTCGAGACGGATATTTCCAAGGCGTGGCCCGATGAGTTGCGCACCGAGCTGACTCGGCACATGGCACTCGGGCGGATCGGCCGCCCGGACGAGATCGTCGGCGCGGCGCTGTACTTCGCGACGGATGCGTCGGCGTATTGCACCGGCGCAACTCTGGCACTGGACGGTGGTTGGCGATGAAGGCATTGACTTACCAAGGACCGCAACAGATCTCGTACACCGAGGTGCCCGATCCGATGCTGCCGGGCCGCGACGGCGCAATCGTTCGGGTGACCGCCGCCGGAATCTGCGGTAGTGATCTGCACATCTATGCCGGGCACGGCTTCACCGACGGCACCGGATACAGCGTCGGCCACGAGGCGGTCGGCGAGATCGTCGAATTAGGTTCGGATATGCAGGGATTCACGGTCGGCGACCGGGTGCTGGTCTCCGCTTCCGTCGGCTGTAACCGCTGCGCGAAGTGCAAGGCCGGCATTGTGGCGGCGTGTGAACGCCATCCGCTGCCTGCCGACGCCTGCTATGGACTCGGCGGATCACTCGCCGGTGCGCAGGCGGAATATCTCGCGGTCCCCCACGCCGAGGGGAATCTCGTACGGCTGCCCGATTCGGTCAGCGATGAGGCCGCGATCGTGCTCACCGACAACGCGCCCACTGCCTGGTACGGCGCGCGCCGCACCCGCATTGCACCCGGTGAGACCGTGGTGGTGATCGGGCTGGGACCGGTCGGGCTGATGGCCGTGCAGTCGGCATTCGCGATGGGCGCGGCGCGGGTGCTCGGAGTGGATCTGGTGGCCGACCGCCGCAAGCGCGCCGCCGAATTGGGTGCGGAGATAGTCGAATCCGACGAACCCAAGACCGTCATCCGCGAAATGCTCAGCGGCGGTGCGGATGTCGCGATAGAGGCGGTCGGCGCCGATGCGACCATCAAGCTCGCCATCAGCGCCGTCGGGCATCGTGGCCGGGTCGGTGTGGTCGGCGTCAGTCATAATCGCGCCTTCCCGTTCCATATGCAGTTGGCACAGGTCAAGGAGCTCGAATTCCATATCGGACTCTGCTCGATCCAATACGAGCTGCCGGCACTGCTGCGACTCACCGCCGCCGGTCGCATCCGGCCCGAAGCGGTTGTCACACACCGATTCCCGATGACGGACGGCGCGAACGCCTACCGTATGTTCGCCGACCGTGCCGACGGGGTTTCGAAGGTCGTCCTGGATCCGCGCCGATGACCGCAGCATCGCGCAGCGATTCCATGAGGGGTGGTGGCCGGGTGACGGGTGGGCCTGAACTTGCCTCGCCTCGTCGTCGCGGTCGTCCACCGGCCGCGGAGACCACGGCCGAGGCGACCAGGGCGCGCATCGTGACGGCCGCGGTGGAACTGTTCGCGGAGCAGGGTTTCCACGGCACCGGCGTCGCGGAAATCGGTGATCGAGCGGGGGTACAGCGGGGTGCGCTGTACTACCACATCGGTTCCAAGGAAGAGCTGCTCTGGCAGATCCTGCGCGACTACATCCAGCTCATGCTCACCGATGCCCAGCGGATCTCCCGCGGCATCGACGACCCGATCGTCAAGTTGCGCAAGCTGATCCACAGCCACGTCGGGCTGATCATCGAGCACCGCCGCGAAGTCGCCATCCAATTGCGCGACGTCACCGCGCTGACCGGTGAGCGCGGCGAAGAACTACAGGAGATGCGTGACGAAATACAGGCCTGCTGGCAGCGCGTCATCGACGCGGGATATGTGGCGGGCCTGCTGCGCACCGACGACCACGTGGTCACCAACAGTGTGCTCGGCATGCTGAACATGGTGACCTTCTGGTACCGCCCGCACGGCGGGCGCTCCCCCGACGAAATCGCCGACATTGTGGCGTCCACCGTTCTCGACGGCATCACCGACACGAAAGGCTGACCATGTCTTGGGATTTCGAAACCGACCCGGAATACCAGCGGAAGTTGGACTGGGCGGCGGAGTTCGTCCGCACCGAGGTGGAGCCCCTCGATCTGCTCTACCCGAATCCCTACGACCGCACCGATACCGAGGCGATGGCGCTGATGCGGCCGCTGAAGGAGAAGGTGAAGGAACAGGGACTGTGGGCCTGCCATCTCGGACCGGAACTGGGCGGCCCCGGCTACGGGCAGCTGAAGCTCGGGCTGCTCAACGAGGTGCTCGGCACTTCGGTGTGGGCGCCGTCGGTATTCGGTTGCCAGGCACCGGATTCCGGTAACGCGGAAATCCTCGCGCACTACGGCACCGAGGAACAGAAGGCCAGGTACCTGGGGCCGCTGCTGGCCGGTGAGATCGGTTCCTGCTATGTCATGACCGAACCCACCGGCGGCTCGGATCCGACGCTGTTCAAGACCCGCGCCGTGCGCGACGGCGACTCCTGGGTCATCAACGGCGAGAAGTGGTTCAACTCGAACGCGCAGTTCGCCAGCTTCCATATCGTCATGGTGGTCACCAATCCGGATGTCAGCCCGTACCAGGGCATGTCGATGTTCATCGTGCCCGCCGACACCCCCGGCCTGGAGATCGTGAAGAACTTCCACGTGCACGGTTTCAGCGAGCACGAGGGACATCTGCGCTTCACCGATGTCCGGGTGCCCGCCGACCACCTGCTCGGCCAGGAGGGTACGGGCTTCATCGTCGCGCAGACCCGCCTCGGCGGCGGTCGGGTGCACCACGCGATGCGCACAGTCGCGTTGGTGCGCAAGGCCTTCGACATGATGGCCGAACGCGCGGTCTCCCGGCCGATGCGCAAGGGGGCACTCGCGGGTTTGCAGATGACCCAGGAACGCATCGCCGACAGCTGGATCGAGATGGAGCAGTTCCGCCTGCTCGTCCTGCGCACGGCCTGGCGCATCGATAAGGAACAGGACTATCTGAAGGTCCGCAAGGACATTGCCGCCATCAAGGTGGCGATGCCGAAGGTGATGCACGATATCGCCCAGCGCGCACTGCATCTGCACGGCGCCATCGGCGTCAGCCAGGATCTCCCGTTCGTCGACATGATGAATTACGCAGAGGTCATGGCGATCGCCGACGGCCCCACCGAGGTCCACAAGATCACCCTCGCCAAGGAAGTCCTGAAGGATTACACCCCGGGCGACCCGGTGTACCCCAGCGGCTACCGCCCCGCCCTGCGCGAACAGGCCCGAGAACTGGTGGCGCGCCGCCTGGAACACATTGTCGGCAACCTCTGATATCGCTATTGGGCGGTCACGGGGTGAACGCTCAGCGTGCAGGTGTCGATGGTGGTACTGACCGCGTGCGTGTCCGTGGTGTTCGGGGCGGTGACCAAAAGCTTCGTATACGTGGGGCACTGGTTGCCTTCCGCATCGACCGCGCCGCCCTCGACCACCGCCTCGGCATTGTGGTCGTGGTCCAGGACGACGGTCGGTGGCGTATCGATATCGGCCGGGAGACCGCCCAGATAGCCGCGCAAGGTGCGTTCGGCGTGCAGGAGCGGCCCGCCAGGGCCGGTATCCACGCCCGGGTATCCGGTCAGTGTGCACGCACCGCTGGCGCCAACGACCGAGAAATGCACACGCACACCACGGTGGCCCGCGCCGGGTGACATCGGTTCCACGCCGACTATGAGCTGGCTGCCGACGCACGCCGGTATCGGCGGCAACGGCGAAGCCGGTTCGCCGGTCGCTCCAGTTGGCTGGTCTGTGGCTACCGCACTCGGCCCCGGCACGCGGCTACCGATGCTGGTCGGCACAGCGCTCGTGCCTGGGGCCGTACCGTGGCCATGATCACCGCCCGCGCAACCGGCCAGCGCGAGAACCGCGCAGCAGCCCAGCGGCACCAGATATTTCACCGTCGATATCGACATCGGAACACATCCCTTGCGTATTCGATTCGAACTGGTGCCCCGCCATTCGTTGCGGACGCCACTTCCGGAACTCCCCATTCGACACGCGGTCCCCCCGAGCGGACGAGCCTGTCGAGCTGTTTATCGGCCGCACCCGTCGAACGTTATCGGTGCACACCCGAATATCCAGGTCTAACCTGGATGCCCGGAGGTAACCGAGTGATCGCATACGAGGTGCGGCGGGTGCACAGCTGCGAGTTCTGCGGTACCGACGACCAAGCCCTCGGCACCGACAGCTCGTTGGACCGGGCCAAGTCGATCGCCGAACGCGACGCGGGCCTCGCTCTCGAATGGGCATGGTTCATCGCCGACGGCGAGTGGCCGCTGAGCGCCGATCCCGGGGACGGCGTCTACCGCTACTACATCTACGCGCGAGAGACGACTGCGTAATACCGACGGCTATGGCGCCCGCACGCTCAGCCGCAAGACCGTGACAGCCGACGCACTCGTCGATACCGTCCGGCTGGCCATCGAAACCGTTGGCGGCGTGGGCTTTTCGCGCGGCTGCGAGCTGGAGATGTGGTACCGCGACATCCACGGCTGCCTGTTCCACCCGCTGCCGCGGGCCGAGCAGACCCGGTTCACCGGCCGAGTTCTGTTGGGCCACACGCCCATCGGCTGACCCGGCCTTCTCGAACGACATATGCTCGAAGCCGGGACGCACGCCTGCCGATCGGGGTTCAATGGATGGGCACACGATGATGCACGGGAGGGAGTCATCGGTGTCCTGATAACCACCACAACCGTGGACGAGGCGGTGACTGCCCCTCGGACACGATGAAGGAGTCGCGCACCCCCTCGCCCGCGGCTCCTTCATCCCGCCGCGCCGGGCGAATCGTCGGCATTGTGCATTGTGTTAAAAATGTTCGGCGTTTGTCACGGGTTGTTCCCGCATCAACCCCTGGTCAGACCGTACGGTTGTCTCCGACGCGACGGCAGGCAGTCGCGTACGGCCCCCGGCCGCTTCGGACCCAGCAAAACCGAGGTGTGGACCATGTTTATGCGCAAGATGATCGGTGCTGTGGCGGGAACCGTCATGGTAGGTGCGGCGGGCGCAGTCGGCGGTGCCGGCGCGGCGACGGCGGCGCCCGATGGCTGCCCCGACCTGTATGTCGTGGCGGTACCCGGCACGTGGGAGACCTCCGATGCCAATCCCGGCGAGGGCATGCTCGCGAGCGTCACCGATAACCTGCCGCGAAATACCAGGACCGACTACGTGACCTACGCGGCGACCGCTTTCCCCTGGGAGACCGATGTTTACGGGCGGTCCAAGCGACAGGCCATCGATAATGCCCGCGGCCTGGTCACGGCCATGGCCCAGCAGTGCGCCGAGACCAAGATCGCGCTGATCGGCTACAGCCAGGGCGCGGATGCGGCAGGCGATCTCGCCGCCGAAATCGGCACCGGACTGAGTCCCATACGGCCCGAACGCATCGCCGCGGTCGGGCTCATCTCGGATCCGCGCCGCTCCCCGGCCGACGCACTCATCGGCCCGCCGGTCGACGGCGCCGGCGCGGGCGGACCGCGCATCGGCGGCTTCGGCTTCCTCACCCAGAAGACCCGCACCATCTGCGCCGTCGGCGACCTCTACTGCGCCGCACCGCCCACCGACTTCGCGACCCGCGTCGCCGGCTTCCTGGCCCAGGCCTCCGATCCCGACCCGGCTCAGCTGTGGCGCTATCAGCAGGAGGCGTTCGCCATCTTCAACGACCTGATGGCCACCGGGGTGGCCCCGCTGGTCCAGAACCAGCTCGCCGATCCGGAAATGAACGAGCGCAAGCGGGAATTCGAGCGGTTCTACAACTCGTTCGTACACCAGAACTATCCGACCTACGTCGTGGATTCCAACGGCGCCACCGCCACCTCGTGGCTGCGGCAGTGGCTGGTCGGCCTGGCCTGAAAAACCCTTCGCCAGCGGTGGGCGCGCTGTGCCACCATGAGTTTCGATGATGATCACCCCGATTCCGCGGGTGCTCACGAGCATGAGGAAGGAGGCGGCGGCCGTGACCATTGTCGTATCGAGCTTGCGTCGGTATGACGCGCGCGTCGAGCAGGAACTGCGCCGCCTCCCGGCCGGTA
Organism: Nocardia sp. NPDC102475; assembly: GCF_055584605.1. Lineage (NCBI taxonomy): Bacteria > Bacillati > Actinomycetota > Actinomycetes > Mycobacteriales > Nocardiaceae > Nocardia > Nocardia sp. NPDC102475. Next base: position 73,543 of record NZ_JBVJLS010000004.1, on the reverse strand, counting down.
ACTGACCGACCCTCGCCTTCCGAATCCGCTCGCCCTCTCGAAACATGGTGACTCCCATGACGTTCCACCGTGCCACCGATCCGGTGGTGTCTACTGTCGACAACTGGATACACACCCGGGTCCTGGTATTGAACGCCAGCTACGAGGCGCTCACCGAGATCAGCGCCGACCGGGCCGTGGTGCTGCTCATGGGCGGCGCCGCGGAGTCGATCGCGGATCGGGAGCCGCACCTCCCGATCCGGTCCAAGCACCTCGAGCTCGCGCTGCCGGAGACGATCCGGCTGCTGCGGTACGTATACCTCGACCATGTGACGCGAGTACACGACGGCAGTCGCGCGACACTGGCCGGTGTGCTGCGCCGGGACCACCACCGGTGCGGATACTGCGCGTCCTGGGCACGCACCGTAGACCACATTCGGCCCCGCAGCAGGGGTGGTCCGAACACCTGGGACAACCTGATCGCCGCGTGCGCGCCGTGCAACTCGAGCAAGGCCGACCGGACGCCGGAGGAAGCGGGCATGCGGTTGCTATGGCAGCCGAAGGCGCCCGACCACCTGGCCAAACGGCAACAGCGGATCTGGAAGCAACTGGCCGCCACCTGAGCCGAGAGAGAAAGGAGAAGGCTCGAAATGACCGTCGAATTGGAGACCAGCGCGGTTGTCGATCTGACCGACCTGCTCCCGCTCTCGGATTCCCGAGAGTGGCATCGGGCGGCCTGCCGCGGTGATCCGAATCACGAGGCGTGGTTCCCGTACCCGTCGCAGGACTTCGAGTACGCGCGTGCGGTTTGCGCGGGCTGCCCGATTCGGGATGCCTGCGGTGAATTCGCCGCGCGGACTGGACAGTCCGGAGTTTGGGGCGGACACGAGTTCGACCGCGGACGGATGATCCGCGCCTAGCCGGACGTCGACGCCACGCCGTGCCGGTGCGCCGCACCGGACACACCGGCACGGCAAATCTCGCGTGAACATACACTGAGGATCGTGGGCACACATCGCAGCGGAACCAGGTCCCGGGGCGTCAGCAAAGGTCCGGTTATCGCAGTGGTTGCCGTTTTGCTGCTAGTCGCGGCGGTCTTCGCGTTTTTTCAACTGAGTGATCGCGCCGCGAACCGGGACAAGTCGGCCGCGGCGGAATGCAAGGAGGGGCCGTCGACCCTGTTCGTGACGGTCGATCCGGATATCGCCGATCCGGTGCGGGCCGCGGCGGAGCGCTACAACGCGACCAACCCAAAGGTGCGCGATCATTGCGCGAAAGTGGTGGTGACGGCCCAGCCGTCGGCGGCGATCGTCGCCGGGTTCACCTCGGGCACGCCGTGGAACGGTGCGCTCGGTCCGCAGCCTGGGCTGTGGATCGCCGATTCGATGCGGTCCATCGAATCCATGCGGGTGCCCGGTCTGATCGAGGGCACACCCGCGCCGGTTGCGATGAGTCCGATCGTGGTCGCCGTTCCCGAGGATCTGCGGGGTGCGCTCGAGCAGGCCAAGATCACCTGGGCGGATTTGCCACGGCTGCAACAGGGTTCGCTGGACGAACTCGGATTGTCCGGGTGGGGTGGGCTGCGGATGGCAGTGCCCGCCGGGGATTCGACCTTGGCGGTGGCAGCAGCGGTCGGCTCCGCGGTTTCGGGAACCGATCCACTCACCGATCAGGTCGCGCAGTCCGGTCAGGTTGTCGCGGCGATCTCCGGGCTCGCCGCGAAAGCGCCGCAGGCGGCGGACACCACTGCCGCGTTGGCCGCGATCGGCGGGACGAATTCGCCCATTCATGCGGTAGCGGCTACCGAGCAGCAATTGAAAGCTGTTGGTAGTACGTCGGAATTTCGGCCAATGGGGACCGCACCCGTTGCCGATCATCCCGCCGCGCTGATGTCCGGGGCGTGGGTGGACAAGACCCAGAATCTGATCGCATCACTGTTCACCGACTACTTGCGCGCACCCCAACAGTCCTCGGCCTTCACCGCCGCCGGATTCGCCGCGGCACCGGCCGTCGCCGCACCCGCCGCGCCGCGGACCGCACTGGACAAGGTGCGTGCCACACTCGCCAATCCTGTACTCGGCGTGCAGGCTACGGTGCTGCTCGACGTCTCGTCCTCGATGGGCAACAACGACGGATCCGTCGCCCGGCTCTCGAATGCACTCGGCGCGCTGCGCTCCACGATGAATGTGATGCCGCCGGACTTCGGACTCGGCGTGTGGACATTCGGCAAAAACCTCGACGGGACAACGCCGTACAAGATCCAAACGCCCACCGCGCCACTGAACAATCAGCAGCGCACCGCGTTGGATACGGCGCTGGAGGCGGTGAAGCCCACCGAATCCCGTACCGACCAGGCTTATCCGTCACTGATCGCCGCCTACAAGTCGGCTGTTCGCGGATACACTCCGGGGCTCACCAATTCGGTTCTGCTCATCGCCGACGGCCCGGATGACGACTCCACCACCACCGGAGCCAAACTGCTGACCGAGCTGACCTCCGCCGCCGATCCGGCCCACCCGGTTCGCATCGATGTCATCATCATCGGGGGCACTGGCACGGAGACCCTCCAAGGCGCCGCGCAGCGAACCGGTGGCACGTACACCCGGCTGCCGACCTCGGATGACGTCAGCTTCGGGACCGCAGTTATGCACGCGTTGACGACGCCGTGAATGATCGCCTGGGCAATCTCCCTGACATCATCGATGTCGAGGAGATTGTTAACTTCGCTACGGCACCGATCTACTACCGCTCGTTCATCACTCACGAACCGCTGACCACGCAAGACACCCTCCGCGCGACCGGTGCCGCACCAGTCGCGGCACGTGCCGGTGCGATCTGACGGCCGATCGGGGCACAGTGGAGCAGCCCGCAATGCAATGATGACCCGGTGACTTCCTGGCTTCCGCTTCTCAGCTCGCTCATCGTCGCCGCCGCGGCGCTCATCGGCGTCCTGATCAACAACCGGACGAACCGCGACGCGATCACCGCGGCCGACGAGCGCAACCGGACCACACTTGATGCCGCACAGGCCAATATCGAGACAACCCACGCCGCCGCGCAACGCAACATCGACAACGCCAACGCCGCCGCAGAACGCCGCGAACAAGACAAATGGCGACGCGACTCGATTCTGACCGCGATCTCCTCGGTACTGCTCGCCGCCGCCGACGTCCGCCAAACCCTGTGGGACACCCTCGATTGGAAGGCCGAATCCGTCGAGGAGGTGGACAGTTTCGGCAAGGAAGTACAGCAGAGCATCTCCGCATGCAACGGCTACATCACCCGCCTGCGCGTCCTGGCGAACCTTAAGATCCCGCAGCGCTGCGAAGATCTCCTCCGAACCCTCACCGCCGCCCAGAGCATCACCGTGCAACGCCTCAAGGTGGAACTCGACCACGAAGCGACCATGGACGACGTCAACGCGATCCGCGCACTGTGGCACAAGGCGATTGCCAACACCGTCCAAGACGAACGCGCAGTCATCGACGCGACGCGGTCGGAACTGGGAATCGAAGCCCTCAGCGAGATACCGGAAATCGAACCCGAGGCCGCGCCGGACCCAGCGTGACTCGCCTGGTCGATACCTACGCCAAAGCGGCTGCCGCACAGTGACGATGGCTACCGAGCCGCACCTGCAACGGGGTCGAGGTGCGGCTCGGTGGCCGTCAGTACGCGTCCAGCGGCGGGCAGGAGCAGACGAGGTTGCGGTCACCGTAGGCGCCGTCGATCCGCCGCACCGCTGGCCACACCTTGCCCCGCGCCGGATCCAGCCCCTGCGGATACACCGCGACCTCCCGGCTGTACGGGTGGTCCCAATCCCCGACCAGGCAGGCCGCCGTATGTGGCGCACCGCGCAGCGGGTTGTCCTCGACCGGCCACACACCCGCGGCGACCTGATCGATCTCGCCCCGGATCGCCGTCATCGCGAGGATGAATTCGTCCAGCTCGGCGAGGTTTTCGCTCTCGGTGGGCTCCACCATCAATGTGCCCGCCACCGGGAAGCTCATGGTCGGCGCATGGAATCCGTAGTCCGCCAACCGCTTTGCCACATCGTCGACGGTCACACCGGTCCGCTTGGTGATCTCGCGCAGATCCAGAATGCACTCGTGCGCCACCATCGAGTTCTCACCGGTGTACAGCACCGGGAAGTGCTCGTTCAACCGGCGCGCGATGTAGTTGGCTGACGCGATCGCGGTCAACGTGGCCTTACGCAGGCCATCCGCCCCCATCATCCGGATATAAGCCCAGGTGATCGGCAGGATCGACGCCGAACCGTACTTTGCCGCCGACACCGCGTGCGAACCCGGCTCGAGCGGGTCACCGGGCAGGTACGGCGCAAGATGCGAGCGCACCGCCACCGGGCCGACGCCTGGACCACCGCCACCGTGCGGAATGCAGAAGGTCTTGTGCAGGTTCAAATGGCTGACATCGCCACCGAACCGGCCCGGACGAGCAAGGCCCACAAGGGCATTCAGATTCGCGCCGTCGACGTACACCTGACCACCCGCATCGTGCACCAGCGCGCACAACTCGGCGACCTCATGCTCGTACACGCCGTGCGTGGACGGGTAGGTGATCATGATGCAGGCCAGCCGGTCGGCGTGGTCGGCGATCTTGGCGCGCAGGTCGTCGAGGTCCACATCGCCGTTCTCCCGGCACTTCACGACCTCGACGCGCAGCCCCACCATGGTGGCCGAGGCCGCGTTGGTGCCGTGCGCACTGGACGGAATAAGGCACGTATCCCGGTGTGTATCGCCACGATCCAGGTGGTAGCGCCGAATGGCCAGCAACCCGGCGTACTCACCCTGGCTACCCGCATTCGGCTGCAGGCTCACCTGGTCGTACCCGGTGATGGCCGAGAGCCAGCCCTCCAGATCGGTGATCACCCGCAGCAGACCGGGCGCATCCTCGACCGGCGCGTACGGATGGACCCGAGCGAAACCGGGCCAGGTGATGGCCTCCATCTCGGCGGTGGCATTGAGCTTCATGGTGCAGGAGCCGAGCGGAATCATGCTGCGGTCCAACGCGATGTCCTTATCGGAGAGCCTGCGCAGATAGCGCAGCATCGCGGTTTCGGTGTGGTAGCTGGTGAAGGCCGGATGGGTGAGGAATTCCGAGGTGCGGGTCTCGATCGAACCGTCGGTCACGCTCGGCACACCGCCCGGATCGCCGACGCCCGACGGCAGTCCGGTGCTGAAGGATTCGAGCACCGTGGTGACGTGCGCCTCGGTGGTGGCCTCGTCACAGGCGATGCCGACGTGATCGGCATCCACCAGCCGCAGGTTGATCCCGCTCGACTTCGCCTTGGCGACAACGGATTCCGCGCCGCCGGGCACGCGCACCAGCAGGGTGTCGAAGAAATTCTCGTGCACCACGACACCAACGAGCCCGGCCGCGATGGCTGCCGCGCGCGCATGAACGCGGCGGGCGATCGCCCGCAGTCCGTCGGCACCGTGGTAGCTCGCGTACATCGCGGCCACAATGGCCAGCAGCACCTGTGCGGTACAGATATTGGAGGTCGCCTTCTCCCGGCGAATGTGCTGCTCACGGGTCTGCAGCGCGAGCCGGTACGCCCTGTTGCCATCCGCGTCCACGGAGACGCCGACCAACCGGCCAGGCAGTTGCCGCGCATGCTTGGTGCGCACCGACAGATATCCGGCGTGCGGACCGCCGAAGCCCATCGGCACCCCGAAACGCTGTGTGGTGCCGAAACATACGTCCGCACCCTGCTCCCCCGGCGGCGTAATCAGGGTCAGCGCAAGCAGATCCGCGCCGACCGCCACCAATGCACCACGCTCGTGCGCCGTCTCGATCACCGGCCGCCAGTCCACAATCCGCCCCGACGCACCCGGAACCTGAACCAGCACGCCGAAGAACTCGCCCTCGGGCAATTCGCCACCGGACAGATCCGCCGAGACGATCTCGATGCCCAGCGGCTCGGCCCGGGTGGCCAGCACGGTCTTGGTCTGTGGGAACAGATCGTCATCGATGAGCAGACGTGCGGACTTGGACTTGCCCGCGCGGCGCAGCAGCGTCATCGCCTCGGCGGCGGCGGTGGCCTCATCCAGCATGGATGCATTGGCCACCTCCATCCCGGTCAGATCCGACACCATGGTCTGGAAGTTGAGCAGCGCCTCGAGCCGCCCCTGGCTGATCTCCGGCTGGTACGGCGTGTAGGCGGTGTACCAGGCCGGATTCTCCAGCAGGCTACGCACCAGCACCGGCGGGGTCAGCGTGTCGTAGTAGCCGAGCCCGATCATCGAGGTGGCGACGGTATTGGAGTGCGCGAGCTCGGCGAGTTCGGCGAGCACCTCGTGCTCGGTGGCCGCGGGCGGCAGCACCTCGAGGCCGGAGCCGTCCAGAATGCTCGCGGGCAGTGCCGCGGCGGCGAGCTCGTCCAGCGAGCCGACGCCGACGACGTCCAGAATCCGGGCAAGTTCGGCCTGGTCGGGTCCGATGTGGCGGTCGGCGAATGATCGAGTCACGGCAGCTCCAAGGTCGGGCGGGGTCGACCAACAGTGGTCGACGGGTACCAGCCCTCCCCCTCTGTCGTGGAGCCTGAGAGATTCGGACGCCGCGACACCCTGCCTCGAACGGACAGGGCTCAGGACCCCTTTCCCCATGGGCGGGCGATCGCCGCGTTGTGCGCCAAACACCACTTTCCAGAGACGTCGAAGCCCGTACGGTCCTTTTGCCTGAGAGATTGACGGGGAGGTGCTGCTCCTTCGGCGCCCGGACTCTTGTGAAGTCCGAAACTCTCCCGCACGGCGGCGACGCATGGCTAGTTTATGCCGCGCGCACAACAAATGACGCCACCGGACCCCGGATGGGCGTGTAGCGCTCATCACTCCGGCGCATATGACAAGTGCCCGCCGCGGCGGCGACGGGCACTCGACACGATCTCTAGCCGGTCTTCCGGTTCATCCGAGCCTTACGACGGAAGGACAATTCGTCCTCTGGACGCTCGCTCGCACTGCCGCTCACCGCCCGCTCGGCCGGGAAGTTGGCGATGGCTCCGGTCAGTTCCCGCATGGCGCCGCTGACCGCGATTCCGAAGACGCCCTGCCCACCCTGCAGTAAATCGACTACTTCCTCGGGCGAGGTGCATTCATACACCGAGGTACCGTCGGAGAACAGCGTGATACCGGCCAGATCCTGCACGCCGCGGCTGCGCAGATGATCGACCGCGATGCGGATGTTCTGCAGCGAGATGCCCGCGTCCAATAGTCGCTTCACGATTTTCAGGACCAGAATGTCCTTGAACGAATACAGCCGTTGACTGCCCGAGCCCGCTGCACCTCGGATGGAGGGCACGACCAGTCCGGTCCGCGCCCAATAGTCGAGCTGCCGATACGTGATCCCGGCCACCTGGCATGCGCTGGGTACGCGGTAGCCGACCAAATCGTCGGGCACCGAATCATCCGGGAACAGGCCTGGCTGTACCACATCCTGCGATTGCTCTGCCACTGACCACTCCCTTGCTTCGCCGACGCCTTGCCTCATCGATGACCCGGCTCCGTAACGACCAACGACCGGCCATAACGGACGTGGCCCAACTATCGAGATTACTCTCCCTGATTGTCCCGGGAGCGGCATCATCCGACCAAACGCGACGCGCGGTAAGAGTCTCGACCTTTCCTTTAGGGCCAGTAGAGAATTCGCGTTCTCCGCGAACTCGACCACCGCGGAGCGAGTCCCACGAGCGACGTTCGCGGCCCGCCTCGCGTCCGCGCCGCAGGCGCGGCCATCGAACGCAGCCGAGTCGTCGAAGCGCATGCGACGAAGCCGCGAGTCTCGACGGCGCCGCTACCGACTTGCTTGCAGGTCGCTCGAAAGGGTCAGCCGCAAGACACCAGGGGGCCGCGAACACGCCGCGCTGAAGGCGCGGCCGAAGATTCAGCTATCGGTGGCCTTGAAATCGTCCGGCGAGACGGACTCGAGGAACTCCTTGAACTTCTCCACCTCGTCCTCGCGTTCGTCCGGCATGACCAGCCCCGCCTCCTCGAGCACCGGCTCCTCGGCATAGATGGGGCAACCCACCCGCAAGGCGATCGCTACCGAATCCGACGGCCGCGCCGAGATCCGCAGATCGTTCTCGAAGACCAGATCCGCGTAGAAGGTGCCCTCCTGCAGATCCACGATCCGCACTTCCTTGAGGGTATGCCCGAGGTCGGCGATCAAGATCTTGATCAGATCGTGAGTCAGCGGACGGATCGGGGTCACCCCCTCTTGTTCGAGCACGATCGCGGTCGCCTCGGCCTGCCCGATCCAGATCGGCAGATACCTGTCTCCGGACGCCTCGCGGAGCAACAGCACGGGCTGGTTCTGTGGCTGCTCGACACGAATGCCGATTACGCGCATCTCACTCATCGCACTGCCTCCCAATGACTCGCCGGCCGCCCGGCATGACCGCTGCAGAGCTCGCCGTACCACGAGTCTAAGCGAACCTCGAGGCGTGCAGCATTCCCTGTGCACAGCCGAAATCGGCGTGTTGTCCGTCTGGAACGCAAAGCGAACTTCGGATGCACCCGCCGAACTCAGCCGCCGAGCGAGGACCGCACCGACGCTTTCACCAGGCAGGTGTGCAATGTCAGCGACAATGCCGCCAACTCCCGCACCGTCTCCTCCGCACGTGCGCGCGCACCGGCATCGCGACTCTTGGCGATCGGGGCGGCGATCTGCGCCACCAGCGCGGCCTCGCGGTCCGCGGCCAGCTTGAAGGCGCGCAAATGCCGTGCCTCCAGGCCGAATTCGGCCATCGCCTTGGCGGTTTTGGCCAGCGTCACCGCATCCTCGTCGAAGAAACCGGCGACGCCGGGGGTGATCAGATTCGCTCGGATCAGATCGGCGAGGAATTTCTCATCGATCTCGGCCTTGCCAAGCAGATCCGCCCGGGTGAGCCGGATTTCGTGATCGAATCGCAGCTCATCGGGCGAGATTTCACCGGGCACGACGCCGAGTTTGCGCGGCGCCACAGTACGGGCGCTATGGTGCGCCGCGGGTGTTGCGGTTAGCTCGGAGTCGGGCGTGACGTGCCCCGGCTCCGGCGCACCGTTGCGGCCGGAGTGCGCCCGGGCGCGGGCTTCCCGCACACCGAGCGTCGCCGCACCGCTGTCGATCGCTTCGAGCTGCTCCTTGATCACCTTCAAGGGCAGGTACTGATCACGTTGTGCGGTCAGCACAAATCTGAGCCGCTCGCAGTCCGCGATCGAGAACCTGCGATAACCCGACGGCGTGCGCTCGGGTCGGATCAGCCCCTCGGCCTCGAGGAAACGGATCTTCGAGATGGTGATATCCGGAAAGTCCGGTCGCAGCAGGTCGAGCACGGAGCCGATCGACATGCCTCCACGAGCCCACTGCGCCGCGCCCGTCATAGCACCGAGTCTTTCATGACACAGCGTTCTTCCCTGTCAACACTGCCGACACGCGAAATCCGTGCCGCTGATGTCACAGGCTGCCCGCACCCGCCGACGAATCGCTCTGCTGGACCCGGGGCCCAGTGAGGAAGACGAGGCGGAACTTGCCGATCTGAACTTCGTCACCGTTCTGCAACTCCGAGGAGTCCACCGGCTCCCGGTTGACGTAGGTGCCGTTGAGGCTGCCCACATCGACCACCTGGAAGGAATCGTCGTCCTGCCGGAATTCGGCATGCCGACGGCTGACGGTGACGTCATCGAGAAAGATGTCACTGTCGGGATGGCGGCCCGCCGACGTGGTCGGCTGATCGAGCAGGAACCGCGAGCCCGCATTCGGGCCTCGCTTCACGACCAAGAGGGCAGCACCAACCGGCAGACCCTCGACCCCTTGGACCGGCTGTTCGCCGGTCGCCTCAGCGGAGCGCGACGCGTCGACCTCGTTCAGGAAATCCGCGCGGAAGACCGACGTCGTCTCGGCCGCGGTCTCCCCGTAACCCGGGTCTTTGTTCTCGCTCACCGTTTCTCTCCTCCTCGAACCTGATTATCCATGCAAGCAGGTGCTGCCTTCACCGCCACGACCTGGGGATCCTGACGCTAGAACACCGGCTGCCAAGCACCGGCACATCTGTTGGCATTGACCGTACCCTGCCAGGGCGTACCCGTGCAGGTAGAACTGGGAAGGCTGGGTCAGCCCCCGATAACTCCTTGATAACCTGCGGCATCCAGTAGTTCACCGAGCGCGGCATCCACGCCGGCCTCGTCGCTCAATTCGAGCTCGAAGATCCACCCGTCGCCATAGGGATCGGTGTTCAGCGTTTCCGGCTCCGTGTCCAGAACATCGTTCACCGCAACAACTTTCGCGGCCAGCGGAGCGTAGATATCGGACACGCTCTTGGTCGACTCCACCTCGGCGATGCTTTCCGCGGCCGCCACATCTTTGTCGACCTCCGGCAACTGCACGAACACAACGTCACCGAGTTGAGACTGGGCGTAGTCGGTGATGCCCACCCGAACCCGGGTCGGGCCGATCCGCCGCACCCATTCGTGCTCTTCGGTGTAGCGCAGATCCTCGGGGGTCTGGGTCACAGGCCGTCCTTTCATCATGCTGACCTTCTCGAGCGATCTGCAAGCAGTCGCCAGCGGGTTCCACGCAACTCTAATCGCTACTCACTGCGGTGTGGCACAGCCGGTATCGCTCGCGCGACGGCGAAAGCCTTCCAGACGTAGAGCACGCCGGTCCACACATACACCGCCGTGCCCCAGACCAGGAATGCCCCGCCGAAGGCACGACCGAAACCTGCCAGCGCCCAATCCATCTGACCGGCCAGCAACCATGGCAGCGCCGACATCAGCGCGAAGGTGGCGGCTTTACCCAGGTAGATGACCTCGGGTGGATCCAGTTGGCGGCGTTTGTACACCGAAAGAGTCAAGGTCAGGACGGCGTCGCGGCCGATCAGGATCACCGCGACCCACCAGGGCAGCAACCCGCGGATCACGAATGCGGCCAGCGTGGTCACCAGATACAGCCGATCCACGAACGGGTCGAGCAGTGCGCCGAGTCGCGACGACTGGTCGAGCAGCCGGGCCAGCTTGCCGTCCAGGAAGTCGGTGACGCCGCTGAGCACCAGCAGTGTGAAAGCCCAGCCGTCGGCGCGCACCACCAGCAGCAACCACAGGAAAAGTGGCACACCGGCCAGTCGCAATACGCTCAGGACATTGGGAACGGTGAAGATGCGGTCGGCGAAGACGCCGCCCGCGGCCGGATCGCCCGCTTTTCCCGGGTTGTCCGCGCCGGAGCCGGCGCGTTCGCCCGGTTCCGTTTTCCCCGATTCGGTTGTCACAGCCCGTGCATACCGCACCGACCCCGGTTCACGCCATCCGGGCACGCCGGACGCGCATACTTTCGGTACCCACCTGCTGTGCGATATGCCGCACCGACCCGGGTGACAGAATGAGTGTGGAACCATCTCACACGGTTGTCGCACGGTTCAGAGAGGGAAACCATGCCAGCATTCGACTACGACGTGGTAGTGATCGGCTCCGGATTCGGCGGCAGCGTCAGTGCGCTGCGCCTGACCGAGAAGGGCTACCGGGTCGGCGTGCTCGAGGCCGGACGGCGCTGGCCCGCCGAGGATATTCCGAAGACGAATTGGAATGTGCGCAAATCGATCTGGGCGCCGCGCCTCGGTTTGACCGGACCGCAGCGGATCAGTGTGCTCGGTAAATGCGCGGTCTTTTCCGGCGCGGGCGTCGGCGGTGGTTCGCTCATCTACGGCAACACCCTCTACGAGCCGCTGCCGAACTTCTACACCGATAAGCAGTGGGCCCATATCACCGACTGGAAGGCCGAACTGGCGCCGTACTATGACCAGGCGCAGCGCATGCTCGGCGTAGCCCCGAATCCGCGGATGACACCCGCCGACGAGGTGATCAAGGAGATCGCCGACGATCTGGGCGTCGGCCATACCTTTCACCCGACCAATGTGGGTGTTTTCTTCAACGAGACCGATCCGGGCACCGAGGTCGAAGATCCCTACTTCGGCGGCGCGGGTCCGCACCGACGCGGCTGCGTGCACTGCGCGCAATGTTTCACCGGCTGCCCGAACAATGCCAAGAACACCACCACGACGAATTACCTGTATCTGGCCGAAAAGGCCGGTGCCGAGGTACATCCGCTGACCACCGCGACTACGGTCCGGCCGCTGTCCGGCGGCGGATATGCGGTCGAGACCGAGCGTTCGGATCGCTGGATCCGCAAGCAGCGCAAGACATTTACCGCCGAGCAGGTAGTTTTCGCCGGTGCGGCGCTCGGCACGCAGAAGTTGCTGCACAAGATGCGCGACGAGGCAATACTGCCGGATCTGTCGCCGCGCCTCGGTGAGCTGACCCGCAGCAATTCCGAGGCGATCCTCAATGTGGTGAGCCGCTCACGCCGCGATTTCGCCGAGGGCATCGCGATCACCTCCTCGATCCATCCGGAGGCCGATACCCACATCGAGGTCTGCCATTACGGCAAGGGGCAGAACGCGCTGTTCCCGATGTCGGTGCCGATCGTGGACGGCGGGGCGTTCCGATTCCTGCGCTTCCTGCTGGCAATCGTGTTGCATCCGTTGGTTTTCCTGCGCAGTCTCAATGCCCGCCATGCCTCGGAGAAGTCGGTGATCCTGCTGGTGATGCAGTCACTGGACAATTCGCTGACCTCCTACCGCAAGCGCGGGCAATTGAAGACCGAACAGGGCACCGGCGAACCGAATCCGACCTGGATTCCGCTGGCGCACGATATCGGCCGACGGTTCGGCGCCAAGGTGAACGGCGATACCCACGGCCTGATCATGGACGTGCTGAATATCCCGGCCACCGCGCATTACATCGGCGGTTGTGTGATCGGCGATGGTCCGGAGGCCGGTGTGGTCGACCCGTATCAGCGGGTATTCGGACATCCCGGGCTGCATGTCGCGGACGGTTCGGCGGTGACGGCGAACCTCGGTGTCAATCCGTCGCTGACGATCACCGCACAGGCCGAGCGCGCAATGGCCTTCTGGCCCAATAGGAACGAGGCCGATCCACGCCCCGAACTGGGTTCGGCATATCAGCGGATCTCCCCCGTCGCCCCGAACCATCCGACGGTGCCCGCATCCGCCCCAGGCGCACTGCGCTTGCCGATCACACCGGTCGACCCCGTGGTACCCGCCACCTGAGCAGGCTGGGTACGTCGGGGCCCCGATACCCATCTCGCTCGACCACCGCGGAGCCGAGTCTTACGAGCGACGTTCGCGGCCCGTCTCGCGTCCGCGCCGCAGGCGCGGCAAAATCAGCACAGTGTTGGACGGTGGTATTGATCTTCGCTCGTATGTTCCTGCCGAGGATGTCCGCGCCCGCGGGCGGGCGCTGCGTCAGCGGGTTCCGGTCGGTGCCCGGGATCGAGCGGTCACCTGGTCCACGCGACCTGATGTGCTCGACTTCATCGCCGCGAGCAATGCCGGTCGGTTGCCGCATCTGGTTCCGCTACGGGTCGGTCGCATGCTCGCCTCGCCGTTCACCTTCTATCGCGGTGCGGCCGGGTTGATGGCCGCCGATCTCGCGGGCAGTCCGGACACCGGCGTGCCCGCGCAGATCTGCGGTGACGCGCACGCCGCGAATTTCGGTCTGTACGGCACGCCACGCGGCGAAATCGTCATGGACATCAATGATTTCGACGAAACGATCGTCGGCCCGTGGGAGTGGGATCTGGAGCGGCTAGCGGCCAGTCTGGTGCTGGCGGGCCGCGAAGGCGGTGCGGCCGAAGACGATTGCCTGCGGGCCGCCCGGGATGCGGCCCGAAGCTATCGGCTCGCCATCGATCATCTCGCCGAGCAACCGTTCATGGAATCTTGGAGCGCGCTGCCGGACGAGTCGATCATCAGTAGGGCAAGGGCCGATGATCTGCTCGACGACTTCAAGAAGGCCGCGAAGAAGGCGCGCAAGAACACCAGCGCCAAGGTGGTCGAGAAGTGGACCGAACATCTGGAGGACCACGAGACCGGGATCAGCAAGCACCGATTCGTCAGTGACCCACCGATTCTCACAGCGGTCGGCGCCAAGGTCGCCGAGGAGATCATCGACGGGCTGGAGCGCTACGGCGATACCCTGCGCGAGTCCCGGCGCAATCTGCTGGCCCGATTCGCGGTGTCCGACACCGCCTTCCGCATTGTCGGAACCGGAAGCGTCGGACTGCACAGCTATGTCGCACTGTTGCACGGCAATGATGGCGAGGCGCTGGTACTGCAGCTGAAACAGGCCAACCCCTCGGCGCTGGCGCCATTCCTGCCCGCGCCGCCGCCCGCGCACGAGGGTGAGCGAATCGTGCAGGGCGCCAGGCTGGTTCAGTCCGAGACCGATATCCTGCTCGGCTGGACCACACTGCGCTTGGAGACCGGCGAACTACCGTTCACGGTGCGCCAGTTCCGCAATATGAAGGGCAGTATCGATCCGGCCGAGCTGTCCTCGGACGATCTCGACGATTACGGCAGGCTGGCCGGTGCGCTGCTGGCTCGCGCACATTCGCGTTCCCTCGATCCGCGCCTGCTCGCCGGGTATTTCGACGGTGACGAGGCGTTCGAGGATGCGGTCGCGCGCTTCGCGGTTCGCTACGCCGATCGGACCGAGGCCGACCACGCCGAATTGGTCGATGCGGTGCGGGCTGGAAAGATCGCCGCGGAACAACCGCAGTGACACGCCGCGTCTGCTCGTAGGCGCGGCGAACCGGGCAGAGTTGTCCGTATCCTTGCCAGCATCGAGTGATGACGTGAAGGGCGGTCGCGAATGCTCGTGCGAGTACAGAACCCGGCAGGCACCAATGCCGAGCGGGCGCTGATCGACTGGCTGCGCACCTGGAAGGATCCGGCCAGCCCGCATGGCGTCGCCACGGTGAATTGCAGTCTGTTCCACAACGATCGGCTGCATCAGTTCGACGCGGTGGTCTGGACTCCGACCAGTTGCGTGGTGATCGAGGCCGAGGCGCTGGTCGCGCGCCAGGACGGCGTGCTGGAGGTGCCGCTCAGCGGTCCGTGGACCATCTCCGGCGCACCGATCGCCAGCGAGGCCCGCGATCGCCGCACCCCGCTGGACAGATCGCGCGAACACACACTCGCACTGCAGAATTGGCTGGCCGCGCGCGGTCTCGGTCAGCGCGCTGTGCACGGTGTCGCGCTGATCGTGCCGCTGCGCGGCGCCGAGCTGTCGGTCAAACAGGAATGGAGCGATCCAAGTTTCGATGTGATCCTCGGCAGCGATCCGGAACGGCTGCGGCACTATTTCGAGACGCTGGCCGATTCCGAGAAGAACATCCACCTGTGGACGGGCAACGATGTCGCGGTGGCCTTCCGCAGCCTGGGCATCCTGCCCGCCCTGCCTGCCCCGCAGGATCTGGTCAACGAGGGCTTCCTCGGCCCGATCGATATCACGCTGTGGCACGGCGGTCCGAACCAGGCGCAGGCGGAGGCCTATGCCGAGGAGTTGGCGCAGGCCGAAAAGGATGCCGACGCACCGGCCCTGGTCATCGAGGCGCCCTGGTACAGCCCGTGGAAGCTGTATCCGCGGCAAACCGGCGATATGGATCTGGGGCGGGCGTTCATGCGCATCACGCTGGCGGCGGGCATGCTCATCGCCTTCGCGTGGATGATCTGGTTCGTGATCACCGCGGTATTGACCTACGGGCCGGGGTGAGCACGGACGTCGACTGTTCCGCGGACTGTGTCGCCTCCCGAAATCCGGACTCGCCCAGCGCATTCCGGTATTCGGACAGGCGCTGGTCGCGGGCCGATTGCGGAATGCCATGTACCGCACGCAGATGCCCGGCGACGATGGTGAGCGTCGCGGCTCAGGTATCGCAGACGCCCGCGCTGTAGTAGGCCCGAGCGCACTGGATCCGAGGCCCAATGGAGTGCGGCGGCGGTACGGAGGCGGCAGGGGCACTCACTTGCGCGCGACCGACGGTGCTGTTCGCGGGTGCCTTATCGTCGAGCGGTGATCGTCGAATGGAAGGCGCTGCTCGTCGCGATACGAGCGAACCTCGTCGCGCTGTGCGTGGTGCTCGTCGGCCTCGGCATCGCCGTAACGCTGCCGCTGACCTTCCCCGGCGACGGCGCGGCCACCGATCTGGATCGCGAACTCGCCGAGCCGATCCACTCGGCGCTGGACGACCATCCCGGCGGCTACGAGGCGCTGGTGATCCCGAGCAACGGCTACATCCTGATCCCGCTGTTGCTCGCGGCTGCCGCCTGGTTCGGCTATCGGGGGCAGTGGCGGCGGGCCGTGGCAATGGTGGCGATTCCCGAGGTTGTGGTCGCAATCAACAGCTGGGTGCTCAAACCGCTGTGGGATCGACCGTTGCACGACTATCTCGCGTATCCGAGCGGACATACCGTGCATCTGGTCGCGATCGCCACCGCGTTCGTCGTGCTGACCGACTCGACGCGGGCGCGCGTCGGCACCTTCGTGATCGCCACCGCCGCACTGCTCTGCGCCGCGGTCGGCATGATCGGCCTCGGCTATCACCTGCCCACCGATATTCTCGGCGGCACGGCGGTGGCGATCGCACTCGTCGTCGTCTGCTGGAAACTTACCGAGCGATTTCTCTCGGAGCAGGCGCGCGTCGACTCCTAGATCCGCGACACCGTCGTATGACTACTGGTCCGATCGAACACGCTCGCATCATCCAGCAGCGCCGAACGCAGCATGCTCTCCGGCACACCCATGCCCTCGACCAGCGTCAGCGCATCCGGGCGCAGCCGGTCGACCAGTTCATTGACACCGCGACGCACGGCCTTCGCCCGTTCCACCGACATGAACCGGTGCATGATGAACCACGCCTGGTTCTCCTCGAGCATCGAGTAGACGTACAGATCGCAGACGGTCTCGGCGAGTTCACGCGCCTCCGGATCCGCGATTCCGGCAATACCTTCGATGAACGCCTCGAGAATCAGTCGATCGATATGTGCGGCGCCCGCGGCGAGGATGTGGTCCTGCGCATTGTTGAACGCCTCGAACGGTGCGGTGTCCTTCGCGCGGGCACGCAGCCGGTGTCCGGCTGTGCGCACCAGATAATCCTCGCGATCGGCGAACAGCTGCAGCTGCACCGAGCGGCGGGACAGATCGCCGTCGTCGACCGTGTCGTCACTGCGGTCGCGCAGCGTCTGGATCAGTTGGCGCACACCGGAACGCTTGCGGACCACATCGCCGGCCATGGTCGCGGCGAAGCGCACCCAGCCGAGCGCGTCCAGATCGCGGATCTCATCGGAGTAGGCGGTGAGCAGTTCCTTGGCCACCAACTGGGTGAGTACGACATTGTCGCCCTCGAAGGTGGTGAACACATCGGTATCGGCCTTCAGTGTGACCAGCCGGTTCTCGGTGAGATAGCCTGCGCCGCCACAGGCTTCGCGACATTCCTGGATGGCACGGGTGGCGAATCCGGTCTGTGCGACCTTGAGTCCGGCGGCCCGCTTCTCCAGGGCGCGCTGCGCGCCGGGATCGAGATCCTGGCCGGTCTGCACCAGATGCATGCGGCGGACCAGATCGTTCTGCGCGAAGGCAAGCGCATACGACCGGGCGATCAAGGGCAGCAGCCGTCGCTGATGACTGCGGTAGTCGAGCAGCAAGGTCTCCTGGCCGCTGTCCGGATCCGAGAATTGCCGGCGCTTCAGCGCGTATCGCGTGGCAATGCTCAATGCCACCCGCGCACCGGCCGCGGCCGCACCCCCGACGCTGACCCGCCCGCGCACCAGAGTGCCCAGCGTGGTGAAGAATCGGCGGCTCGGGTTCTCGATATCGGAGCTGTAGGTGCCATCCGGGGCGACATCGGCGTACCGGTTCAGCAGGTTCTCCCGCGGAATGCGGACCTGATCGAAAACGATGCGGCCGTTGTCGACACCGAGCAGGCCACCCTTGAGGCCGTCGTCGTAGGTGGTCACGCCCGGCAGGTCGGCGCCGTGCTCATCCCGGATCGGCACCAGGAAGCAGTGCACGCCCTGGCTCGTCCCCTCGGTGATCAACTGCGCGAAAACCGCTGCCATCCCGGCATGTTCGGCCGCGCCGCCGATGTAGTCCTTACGAGCCGACGGTGTCGGGGAATGGACGACGAAGTCCTGGGTCTGCGGATCGTAGGTCGCGGTCGTCTCCAGATTCGCGACATCGCTGCCGTGCCCGGATTCGGTCATCGCGAAACAACCGAGCAGATCCAGTGAGATCAGCCGCTTGACCACATCGCGATGCCGTTCGGTCCCGAGGTTCTCCACGGCCCCGCCGAACAAGCCCCACTGCACACCCGATTTCACCCACAGCGACAGGTCGGCGTACGCGAGCATCTCCAGCCCTGTCACCGCCTCCCCCGGCTCCCCCGTGCCCCCGTTCTCGCGTCGGAACCCACGCTCCGCGTAGCCCATCGATGCGATCGCCCGCATCTGCTCGAGCACCCGTGCCCGTGCCGCGTGGTAGTCGAGATACGGATCGCCGGTGAACTGGTCTCCGGCCAGTTCCACCCTGGCCTCGGCGCGAACCGCGCGCCATGGGCCGTCGAGTGCGTCGCGGAGGTGATCCGATGTCGAGACGTTCTCGGTGTCAGGCATACCCCGACAGTAGCGTTTCGCAGACGTCCAGCGGTCGGTAAGCGCCGATGAGATGCCGACCTCCGTGACCGCTTCCAGGGCGCTGAACAGCACGTTCTGCCGTCACAAATATCGTGACACGACAACTTCGCCGAACCCTTGCTTTACCATTGAACGCGTGTTTAATATACTAAACATGTGTTCAACCAGAGAGCCGTATCGCAAGGACCCGCCGAACTAGGAGGCGCCGCGTGACGTCGACCCCGAATTCGGACCTCACCACCGCCGCCCGCATTCGCGATATCGCGATCGAGGTGTTCGGTGACAACGGATTCCAGGTCGGAGTGCGCGCGATCGCCGCAGCGGCCGGTGTCTCCCCTGGACTGGTCAACCATCATTTCGGCTCGAAGGACGGCCTGCGGGCCGCCTGCGACGACCGGGTGCTGGAGTTGATCCGGGACCAGAAGTGGAAGACCGCCACCGAGACGAACGTCGCGAAAAGCATGCTCGACGCGATGTCCGAGATCGAGGCATACGGCCCGCTGGTCGCCTACATGGTGCGCAGCCTGCAGGCGGGC
Organism: Nocardia sp. NPDC102475; assembly: GCF_055584605.1. Classification (NCBI taxonomy): domain Bacteria; kingdom Bacillati; phylum Actinomycetota; class Actinomycetes; order Mycobacteriales; family Nocardiaceae; genus Nocardia; species Nocardia sp. NPDC102475. The sequence continues at coordinate 54,490 of NZ_JBVJLS010000004.1, read as the reverse complement.
GGACCCTTGGCCGAATCATTGCTCGAGCACATGATCTCGGATGCCGAGGACTACATCCAGGCAGGCGTCGAGGCGGGCACCCTCAAGCCGAGCCGCGATCCGGCCGCGCGGGCCAGATATCTGACGATGGTCAATGTCGGCGCGACCGTTCTGTACTTCACCCTGCGGCAGCAACGCGGCGAAAAGCTGGACTATCGCAAGCTCGTTCGCACCTTGACCGAGGAGTTCATGCTGCCCGCCGCGGAGCTCTACGCCCAGGGATTCCTGACCGACCCAACGATTTTGGACACCCTTACCAAGGAGACCTGATGTCCGACATCATCGAAGTTCGCGATCTGCACAAGAACTTCGGCCACTTCGCCGCCCTGACCGGGCTGGATCTCGCGGTCCGCGAGGGCGAAATCCACGGCTTCCTCGGCCCGAACGGCGCGGGTAAGTCGACCACCATCCGTATCCTGCTGGGGATCCTGCGCGCCAGCTCCGGCGAGGCGCGGCTGCTCGGGCGCGACCCGTGGACCGATGCGGTCGAACTGCACCGCGAAATCGCTTATGTACCAGGCGATGTCACACTATGGCCATCTTTATCCGGTGGGGAAACCATCGACCTATTGGCCAGAATGCGCGGTGAAATCAACCCGCAGCGTCGCACCGAACTCATCGAGCGATTCGACCTGGATCCGCGCAAGAAGGCACGCACCTACTCCAAGGGCAACCGGCAGAAGGTCGCGCTGATCTCCGCGCTTGCCTCCGATGTGCGTTTACTGCTACTCGACGAACCGACCTCGGGTCTGGATCCATTGATGGAGCAGATCTTTCGCGAATGCGTCGAAGAGGCCAAACAGCGCGGCACCACGGTCCTGCTCTCCAGCCATATCCTCTCCGAGGTGGAGGTGCTCTGCGACCGGGTGACCATCATCCGGGCCGGGCGCACCGTGGAAAGCGGATCGCTCGCGGATATGCGCCATCTGTCGCGCACCTCCATCACCGCCGAATTGCTCGGCGACCCAGGCGATCTCAGCCGCATCCCGGGTGTCGAGGACATCGAACGCGACGGTTCGACGCTGCGCTGTCAGGTGGACGGGGAACATCTCGGCGAGTTGATCCGGATCCTCGGCGATGCCGGAGTGCGCAGCCTCACCAGTGCGCCGCCCACGCTGGAGGAGCTGTTCATGCGGCATTACCACGTCGACGGTGCGACGTCCGAGCAGGCGAGGGCGACCATGGAGAAGGTGGGATCATGACAACCGCAACCGTGGGCGGCAGACATTACGCCACGCCCGCCGTGCGCGGGTCGGCCGACTTCGCCGGTACCGCCCAATTGCTGCGACTTTTCCTGCGTCGCGACCGAATTGTGTTGCCGCTGTGGGTATTTGCTTTCGGCCTGCTGCCCGCCGGCTATGTCAGCAGCGCCAAGGCCGTTTACACCACGCAGGCCGACCTCGATCATGCGGCGCGGTCGGTCATGGAAAGCCCGGCGCTCATTGCCATGTACGGGCCGGTCTTCAGCACCGATCTGGGCTCGGTCGGGCTGTGGAAGGCCGGCCCGTTCTACGCGATGATGGCGATCGCGACGATTCTCACCGTCATCCGGCACACCCGGGTCGAGGAGGAGACCGGTCGTGCGGAATTGGTCGGCGCCACGAGTATCGGCCGCTACGCGGGGTTGACCGCCGCCATGATCATGACGGCGACCGGCTGTCTGATCGTCGCCATCCTGAGCGCCCTCGCGCTCTACGGCAGTGACCTGCCCGCCGCAGGTTCGCTGGCCTACGGCGCGACACTCGGCAGTTCCGGTCTGGTCTGGGCCGGGGTCGCCGCCATCGCGGCACAGGTGAGCGTGGGTGCGCGGGTCGCGCGCGGGGTGGCGTTCGGCGCACTCGGCACGGCCTTCGCGTTGCGCGCGGTCGGCGACGCCGGAAACGGTGTGCTGTCCTGGTTTTCGCCGCTCGGCTGGTGTATCAATATGCGGCCGTACGCGGATGAGCGCTGGTGGGTGTTGATTCCGCTGCTCACCGTCGCCATCGTGACCACGATCGCCGCGTATATGCTGCTGCGGCAACGTGATACCGGATCGGGCCTGCTCGCCGAGCGGCCGGGCGCACCGGTCGCGGCCCCCACACTCGCCGGTCCGGCGGGGCTCGCGTGGCGGCTCCAGCGCGGCTCTCTGCTGGCCTGGTCCATCGGCTTCCTGCTCTACGGATCGCTGATGGGTGGTGCCATCAACAGCGTCGGCGACATGCTCGACAACAGCAAGCAGGTCCGCGATGTGATCAACCGGATGGGCGGCACGGATATGCTGCAGAATTCGTTCATCACCTTCGCCCTCAGCATGCTGGCCATCGCGGCGTCGGCCTACTCCATCTCGGCGGTGCTGCGACTGCACGAGGAGGAGTCCAGCCAGCGCGCCGAGGCAACGCTGGCCGGTTCGGTAAGCCGAGAACGCTACGCGCTCAGCCATATCGGCATCGCGCTGCTCGGACCGGTGGTGCTGCTGTTCCTCGCGGGTGCGGCGGTCGGAGTCATCTACGGCATCTCCGACGGCGATCTGGCGGGCAAGCTCGGCGACTGCCTCGGCGCAGCGGCGGTGCAACTGCCCGCGGTGTGGGTGCTCACCGCGATCACGGCGGCGATCTACGGGCTCGCGCCTCGCTACACGCCGGTCGCCTGGGGCGTGCTGAGCACGATGATCATCATCTTCGTCATCGGCGCGCTCGACGGACTCCCGCAGTGGGTCCGCGATCTGGTCCCCTTCGTGCACCCGCCGAAGCTGCCCGGCTCATCGTTCGAGGCCACGCCGATCCTGTGGCTGCTCGGAATCGCGGTCGTGCTGCTCGGGGTCGGGATCGTGGGCTTCCGCCGCCGCGATCTGCGCTGAGATTCGGATAGCAGTGCCCCGCAACGAGTTTCACCGCTCGTTAGGGGGCACTGTGCCGCGCTCTCGGTCATCGAGGAGCCGCCATCGGTGCCGGCGAGTCCGGCCCGGGTTCGGTGGGGCGGCGATATGGCCGCCGATCGGTGCGTGATTCGGAACGGATTCGCGACGGATGGCGGCTGATCTCGCGGGCGGCGGCGATGAGGATGATCTACATGAATCCGACCTGGAAGCATTTCATCCCGTCTCTTCCGCGGATCGACATGGCCGAATCGCGATGAGTACCACCGACCTCGCCGAGACGTGGGAACGGTCCACCGGCACTGGATCCGGTGAACGAGGCGGCCGTGCACGAAGGCATCGAACGCCTGATGGCGCCGGACGGTGGTGCTGGTCGCGCATCGATTGCGGACCGTTCAACGCACCGATCGCATCGTCTTCCTGGACGGCGGCCGGATCGTCGAACAGGGCACGCACGACGAACTCCTGCACCGAGCTGGGCGCTACGCCGAGTTCTGGAATGTCGCCGTGACAGCTTGACCAGCCGATACGGACAATCGGTATGCCGGTGCCCGTTTCACCGATGGGAACACCCACCCTCTATGGGTAACGTCTGCTTCGTTACCAAAGCGAAATAAGCAGACGAGGCATATGTCGAGAATTACCCAGCGCTTTACCCGACTGACCGCGGCCACTGCTGCGGGTTTGATCGGACTCGCCGTGGCGGCACTGCCCGCGCAGGCACAGCAGAGTCCGGACAACCCGCAGTACGCGCCGACCATGCTCATTCTGGACGCGTCCGGCTCCATGCAGCGCCCAGATCCGGCGGGCACGATGATGGATGCCGCCAAGAACGCCGTGCGCAACTTCGTCGGTTCCGCACCCGCGGATTCCAAAGTCGGACTGACCGTTTACGGCACGAACACCGGAAATACCGAGGCGGAGAAGGCATCCGGCTGCCGCGACGTCCGGGTCCTGCATAAACCCGAAACCCTGGACCGGACCGCACTGACCAGCGCGGTCGACGGGATCAAGGCCAGTGGTTGGACACCGATGGGCACCGCACTGCGCCAGGCCGCCGAGACACTGCCCAAATCGGGACCGCGCTCGATCGTCCTGGTCTCCGACGGCGACGACACCTGCTCCCCGCCCGAACCCTGTGAGGTCGCGCGCGAACTGAAAAAGCAGGGGCTCGATCTCATCGTGCACACCATCGGATTCGCCGTCGACGCCAAGGCCCGCGCGCAGCTGACCTGCATGGCGCAGGCCACCGGCGGTACCTACAGCGACGCCGCCGACGGTCCCGCGCTCGAACGGACACTGCCGCGCATATCGTCGGCGGCCCTGCGCAATTACCAGGCCGTCGGCATACCGATCACCGGCGCACCAACCTACGGCGCGGCGCCGGTCGCGACCCCGGGCCAGTTTCTGGACACCATCGGTCAGAAGGAAAAGCGTTACTGGGCAGTCGATGTCCCGGCGGGTGCGACCGCGTATTTCAGTGGCACCCTTTCCTTTCCACGGCTGCGTGATATCTCCTCGACCGACGATCTGAACTCGCTGCAAATGCGGATCTACGGTGCGGACGGCGAGGACTGCAATGTCTTCGAATTCGAGAGCTCCACCAAATCCAGTGACGGCGTCGCGCTCACCGTGGCCAAGGCCTTCGACGGTGCGACCAAGGAACGCAAGGGCAACGGCAGCTCTGATAAATGCAAGGGCGGCGGTCGCTACTACTTCCAACTGACCTGGGAGAAGGTGTCCGCCGGTGTGCCGGAACGACTTCCGATCGAGCTGATCGTCGGTATCGAACCGGCGGTGACCGATGCCGGTCCGGTCGCGGTCGCACCGCCGACGACCTTCGTCGAACCGAGCGGTGCGGGTACGCCCGTATCCGGCGGCTCGTCGTTCACGGTGGCCGGTACGCTGCCGGGCAGCGGTCGCTATACCGACACGCTCCAACCAGGCGAATTCGTGTTCTATCGCGTGAGATTGGACTGGGGTCAGGGTCTGGCGTATCGAGTTCGCTTCGGGGCCAATGGCGGTCGCGGACTCGACAACCTCTCGAATGTCCGGACCACCCTCTACAGCCCGATCCGCGAGGAGATCGATTCGGACTTTGCCTCCTATACCGGCACCGAGGCCGTGCTGCCGACGGATAAAGCGATCGCCACCGTTCCGATTCGGTACAACAACCGCAAGGCCGATCAGCTGGAGTCACGGCGCGAGGCGGTGGCCGGTTGGTACTACATCGCCGTCAAACTCGGCTCGACCTTCGAACAGAGCGAAAACCGCCCGGTGTCGGTGCAATTGGATCTGACCGTCACCGATACCAAGGAGAGCGGTCCGACGTACGCGAGCACTATCGGCGATGGCGTTTTCGGTGAGAAATCGAGCGGTGTGAAGACACCGACGAGCCGCACACCCGGTGCGGCCCCCGCGGTGGCGGAATCGAGGGCGTCCGAATCGAATTCGTCGACCGCCGTGATCGCGATCGCCGTGATCGGCGTTGCGATCATCGGCGTGGCCGGTGTACTGATCGGATTGCTCGTGGCACGCAGGCGACGCGGTTAGCGGAAGGCCCGCTGACGCCAGCGGGGATGGCAGCCGGCGGAGCCGGCGGGGTGGGTAAATATTGGTGTCAGCGGGCTGCTTCGAGACCGAGCTTTCCGGCGAGTCGGGTCAGGTATGCGCGCACGTCATCGGCATCGCGATCCGGTAGGCCGAAAACCGCTTCGGTGATACCCAATTCGGCCCACTGCGCGAGCTGCGCCGCATCATGACGTCCGGCCAGCGCGATGATCTCCGGGCTGCCCTCGCGCTCGTGTTCGCGCCAAACCCGGTGCAGCAGTTCGATTTTCTCCCCGAGGCCGTCCTCGGTGGGGGTGGTGAGCCAGGCATCGGCATTCTTGGCCAGCCAGGTGAACGACTGCTCGGTCCCGGCCGCGCCGAGAATCACCGGAATCCGTTTCTGCACCGGCTTGGGCCAGGACCAACTCGGCCCGAAATTCACGAATTGCCCGGCGAAGCTGGCTTCCTCCTCCGACCACAACGCGCGCATGGCATCCAGATGTTCACGCAATACCGTCCTGCGCTTGTTCGCGGGCACCCCGTGATGCGCCATTTCGTCGGTATTCCAACCGAAACCGACGCCGAGGCTGACCCGGCCGCCGGACAGATGATCCAGCGAGGCGAGGGTCTTGGCCAGGGTGATCGGATGGTGTTCGGCGGGCAGGGCGACCGCGGTGGACAGCGTGATCCGGCTGGTCACCGCCGCCGCGGTGGCCAGCGCGACCCACGGGTCCAGCGTGCGCAGATACCGGTCGTCGGGCAGGCTCGCATCCCCGGTGCGCGGATGCGCCGCCGCCCGGACCACCGGAATATGGGTGTGTTCGGGCACGTAGAAGGCGTCGAATCCGGCTTGTTCGGCGGCCGCGGCCGCATCGGCGGGCGTAATGCCCCGGTCACTGGTGAACAACACAATTCCGTACCGCACCGTGCACACTCCCATCTGCAAATTAGAACAAGTTCTATCACTTTTCCCGGCTCCGACCAAGTGTCCGGACATCCGTCTAGCCACCGAATGGCCCCTCGGACCACCACGGATGCGAACCAAGGCCTCGGTTGACTACGGTCGCGCTCATGGGTCCGGACACATTTCCAGGAGGAGACGACACCGCCCCGGGCGATCAGGCGGCCAGGCGGCCGCGATTGCGCTTCCTCCGCGCACCCCGCATTCCGGTCGTCAAACAGGCGGTCGACCTGCTGGTCGCCGACCGTCCGGCCACCGCCGACCACATCGTCGCCGCGCCGACGCCGCTGCAGCCGATCGATCTCACCGACGATGCGCGCGTCGCCGAGGTGCTCGATCTGGCCGTGCGGGTGGGCGAGGTGGTGCTCGCTTCGGGTACGGGTGTCAACGACACGATGGCCCAGGTGCGCTTCATCGCCGCCACCTATGGACTGGCCCGCTGCGATATCGACGTCACCTATGACGCGATCAGGATCTGGGCCGACCGCGGTCCCCTGCTGCCGCCCGCCAGCACCATGCGGGTGGTCAAATACCGCTCACTGGACCTCACCCGCCTCGCCGCGGTCGACCGGCTCACCCGCCGCATCCGCAATGAGGTCGTCCCGCCCGGCGACGCGCGTGCCCGCCTGGACGCGATCACCTCCGCGCCGCATCCGTACCACCGGTGGGTCGCCACCTTCGGCTGGTCGCTGCTCGCCGCATCGATCGCGGCGCTGCTCGGCGGTGGCTGGCTCGTCGCCGCGGTCAGCTTCGGCACCACCCTGGCCATCGACCGCGTCAATCGCGTCCTGAATCGCTACGGTCTGCCGTTCTTCTTCCAGCATGTGGTGGGCGGCGCCGTCGCGGCGACACCGGCGCTGCTGCTGGCCACCCTGGCGGCAACCCTGCATATCGATGTGGATCCGACATTGGTCATCGCCGCCGGAATCACCGTGCTGCTCAGTGGATTGCAGCTGGTCGGCGCGGTGCAGGACGCGATAACCGGGGCGCCGATCACCGCGACCGCCCGCATGCTCGAGGTCATGATGATGACCGGCGGCATTATCGCGGGCATCGCGATGGCACTGCGGGTGGGCGATATCCTCGGCGCCACGATTCCGCCGGTCTATCTGACCTCCAGCCGCGATATCACCGATCTGCCGATCAAGATCGCGGCCGGTGCGGTGGCCGCGCTGGCGTTCGCGCTGGCCTGCTACGCCGAGCGTCGCGCCCTCGCCGCTGCCGCATTCGGCGGTGCCGCGGGCACCATCTGTTTTCTGCTCGTACAGCACCTCGGCTTCGGTCCCGTGATCTCCTCCGCGGTCGCCGCGACGCTGGTCGGCCTGGCCGGTGGTCTGATGGCGCGCCGGGCGCTGACTCCCCCGCTGGTCGTCGCGCTGGCGGGCATCACCCCGCTGCTGCCGGGTCTGAAGGTGTATCGCGGGCTCTATGCCCTGCTCAACGACGAACTGCTGATCGGAGCCAATCAGGTGCTCGCGGCGGTCGGCGTCGGTTGCGCGCTGGCCGCGGGCGTCACCCTCGGCGAGTGGTTCGACCGCACCGTGCGCAGACCGCGCATCCTGAGCCGATTCGGCTCGATCCGCCGGCCGGTCATCGTGCGCATACGCCGGCTCCCGCGCCACCCGGGGCGTCGGGAATCCGGCCGTCGATCATGATGCACAGGTAGCCGCCAGGGTCAGCCTGTATGGTTATTCGAATTAGTTAGGGTGCCCAAAGCCCTCGCTCGTCAGATTCAGTGAGGTGGTTCAGAAATGTCGGATACGGTCCCGTTCTCCACGGCGATCCGCACCGCCACCGCACAGCAGCACGAAGAGGCGGAGAACGCCTCGTTCATCGGTGACATGCTCGGCGGCGAACTCGGCATCGACTCCTACCACCGCTACACCGCCCAACTCTGGTTCATCTACCACGCCTTGGAAGACCGCTGGGACGCCCTGGCCGATGATCCGATCGCGGGTCCGTTCATCCGTACCGAACTGGCCAGGACCGCGGAGCTGGAACGCGACCTCGCGCACCTCATCGGCCCCGACTGGCGCGCGGCCCTCGAAGCGCTGCCCGCCACGGCCGCCTACGCCGCCCGCATCGACGAATGCGCCCGCGAGTGGCCCGCCGGGTACATCGCGCACCACTACACCCGCTATCTCGGTGACCTGTCGGGCGGCCAGGTCATCCGGGGGACCGCCGAGAAGTTGTGGAATCTCCCGCATCGCGGCGACGGTGTCCGCTTCTACGTCTTCGACGCGCTCGGCAATCCGGCGGCCTTCAAACGCGAATACCGCGGTCTGCTCGACCAATTGCCGCTCGACGATCTCGAACGCCGCCGGGTGCTCGACGAGGGACAGCGGGCCTTCGCGCTGAATACCGCGGTATTCGCCGAACTCGCCGCCGAATTCCCGGCCCGTCGCCCCAGCTGAGCTCAGTACGCACCCTCCCCGCGCGCGACCGCGCCGATCGTCTTGGCGATCAACAGCAGATCCAGGATCATCGACCAGTTCTCGACATAGGACAGGTCGAGGCGCACCGCATCCTCGAGCGATAGATCCGAGCGTCCGCTCACCTGCCACAGACCGGTGACGCCCGGCTTCACCAGCAGCCTGCGCCGCATATTGCCGTCGTAGGTGTCGACCTCGCGCTGCACCTGCGGACGCGGGCCGACCACGCTCATCTCACCGCGCACCACATTGAGGAACTGGGGTAGCTCGTCGAGGCTGAATTTGCGAATGACCTTGCCGATCGGAGTGATTCGCGGATCGTCCTTCATCTTGAAGAACACCGGATTGCCGCCATTCGCCTCGATCAGCGCCGCGGCATTGCGATCGGCGTCAACGTACATGCTGCGGAACTTGATCATCTGGAAAGGCTTGCCACCGCGCCCGATTCGTTCCGAGCGGTAGAAAACCGGACCGGGACTGGTCAGCTTGACCAGCATCGCGATGCCGACCATCGCGGGCAGGATCGCGAACAGCACCGCGCCGGCGAAGCACATATCGAAGACCGCCTTACCGGTCGACTTCGCGCGGTCGTACTGCGGTTTGGCGATGTGCAGCATCGGCATGCCCGCGACCTGACGGTTGGTCTGCCGGGTGCCCGCGATATCGACGACCCCGGGCGCGACGATCAACTCGATGCCGAGCGGATCGAGATCCCATGCCATCCGGCGCAATTCGACGGGTCCGAGGTGATCGGTCGCGGTCACCGCGACGGTATCTGCCCCACTGCGGCGCACCGCGTCGAGCACCGAGCGATCGTCGCCGACCACCGAGAAGGACTTTCCGGATGCCCGGATCGCGTAGTCGGTCGCGTCGGTGCCGCCATCCGGAATGCATACGCCGACAACCTGATAACCGGAATCCGGATCGCGGGAGAAGGCGGTCGCCATCGCCTGCGCCGCCTCGGGCCAGCCGACGACGAGTACCGAGGTGCGGTATTCGCCCTCGCGCCTGCGTCGCTGTCTGGTGTGCAGTCGCCGGAGCAACCGGCTGACCATCAGTCCGACCAGACCCAGCGGCAGCGCGATCGCGAGATAGCCTCGCGCGAACTCGATCTGGAAGATCAGCGACATGATCGCCAAGGCCCCGAACAGTCGCAACGTGGCCGAAACCAACCGCCGATACTCTTCGGACCCGGACCCCACCACCTGTGGCGACCGGGAATTGCATGCCGCGAGGAAAGCGAGCCAGGTGAGCGCGAGCAACACCGAGACAACGGTGTAGCCGATCTCGTACGGCATCGGCCAGGCCAGCGGCGGCGCGACGGGGCCGCCGAACCGGATCAGTTGTGCAAGGCCGACGGCCACGGCGATCACCGCGAAATCCGTTGTGGCCAGGCGCCGTACATACTCCGCCTGCCAACGTTCGCGCTCAGATCGCGGCAGGGTCGGTGACGGGCCTGCGAGATCCAGGTCGTCATCGTCGGTGAGCTCGTAGCTCATTGAACAAACACCTCCCCCTGGGAGTTTTTCGTTGCCCCCGATCCCCGTCGACCGGTCCCCTCGACGCAATCCGACCGCCCGGGGTGTTCCTTCAGTCGGCGGTCAGAAGGTGATTGTTACAGAACACAATCCACTCCACACGCTGAACAGAAAGCGCCGCAGAGTATTCCACGGAGTAGCCAACCTTCGGACGGTCGGTTTTTCGACCCTTGACACAAATGCGTCGCCGGGAAAAGTCGGCAGGTGACGCACCCGCGCCCACACCAGATGGAAGTGACGATGGGGGCTCCGCCACCAAGAGCGTTGTTTGCCCACCAGATGCCCATGGTTGGAGCGACCTCGGAATCGTCCGAAAACCGCTACCGCACAATCGATTCCATGAGCCGTAAGCAAGCGATTCGCTGTAACGTCTCACTTGATCGCGCCGACGTCATCGGCATGCCGGTAATTCGCCGGGCCGATCCACGCGGCAGGAGGCAGGGGGCCAGGATGCGTTGTCGACTTTGTGATTCCGAGCGTATGTCGAGTGTGCTCGACCTCGGCGCCACACCGCCGTGCGAGAAATTTCTCGCGGTGGACGAACTCGATCTTCCCGAGCCGACCTATCCTCTGCACCTGCGGATCTGCGAGGACTGCCTGCTGTTGCAGATCCCCGCATTGATCACGCCGGAGGAAACATTCACCGAATACGCGTATTTCGCCTCGTATTCCGATAGTTGGGTACGGCATGCCGAAGTCTTCGTTTCCGAAGCTGTCAAAAAGCTTGACCTCGAGACCGATTCGTTCGTGGTCGAGGTCGCCAGCAACGACGGGTACCTGCTGCGGCATGTGGTCGCCGCGGGCATCCCGTGCCTTGGCATCGAACCCTCGGTGAATGTCGGCGCGGCCGCGCGCAAACTCGGCGTGCCGACCGAAACCGCCTTCCTCGACGAGGAATTCGCCAAGCGGATCCGCGCCCAGCACGGGCCCGCGGACCTGGTCGTCGCCAACAATGTCTACGCCCACATCCCCGACCTGCGCGGATTCACCCGCGCACTGCGCGAACTGCTCGCCGATGACGGCTGGCTCTCGATCGAGGTGCATCACGCGCTGAATCTGATGGAGCTCGGCCAGTTCGACACCATCTATCACGAACATTTCCAGTACTACACGGTGCTCTCGGCCCAGCGCGCGCTCGCCACTGCCGGATTGGCCGTGGTGGATGTCGAACTGCTTGCCACCCATGGTGGTTCGATCCGGCTGTGGGCCCGGCCGGAGGCGGTCGCGGACGCACCGAGCAGCCGGGTGCGCGAGGTGCTGCACCGTGAGCAGACCGCGGGCCTGCACCGCCCCGAGGGCTACCGGCACCTGGAGACCAGCGCGCGGCGCGTCCGTCAAGAATTGCTGCGGTTCCTGCTCGACGCACGTGCCCAAGGCAAGCGGGTGGTCGGCTACGGCGCGCCCGGTAAGGGCAACACCCTGCTCAACTATTGCGGGATCCGACCCGACCTGCTGAGCTATACGGTCGACCGAAATCCGTACAAGCACGGGCGATTCACCCCGGGCACCCGGATCCCGATCTACCCGACCGCACACATCGATCTCGATCGACCCGATGCGGTGCTGGTACTGCCGTGGAATCTCGAGGCCGAGATCACCGCACAACTGAGCCATATCGCCGATTGGGGCGGCGAACTGGTCTATCCACTACCGACTTTGCACAGCGCCGTGCTCGGGGAAACGAAGATTGCTGAATCGAGGGGAAGGCACGCGCGATGAAGGTTGTGCTGTTCTGCGGCGGGTACGGGATGCGGATGCGCGACGGCTCCGACATGCTGCCCAAGCCGATGCAACTGGTCGGTCCACGGCCGCTGCTGTGGCATGTGATGCGCTATTACGCGCACTTCGGCCACAAGGATTTCATTCTGTGCCTCGGCTACGGGGCCGAGCACATCAAGAACTTCTTCCTCACCTACCAGGAGTCGGTCTCCAATGACTTCGTGATCCGCGACGGTTCGGTGGAGTTGCTGCGCACCGATATCAGCGACTGGTCGATCACCTTCGTCGACACCGGTCTCGACTCGGCCATCGGCGAGCGGCTGCGCCGGGTGCGCCCATATCTCGAGGGTGAGCAGACCTTCCTGGCCAACTACGCCGACGTGCTCACCGACGCACCGCTCGACGAAATGATCGAGCGCTTCGACGCCTCCGGCGCGGCGGCCTCGATGATGGTGGTGCCGCCGCAGCAGTCGTTCCACTGCGTCGATATCAAGCCCAATGGCGAGGTCAAGGAAATCCGGCCGGTTTCGTCGATGCCGCTGTGGGAGAACGGCGGATACTTCGTGCTCAGCCACGAGGTACTGGATCTGCTGCCGCCCGGCGGCGATCTGGTGGCCGACGCCTGCGGCAGGCTGGCCGGACAGGGCCGGCTCTACGGCTATCAGCATCTGGGCTTCTGGAAGCCCGCCGACACCTTCAAGGAACGCGCCGAACTCGACGCGGCATACCGATCCGGCATCCGTCCGTGGATGGTCTGGGAGAAACAGTTCGCATGATCGCGCTGACCACCGGGTCACTGACCGAGATCGCGGTGCTCGGGGCGCACTGCGATGACATCGCGATCGGCATGGGCGCGACGCTGCTCACCGTGGCGCGCAAGCATTCCGGCCTGCGGGTGCGCGCACTGGTGCTCACCGGTGCGGGCACGGCGCGCGAGGACGAGGAGCGGGCCGCGCTGGCCGCGTTCTGTCCGAACGCGGATCTGCGCGTGACGGTGCTCGACCTGCCCGACGGCCGAGCACCCGCGCACTGGGACCGAATCAAGCAGGCGCTGGCCGCCTTCCGCGCGAGCACCGAACCGGATCTGGTCTTCGCACCGCAGCGCGGCGACGCGCATCAAGATCATCGGCTGCTCGCCGAACTGGTACCCACCGAATTCCGGGACCATCTGGTGCTCGGCTACGAAATTCTGAAGTGGGAGACCGATACGCCGACCCCGACCGTATTCGTCCCGATATCAACGGAATTCGCCGAGGAAAAGGCGCGGCTGCTGCAGAAGCACTACCCTTCTCAAGTGGGGCGGGACTGGTTCGACGAGCAGTCGTTCACCGGTCTGTCCCGGCTGCGTGGGGTGCAATGCCGGGATCGGCATGCCGAAGCATTCGTTGTCGACAAGGTCGTCATCGATTTGGGTCTGTCATGACTGTTGGAGCTCAATTGACTGCCGAAGACACAGGCATGCGTGTACTGCTTACCGGACATCAGGGTTATCTCGGCACGGTCATGGCACCGGTGTTGCGCGCCGCGGGCCACGAGGTGGTCGGGCTCGATGCCGGATTCTTCGCCGATTGCGTCCTGGGCCGACTGCCCGGCGATCCGCCCGGTCTCGCGGTCGACCTGCGCGACGTGACCGTCGATCAGCTCACCGGATTCGACGCGGTGATCCATCTCGCGGCGTTGTCCAACGATCCGCTCGGCGCACTCGATCCCGAAATCACCTACGCGATCAATCATCACGCGTCGGTGCGGCTGGCCCGGCTCGCGAAAGAGGCTGGGGTGCGGCGGTTTCTATACGCGTCGACCTGTTCGGTGTATGGCGCGGCGGGCGAGGATCTGGTCACCGAGGACGCCCCGCTGCGTCCGATCACGCCCTATGCCGAGAGCAAGGTGCGGGTCGAGGACGATGTCGCGGCACTGGCCGATGCCGGCTTCACGCCGGTATTCCTGCGCAACGCAACGGCATTCGGCTTCTCGCCGCGGCTGCGCGCGGATATCGTGCTCAATAATCTGGTCGGGTACGCGGTGCTCACCGGCGAGGTCAAGGTGCTCTCGGACGGGACACCGTGGCGGCCGCTGGTGCATGCCGACGATATCGCCAAGGCCTTCGCTACCTGCCTGACCGCGCCGCGCGCGGCGATCGACTGCCGGGCATTCAATATCGGGACCGAGGCGAACAACCTCACGGTTGCCGAAATCGCCGATGCCGTGGTGAACGCAGTGCCAGGCGCGCGGCTGTCCATCACCGGCGAGAGCGGTGCGGACCCGAGGTCCTACCGCGTCGACTTCTCCGCCGCCCGTTCGGTTCTCGGCTACCGCGCCACCTGGACGGTGACCGCCGGGGCCGAGCAGCTGTATCGCGAATACACCGCCAGAGGACTGACCAGTGACGATTTCTTCCGCCGGTTCACCCGGTTGCCACATCTGGAGAAATTGCGAGATACCGGGGTGCTCGACGCGTCGATGCGTCGGATCACCGCGGCTCGGCAAGTTTCGTAAGCAGCTGTCGCCAACTGCCGGCAGCTCGGTCGCGGGCCGAGACCACGGTGACCGGCAGCGGCCAGGCGATGGCCAGTTCCGCATCGTCGTAGGCGACGCCGATGTCCTCGGCCGGATCGTGCGGACGGTCTATCCGGTAGCAGACATCGGCAGCCGCGGTGAGCGCCTGGAAGCCGTGCAGGAAGCCCGGCGGCACATAGAGCTGCCGGAATTCGGTGTCGTCGAGTCGAAATGCCTGCTGCCGCCCGAAACTCGGCGAATCCGGCCGGATATCGACGAGCACGTCGTGCACCGCGCCGTGCGCGCAGCGCACCAGCTTCGCTTCACCGCGCCTGGATCGTCCGTGCATGCCCCGGATGACTCCGCGTGCCGAACGGGATTGCGAATCCTGCACGAATGCGGCCGCCGTACCGGGTGCGCCGAGGTAGGCGTCGAACTCCGTGGCGTCGAAGGTGCGGGTGAACAGGCCGCGGTCGTCCCGGAAGGGTTCGGGCACCAGCACCAGGACATCGGCGAGATCGGTATGTTCGATACGCACCAGGCCATCGTGTCATGAACGCCACGGTCCCGGGTCGCGGTTGCCGCGGCTGCTCGAGTTCAGAACTCACTCCGGTGCTCGATCTCGGTAAAGTTCCTGCCGCCGACCACTTTCCGCTCGCGGGCAGTGCGATCGAAACCACCGAGATCGCGCATCCGCTGCGCATGGATGTCTGCGGTGCCTGCGGGCTGGCACAGTTGGCCGAGGACGACACCCGAACCGCGGAGCCGCGCGGTATCGAACCGCAGGCGCTGGGCGATCAGGCCGCCGACGCGGTGGCACGGGTGGCGCGCGCTGGTCTGTTGCGCGGGCGGACCGTGCGCGAATTCGGCAGTCCGCACGGCGGTACCTGGCTGCCGTTGCTCGCGGCGCGCGGGTTCGAATCCGTCGACGGGGTCGCCGATGTGGTGCTCGACTGCTTCGGCATCATGCACGAGCCGGATCAGCGGGCCGCCTTCGCGCAGCGGGCCGCGGCGACCGCACCGACGGGTCTGCTGCTGCTCCAGTACCACTCGCTGGCCACCATTGTCGCGGCAGGTCAGTGGAATGCATTGCGGCACGGGCATTTCGCGTACTACTCGCTCGGCGCACTGCACCGATTGCTCGAGGCCGCCGGGATGAGTGTGGCAAGGGCGTGGGAGTTCGATCTGTACGGCGGCACCGTCCTGATCGGCGCGGTGCACGGCACGGTCGAACCGGACGAATCCGTGCGCGCGATTCGCGCCGCGGAGGCCGGATACACCGATCTCGTTGCGCTACAGGGCCTTCAGCGCACGACCGACGAGCATGCGCGGCTCCTGCGCCGCTGGCTCGAGGCGATGGCGGCGCGCCGCAGACGGGTGTACGCCTATGGGGCGGCATCGCGCGCGGTCGCGCTCTTCAGCATTGTCGGAGTGCACCGCGGACTGATCGCCGCGGTCGCCGATGCCTCACCAGCCAAACAGGGCCGCCGGATGCCGGGCACCGATATCCCGATCATCTCCCCTGCCGAACTCGTCTCCGCCCGACCGGATTTCGTGCTGCTGACATTGCGCGATCTGCTCGCCGAGGTCCGTGCCAGGTTTCCCGAACTCGACGGCCGCTGGGTCGTCGACGACCCGGCCGGTCCCTCGGAAGGGCGGTGAACATATGTCGTGAGTTCGCTGCGTCGTAGCGGGATCGGCGTCGGCGATGCGCGTTTTGCTGTAGAGACATCTGTTATGGGGAACCTGAGGGGAAATGATGAGGGAGAACACACTCCGTAGCCGGAGTCTGCGCGCGTTCATATTGGCCTCGGTAACGGCTTCGGGTCTGGCCTTTACCACCGGCGCCGCATCCGCGGCGATCGATAGCACCAGTCAGATCGTCGATCGGCAGGATCGGACGGTCGAGGCGATTCAATCCGATACCCGGATCGATTTCGTTCCACCGCTGGACGGCAATCCGCTGACCCGCGAGTGGTTCCACAACGGGGAGGCTTCCTACCGCATCTCCGGACCGAACGCCCAGGACTGGTCGGGCCACATCACGGTCGGATATCAGGTCGGATATCCGGCCACGGTAAATGGCCGGATCCGGTTCCAGTGGTACACGCCGGACCTCGGTCTCGATCTCGGTGGCGCCGACGGCTCGGCGCTCAAGCTCAACGGACTGATCCCGCGCGCGGGCGTCGAGCTCGAGGTGGGTTTCGGGCCCGGCATCCAGACCTTCGAATGCACGGGCGGCGACGTCTCCGGCTCGGAGGGCTTCATCCGGATGTCCGGCTTCCACGGCACCGTCACCGGCGTGCTCGGTCAGACGACCATTCGCCCGTTCGTGCGGGTGATCAGCGCCAACGGTGATGCGGTGTACACCTACGGCAGGCTCTGGACCATCTGAGTCGGCAGTGCACAGCAGTGTGGCGTCCGGTCATCGGGCGCCACACTGCTGTGTGGGCACCCTGGGGTGAGAATCACCCACCCTCGGGTTTGCTGGGCGATCCCTGAGGTCTCTGGTCCACGAGGCGCGGACACCGGAAAGTTGTTCGTGTTCCCGTTTCCCGATCCCCGGAGGAATCCCCCCTATGCAGCCGAGCTACGTCCACCAGGTCCGTCGGCAGGTATGCGAATACGGGGATACGAGGTCCTACACCTATCTGCGTGAGGTCGGTCGCGAGTTCGTCGAGGAGATCGTCACCTACCGCGAACTCGATCGTGATGCCAGGGCCGTGGCCGCTTGGTTGGCGACACGTCGAGAAGCCGCGCAGCCGGTCGTGCTGCTCTATCAGGACGGCATGGCCTTCCTACGGGCTTTTCTCGGTTGTTTGTACGCCGGTGTCGTGGCCGTGCCGGCGCCGCTGCCGCACTACGAGAGCAGCGCGCAGCGGGTCCGCGGCATAATCGCGGACTCCGGTGCCCAGCTGGTGCTCACCAGCGCCGATGTGCTCCCCCTGGTCGTGGCGGCCACCACGGCGACCGTCGTCGCCACCGACGATCCGCTCGGCGACCCGGACGCCTGGCGCATGCCCGACATCGATTCCGCAGCGATCGCATTCCTGCAGTACACATCGGGTTCGACGGGCGCACCGAAGGGTGTCGTCGTGACACACGGCAACCTCATGCACAACGAGGCCGCCATCATGGCGATCGGACTGGGTGAATCGACGACCGCCGTCAGCTGGATCCCGCATTTCCACGATATGGGGCTGATCGGCCTGCTGCTCGCGGTGGTCTACGGCGGCGGGAATCTCGTATTCATGGCGCCGACGACCTTCCTCAAGCGTCCGGTCCGCTGGCTGCAGGCCATCGACAAATACCGGGCAACCATCACTGCCGCACCGAATTTCGCATACGACCTGATCCTCCGGCGGGTCAGCGACGAGCAGTTGGCCGAACTCGATCTCAGCACCCTGACCATCGCGCTGTGCGGGGCCGAGCCGGTCC
Source organism: Nocardia sp. NPDC102475 (assembly GCF_055584605.1). Lineage (NCBI taxonomy): Bacteria > Bacillati > Actinomycetota > Actinomycetes > Mycobacteriales > Nocardiaceae > Nocardia > Nocardia sp. NPDC102475. The sequence goes on along the minus strand of NZ_JBVJLS010000004.1, from coordinate 36,463 downwards.
GTGAGCGGACCGTGACGGCGGTGCTCGAGCGGTTCGCGCCGACCGGTCTGCGGCCCACGGCATTCCTGCCCGCGTACGGCCTTGCCGAAGTGACGTTGCTTGCCAGCGTAGGAGCGGTCGACGCGGCGCCGGTCTACCTGGACTCCGAAAACGGCGCCCGGATCGTCGGCTGCGGTTCGCCCGCCCGCGGTCTCGATATCCGCATCGTCGACCCGGACACGCGAGAGCAGTTGCCGGACAGCACGGTCGGTGAAATCTGGATCCGTGGTGACAGTGTCGCCGTCGGATATTGGAACCGTCCCGCCGAAACCGTGGATACCTTCGATGCCTACATCGGCACCGAGGGACCATTCCTGCGCACCGGTGACCTCGGTCTGTCGCGCGATAACGAGTTGTTCGTCACGGGTCGCCGCAAGGACCTGCTGATCATCAACGGCCGCAATGTCTATCCCCAGGATGTCGAAGAACTCGTGCAAGAGCTGCATCCTGCGCTCGCCGACAGTGCCGGTGTGGCCGTCGCCGTGGACGCGGGCGGACGGGAGCGAATGGTCGTGGTGCAGGGCGTGCAGCCCGCACGGCTCGCTGGCTCGACGCTGGCCGAGCTGACCTCGTCGATCAAGGTCGCCGTGGCACGTGGCTTCGATGTGCCCGCACCGAATGTCGTTCTGGTAGAGCGCCGAGCGGTGCATCGCACCACCAGCGGCAAGGTGCAGCGCGGCTCGATGCGCGATGCCTTCCTCCAGCACCGCATCGAGGGCGTACTGCACGAGGATCTCGAACCGGCACTGAACCGAGCACTGACCGTCTGAATCAGGAGTCGAACTTGTTCACCACCAACACCTTTGCCCGCTCGACCACAATCGAGGGCTGGCTCGTGACGCGCATCGCCGACTACACCAACCGTGCCCCGCACCAGGTGAATCCGACGGTCCCGCTGGCCGAACTCGGCCTCGACTCCGTTTCGGCGGTGAGCCTGTGCGGCGAGATCGAGGACCGCTGGCAGCTCGATCTCGACCCGACCATGGTTTTCGACTACCCCACCATTACCGATATCGCCGAATTTCTGACCACCGAACTCGCCGAAGTCGCATGACGGATATCGCCATCGTCGGCCTGGATTGCCGATTTCCGCACGCACCGGATCCCAATGCGCTGTGGCAGATGCTGCTCGACGGACGCGACGCCATCTCAGAGGTGCCCGCGAATCGCTGGCATGCCGACGACTTCCACGACCCCGCAGGTGCACCCGGCACCATCAATACCCGCAGCGGCGGATTCATCGAAGACGCGGACGCATTCGACCACGAATTCTTCGGCGTCGCGCCGCGCGAGGCCGAGGCGATGGATCCGCAACAGCGCCTGCTGCTGCAGGCCACCTGGCGCGCCTTCGAGGACGCGACACTCGATCCGCGGGCCCAGTCCGGTTCGCGCACCGGGGTTTTCGTCGGTGTGATGGCCAACGAGTGGGCGAATCTGCAGATGAGCGATTATGCCGCGATCACGCCGCAGCACGGTTCGGGCAACGGGTATTTCATGACCGCGAACCGGCTGTCCTATCAGCTCGATCTCCGCGGTCCGAGTATCGCGGTCGATACCGCCTGTTCGTCATCGCTGGTCGCGATCCATCTCGCCTGTGGTGCACTGGCTTCCGGCGAGTGCGATCAGGCGGTCGCCGGTGGCGTGAACCTTGTTCTCACCCCGGCCGTCGGTGTGTTCTACACCCAGGCGGGCCTGTCCGCGCCAGATGCCCGCTGTAAACCGTTCAGCGGCAACGCCGATGGGATCGTGCGCGGTGAGGGCGTCGCCGTGCTCGTGCTGCGGCGTCTGGCCGATGCGGTGGCCGAGGGGCTGCCGGTATACGCGGTGATCAAGGGCAGCGCGGTCAACTCCGACGGCCGCAGCAACGGCATCACCGCGCCGAACCGGTGGGCGCAGCAGCAGGTGATCACCGAGGCGTATCAGCGGGCCGGTGTCCGGCCCGAGGACGTGGACTTCATCGAAGCACACGGCACCGGAACGATTCTCGGTGACATGATCGAGGTCAAGGCGCTCGGCGCACTGCACGGGGCGAACCGAGCCGAACCCTGCGCCATCGGCTCCATCAAGGGCAATCTCGGCCATACCGAGGGCGCTGCGGGCGTCGCCGGACTGATCAAGGTCGCGCTCGGTCTGCACCACGGTGTGGTCGCGCCGACGAGATTCGCCGAACAGGAGAACCCCCGGCTGCGGATGAGTCACCATGGTCTGCGCCTGGTCGCGGAACCGATGCCGCTGCACCGACCGGCGCTCGGCGGGGTCAGCAGCTTCGGGATCGGCGGCACGAATGCGCACATCGTGCTGGCGAGCGCACCCGCGAAGCACGCTCCGACGGCGTCCGGTGGTGGCGTACTCACGTTGTCGTCGAATGATCAGGAAGGACTGCGGCGCAACGCGCTTCGACTCGCCGACGTGTTGGCGACGGTACCGGAGGATCGGTTCGCGCAGCTGTGCTGGACCAGTAACCAGGTCAAATCTTCCGGGCGCACTCGAATGGCGATTGTCGCGACCGATCGTGGCGACGCCATCGCACGCCTGCGGGGCGAACCCGAAATCGGTGTAGCACAAGCGGTCGGCACCGGTTGGATGTTCACCGGTCAGGGCTCGCAATTCGCCGGTATGGCACGGGCATTGGACGCGGCGAACCCGCTGTTCCAGCACGCCCTGTGGGCGGTCGACGATTGCATGATCGACCACCTGGGTCGCTCGGTGCGCGACCTGCTGCTCGATGAGAGCACCGAAATCGACCGCACCGACCTCGCGCAACCCGCGATCTTCGCGATGGAATACGCACTAGCCCGGTCACTCGCCGACGCGGGCGTGCGGCCCACATGGCTCATCGGGCACAGCATCGGCGAATTCGCGGCCGCGGCGGTGGCGGGAGTTTTCGACCTCGACGACGCGTGTCGGTTGGTGGTCGCGCGCGGACGGCTGATGCAGCAGTTGCCGACGGGCGGTGCGATGCTCGCGGTACGCGCGGCCGAAGCCGGGGTGGCCGATCTGCTCGCCGAGGAACCCTTGGTCGCGGTCGCCGCCGTCAATGGTGCGGCAGATCTCGTGCTCTCCGGCCCGGCCGCGGCGATCGAGCGGATCCGGGCGGCACTCGACGCTCGTGCGGTGATCACCAAGGCGCTCAACGTTTCCCACGCGTTCCACAGCCCGCTGATGGAGCCGATGCTGGCGGAGTTCGAGGCCATCGCCCGGGACTGCGTCTACCGTGCACCGAATATTCCTGTCTATTCGACCGTGCGCGGCCGCCTGCTCGATGCTTCCGAGCCGATGGATGCCGCGTACTGGACCGAACACGTCTGTGCCACCGTCCGATTCGCCGACGCGGTGGCGGCAGCGGTAGACACCGAGCCCAGCCATATCATCGAGGTCGGCCCGCGAAAGGTCCTGGCGGCGCTGGTCGGCCGGATTCGGCCCGAGCTGACGGCGCGCTGCCTCGCGCCCAGCCCCGGACCGGGTGCGACCGGCACCGAATTCGCGCAGACCCTTGCCGCGCTGTACCGCGACGGGTTCGCCCCCGATTGGGATCGACTCTACGCATCGGCGCAACGAGTCCGTCGCCGCCTGCCGACCTACGAGTTCTCGACCGAACACCGATTCTGGGTCGAACCTCCCACCCACACAACGACTTCCACAACACCTGAGGCAACAACCACTATGGATCAATTGATCGCACTCTTCCGCGAGCAGGCCGCCGTATTGGCCAGTGTCGCGACGGGATCCACCGAGATCCGGACACCGGACACCGAGCGGTCGTCGGTCAGCCCGGAGGCGATCGCCGGCATCGTGCGCGCGGAGGTGGCCCGGGTCAGCGGCTTCCCGGCAGACCTATTGCGGGACGACCGGACGATCACCGACGGCCTCGGACTCGATTCGATCATGCTCACCGACCTGTTCGGCGGACTCGTCCGCAAACTTCCCGGACTGACCATCGATCCGAGCTGGTTCACGGCGACGACGACCCTGGGTGATGTCATCGGCTATGTCGCGGATCAGGTCACCGGTGCGCCCGCACCCGCCGCGCCGGAACCCGAGCGCGTGACCGTCACGCCGGAGTATCGGATCTCCGACTTCGCCGAGGTGCGGGCGATCGCCGATCGGCTCTCCGGCGGCGAGGCGCTCGGGTTGTCGAATCCGTACTTCCTGATCAACGACGGCGTCACCCGGGACACCTCGGTGATCGACGGCGCACCGGTGCTCAACTTCTCCAGCTACAACTACCTGGGCCTGTCCGGTCATCCGGCGGTCGTGACGGCAGTTCAGGATTCGGTCGCCCGCTACGGCAGTTCGTGTTCGGCCAGCCGCGTGCTCTCCGGCGAGAAGCCGGTGCACCGCGAACTGGAGGCCGAACTCGCCGGGTTACTCGGCACCGAGGATGCGATCGCACTCGTCGGCGGCCATTCGACCAACGTCACGATCATCGGGCACATTGTCGGGCCGGAGGATCTGGTGATCCACGACAGCCTCGCGCACGACAGCATCCTGCAGGGCTGCAAACTCTCCGGTGCGACGCGGCGGCCGTTCCCGCACAACGACCATGCGGCACTCGACCAGCTGCTCACCGAAATCCGGCGCCAGTACCGCCGTGTGCTGATCCTGATCGAGGGCGTATACAGCCAGGACGGCGATATTCCGGATCTGCCCGCGATCATCGAGGTCAAGCGGAAGCACCAGGCGCTGTTGATGATCGACGAGGCGCACAGCATAGGTGTGCTCGGCGAACACGGCGGCGGGATCGGCGAATACTTCGGCGTCGATCGCAGTGATGTCGAATTGTGGTCGGGCACCATGTCGAAGGCACTGGCAGGCTGCGGTGGTTATGTGGCGGGCAGCGCCGAGCTGATCCGCTTCCTCAAATACACCACACCGGGATTCGTCTACAGCGTCGGCATGACCCCGATGAACGCGGCCGCATCGGCGGCGGCGATCCGCCAGCTGCGCGCCGACCGCACACCGCTGGATCGCCTGCGGCACAACGCACAACTGTTCCTGCGCCTGGCTCGCGACGCCGGTGTCGACACTGGTGACAGCGCGGACACACCGATCATCCCGTGCATCATCGGCGACTCGTTGCAGACGCTGACACTGTCGAACGCGCTGCTGCGCCGCGGCATCAACGTCAACCCGATTCTGTACCCTGCGGTCCCGGAAAACCTTGCCCGCCTGCGCTTCTTCGTCACCGCATGCCACACCGAGGACCAGATTCGCGACACGGTGAAGATCCTCGCCGAGGAGTTGGCCCTGCTTCGGTCGGCCGGCTCAGCGGAACTCACTACCGATCTCGGCGAATAGCACCGGGGCGTCGGCGCCGAAGGTGAGTGCGGCGGTATGCAGTGTGGCTATCGCTGCGGCCAAAGCGTCCGGCTTCGCCGCATGCTCGATGGCGCTCAATGCGAAGTAGGGGCGATGCACGGGACCGTTATCGAAGGGATTCGCCTGCGAATGCGTCGACTCGACGATCGCCGCGACGAGTTGCCGCGAATTGTTCTCGGCAGGTCCGAACTCCTCCTCGTCCAGACGCTCGAAGGCGGACGGCATGTCATCGAACGGTGCGGGTAGCGGATTCCCGTCGCCCAATGCGGTCAACGCCTCTGCCACCCAAAGTCTTTCGGCGATACCGGCCAACTCGCAGGCCTTGACCGCGCACCGTCGAGCCAGCCGTCGCAAGCTCGGCTCATCCATGGCGGCGATCGCCTCGGCGAGCGGACGGTCGAAGCCAGCCAGCTCCGCCGCCGAAAAGTATTCGCGCAATTCCGGTATCGGATCGCCGCCCCATGCCACGCGCTGGGCCGCCGCAGCCTCCGCCTCGAGGTCAGCGACCTCGACGCGGCGGGTACCGGTGGAGTCGATGACGACAATCCACTGTGGCTCCGTGGATTCCTCCGCCGCGGTCCGCTCGGGTATCGGCACGTTTTCCGGGATGCCGTATCCCGGCATATCCCACTGTCGGGGCGGCAGGAGATCGCCACCATCATCGGGCCACATCCGAATCCGCCAGATATCACCCGGCGTCGTGGTTCCCGGCCATCCGTAGTTCACGAATCCGCGACCGCCGACTTCGATCAGATAGTCGCCGGGCGGCACCGGACACGGGTCGGCCCAGGTACCGGGCGGTGACGAAATCCCCAGGGCCCCAACGGAGTCCACGCGAATCCGACCTTCGCACACCTGCTGCCAGTCGTCGCGATCGTTCGGCGGCCTGCCATCCCACACCTGCACCGCGATCGACATCTCGAAATTGTTCTGATGCGGGCTCAGCACGAGCAGTGCGGTACCGTCGCCCGCGCACGGCCGCTGCGCCAATGCCTGATCGAGCAGGTCGGGCTCGGTATCCGGATCGCCGAGACCGCCGTCTATGCAGAACTGACCGTAGTCCATCATCAGCTCGACGGTGTGCTCGGCAATTCGGTTCGCCCCGTTTGTCATTCGGCCATCCTGGCATCCGCCCGGCGAACAGATTATCCCGCCAGTCGCTCCGCCGCGATGGCGAGATCCTTATCGCCGCGCCCGGAGAGGCCGAGCACCACGATCGAGTCGGCGGGTAGGTCACCGCGTTCGGCCAGTTCGAGGACATACCCGACGGCGTGGGCGGATTCGAGGGCGGGAATGATGCCTTCGGTGCGGGTGAGGGTGTGCAGGCCGCGCAGAGCCACGGCATCGGTGGCAGTGCGGTAGGTGACGCGACCGATGTCCTTGAGGTAGCTGAGTTCCGGGCCGACGCCCGGATAGTCGAGGCCCGCGGCGATGCTGTGGGTCGGCGTGACCTGCCCGTCGTCGTCCTGCAGCAGATAGCTGTAGGCGCCGTCCATTTCGCCGGGACTGCCCGCGCTCAGGGTGGCGGCGTGAACCCCGGTCTCGACGCCGAGGCCCGCGGCCTCGACACCGATCAACCGAACGTCCGGTTCATCGACGAAGGGGTGGAACAGGCCGATGGCATTGCTGCCGCCGCCGACACACGCCACGAGGTAATCCGGTAGTCGGCCTTCGGATTTCAGGATCTGCAGCCGGGTCTCGCGACCGATGACGGTTTGCAGATCGCGCACGATCATCGGATACGGTGCGGGCCCGGCCGAGGTGCCGAACAGGTAGTGCGTGGTGTCGAAGTTCGACACCCAATCGCGCACCGATTCGCTGATGGCCTCCTTGAGTCTGCGGCTGCCGGTCTCCACCGGACGCACCTCCGCGCCGAGCAGTGTCATCCGCATGACATTGGAGGCCTGGCGATGCATATCGTGCGCACCCATATAGATGACGCATGTCATGCCGAGCATCGCGCAGACCGTCGCCACCGCGACTCCGTGCTGACCGGCACCGGTCTCGGCGATGATCCGGGTCTTGCCCATCCGCTTGGCCAGCAATCCCTGGCCCAGTGCGTTATTGATCTTGTGCGCACCGGTATGGGTCATGTCCTCGCGTTTCAGATACACCCGCACGCCAGGCACCGCGAGCGACTCGGCGAAGCGCGGCACCTGATGCAACAGCGTGGGACGGCCGACCCGAGTGCGCAGCAATTCGCGGAGTTCGTCGCGGAATCCGGCATCGGCCCGCGCCAGCGCATACGTCTGTTCCAGTTCCAGCAGCGCCGCCATCAGACCTTCGGGCACATACCTGCCGCCGAACTCACCGAACCGCCCGCGCTCGTCCGGAAGTGTGCTCGATAGCAACGCGCCCGGCGACACATGATCAATAACCATCCACACCAACGCTTCCTGCCGCGAGTCCCAAGCACCTGTCTACTTCGACTCGCCGCAGGGCGCGCGCCCGCAACGGATTAGTTAACAGACTCTTTAGTTTGTCGAATCGGGATTCACCGCATCGGCAGACCGGCGAAACTGCCGGTTCATGTGTCAGACCAGCAAATCCGGGCGGTTGCGGACGGTGGCTACGGTACGCACCCGCAGGCGATGCAGTGCGGCCTTGGCCAGACGGGCATCCCCGGCGAGCACATCGCCGCGGTGGACCAGATCTGGGTAGTCGTTCGCGATGCGGTGATGGAAGCGATACATATCGGTCAGTTTGCTGACGGTGGAGGTCTGGCTGCACAGGTTGAACGACGAATTGCGCCAGGCGGCCAGGATTTCGGTCATGCCGAAGAAGGCGCCGAAGGACGAGACCCGCGCGAACAGGTCGACGTCCATGGGAAAGACCAGGTCACCTCGCAAACCGCCGACGCGGTCGTAATGCTCGCGGTAGAACATTGCCGCCGCGGTCGGGCCGAAGTCGGCGGGGCCGCGGCGGACGATGGTGCGCGCCAAGGCACGTGGGGTCTGTCGGCCGAGCAGCCCGGCAAGTCCGAGTTCGGTCTCCAGCACCTCCCCCGCCTCATCGATCACCTCGAAACGGCTGGAGGAGATGGCGATCGACGGATCGGTCATCACCTCGAGTTGGGTGGTGATCGCAGCGGGACGCAGTACATCGTCGGCGCAGACGACCTTGATGAGTTTCCCGGTGCAGGCTCGGATCGCCTTGTCCCAGTTGTCGCCGATGGCCAGCACGGTGTCGTTGCACAGCAATCGGATTCGTGGATCGTCGAACGATTTCGCGACCTCCGACGTATCATCGGTACTCGCATTGTCCAGGATGACCAGTTCGAATTCCGCATCCTGATCGAGGATCGATCGCAGGGTGGTGGCTAGCGTGCGGCCGGAGTTGTAGGCCGGAACGCAGAGCGACAGCGTCGTCACTACAGTTATCCCCCTGATCGTGGGACCGGCCGAACCGGTCCGTTTTCCACCAATCCGAATACTCGTGCCAAACCACTCCGGCCCGCATCGATCTGTTCGACGGCCCGCTGTTGCAGTGGATCCCGGAGCGCAGGTGCATCGTCCCACAGCTCGTCCAGCGCCATGGTCAATTCCTGTTCCAGTTCGGGATCGTTCAGATGCACCACGCGCAGTCCGGTCCCGAACATCTGCGCCAGCCCGTGGAATTTATCGTCGTAATACTCCGAGGCGGTGATACCGACCGCCGGAATCCCCTGGGACAGCGCGAAGACCGCCAGATGATAGGCACTGGTCACCAATACGCGACACCGCCCGACCTGCCGGGCCACATCCGCCGGGGTGCCGCCGCGACCGACCGGCGGCAGCGCCTTGTCCGCCCCAGCCAGCAGCGGCAACGTCGAAAGCCGGTCCTCCGAGGCGTATTCGGAGATGATCAGCGGCACCAGCCCGGCATCCAACTCCGCGGCGCGGGTGCGCACCACCTGCCCGACGATCCCCTGGGCTTCCAGGCTGACCTGCGCATAATCCGCGACACGCAGACAGACGCCGATCTCGGTGCCGATCCTGGCATCGCGACTGCGATAGGCGAATTCGACCGCATCGTCACCGGTGACCAGCACCCGATCCGACTCGACGCCGAATTCACCGAGCAATTCCGGGCCCCGCCGCCCTTCGCGCAGCGCGACGAAATCGACCTTCGGCAGCACCTCCTCGGCTCGGCGGACCAGATATGGGTCGCGCATCGGTCCCATGCCCTGACCGATCAGCGCCGACGGGATGCCGCGTGCGGAGGCGTATTCGAGTAGGTTCAGGGTGCGGTGCGCCTGATAGCGGTCGACATCGGTCATATAGCCGCCGCCGATCGCGAGTACCAGCGAGGCCTGTTCGACCGCCGCCGGAATCTCCACCGGGAATTCGAGTTCCGGTGCTACCGGATTCGGCTCGGCATCATCGGACTCGCCGCGACCGCGGGTGCGGATGGCTCGCAGCCGGTCCTTCGGTCCGTCCGTGGTCGCCCGCCACCACAATGCCGCCGGGCCAACCACTTTCGTGCCCGCGGTACGCGACAGCACTCCTTGCCAGCCGTCGGATCCCCAGCGCCAATCGGGCCCGCAGATCGGCTCGGCCTCCGGCATCAGCCCCTGTAGTACGCCGGGCTGATGGGTCAGCACACCGATGCGCGCCCGCGGCCAATGCGCACGAATCCGCTCGACGGTGACCACCATCATCGCGATATCACCGCGATTGCGCAGCCAGTACTCGCCGTTCTCGACGAGCACCCGGATCTCACGTTCGGCGATATCGATGTGCTCAGCCACAGACCCCTTGGTCCCCACTGTCCTAGTCCCTCCCGCTGGTCCCCCGCGGGTCGGTCCGCGCCCGGCACGAACTCGATGTGAAATCTACCCCACTCAATCGATGTGGGCCAGCTGGCTAATCCGTTGTCCGCTCGGCGATCTGGCCGCTGTAGACCGCACGCAACGAGGCGCCGGCGAAGGCCGCGCAATAGTCGATGAGATGGTCCATCGGCACGTCCAACCGACCGCCCTGCTTCTCCACGATCACCCGCTCCAGCATCCCGACCACCGACAGCGCGAAGATATCGATGATCTCCGCGGGCGGCTGCGCATCCGGCCGCGCCTCGGTGGCCGTGGCCGCGACCAATCGGGCGAAGCGCCACAGCGCTTCGCGCATCCGACATTCGGCACCGGCCGCGGCGGGTTCGACGAAAACGATGCGCAGCTTGCGCGGATCCTCGGCCAATGCGGTGAGATACGTGCCGATCCCGGCCCGCAGCTTGCGCGTGCCGCGCGGCTCGGTCGCCTCGACCGCCGTGGCCACGGCCGCGAACAACTCGTCGATGACGTGGTCGAAGACCGCGGCGAACAGTTCCTTTGTGCCGGTGAAGGATTCGTAGAAGTACCGGTCGGTCAATCCGGCCGCCCGACACAGGTCCTTGACGCCGGTCGCCGAATATCCGCGCGTGCCGAACAGCTCCAGCCCGGCTTCCAGGAGTTTGCCGCGCCGCGCCGCGACTCGGTCCTCCGCGCCGATACCGCCGTAGGTCCGCACCGGGCGTCGCTGCATCGTCATCTTCGCATTGTCTCCCATCCCGACCCACGATCTGATAAATATGACGATCGAAATAGTCAGATTTAGGGGTCTGCAGTGACAGCTCAGCATCGGGACAACCACATCAGCAGGCGCTCGCTGCTGCGCGGCGCGGCCGTGGTGGCGGGTACCGCGGGAATGGCGACATCGACCGGAATCGCGGCGGCCGAGCCGATGCCGCGACGCCGAAACGGCCCGGCGCGCGATACCGTCGCGGTGCTCGGCGCGGGCATCGGCGGTCTGACCGCGGCGCATGAACTGGCCGAACGTGGTTTTGCGGTAACGGTTTTCGATCGCAAGGAACTCGGCGGCAAATCTCGAACGATTCCGCTGCCGGGCACCGGGGTCGGCGGCCGCGCGCCGCTACCCGGCGAACACGGCGCGCGCGGTTTCACCTCGTTCTACCACCACGTGCACGACACGATGCGACGCATTCCACTGCCGGGCACCCGAAAGTCGGTATACGACAATCTGATTCCGTTCTCGGTGAGCGATCCGCGCTATCCGCGCGCAGGCAATCTGCCCGACGGCTTCCCGCTGATGTTCGGATTCTATTTCGATCCCGCACAGGCGCTCACACCCGAAGGACTGCAACGCATCCTGGTCGAGGTGTTCATGAAGAACAATCTCGTTCCGCTGCCGGAGGCCATGTATATGGCAGGGCGGGTTGTCACCTATCTGACCTCGAGCGAGGAGCGTCGCTTCGGCCAGTGGGAACATGTCAGCTGGTGGGATTATGTCGGCGCGGCAAGCAGATCCGCACAGTTCCAGGCACTGGCCGCCACCGGTCTGACCCGAGCGCTGGTGGCCGCCAAGGAATATGTGGCCAGCACCAGGACCATGGGCAACATGATGGAGGGCTTCTTCATCGCACTGCTGCAAGAACTGATCGGCGGCCCGAAGGTCTACGAGGTGCTCAACGGACCCACCAACGAGGCCTGGCTCGATCCGTGGATTTCGCTGCTGGAGGGCATGGGTGTGCAATTCCGGCCCGGCCACGCGCTCGAGGAACTCGTGGTGACCGACGGCCGCATCGACGGTGCGCGCATTCGGCGCCCGAATGGCGGCACCGAAGTGTTCGACGCGGATTGGTATGTGTGCGCGGTGCCGACCGATCGGGCCCGTCGGCTGTGGTCACCGGAAATCCGCGAGCTGGATCCGGCGCTCGGCCGAATGGATGCGCTGACCGTCGACTGGATGAACGGCATGCAGATGTTCGTCACCGAAAAGCTGGACCTCGGTAGGGGATACAACATCTACCTCGATGCCCCCTGGCGGCTGACCTCCTATACCCAGCGCGCTTTCTGGAACGTTGATTACGCCGCGAAGTACGGTGACGGATCGATCGTCGACGGCCTCACCATCGATATCGCCGACTGGGATACCCCGGGCATTCTGTTCGGCAAGACCGCCAAGGAATGCACGCGCGACGAGATCTACCAGGAGACATGGGCGCAGATGTCCGCCGCGCTGAACGACGACGGCCGAATCCAGTTGAAGGACGGCATCGTCCGCGAGTGGATGCTCGATCCGGGCATCGAATGGGCGGACGGACAGAACACGAATGATGAACCGCTGCTGGTGAATACGATCGGCTCATGGGCGGATCGCCCGACCGCGCACACGCAGATCCCGAACCTGTTCCTGGCCGCCGACTACGTGCGGACCAACTTCGATCTGGCGACCATGGAGGGCGCGAACGAGGCGGGCCGCACCGCCGTGAACGCACTCCTGGACGCATCCGGCTCCTCCGCCGTCCGCGCCCAACTATTCACTCGCGATTCGATTCCCGCTTTCGAACCGTTCCGTCAAATGGATGCCGCTCGTTATAAGGCCGGTCAGGCAAATCTGTTCGACCTGGGCTGACCGACAACGGACTGGTCATTCGCCCTGGTCGCAAGTTGATCTCACCCCGCCGGAACCATCGAACTCCCCTAGACTGTTGCGCGGGAAGCGAGTTCAGATAGCGGGCTCGTCCCATCATCGCCAGAAGTAGGGGGCCGCGATGACGGCAGCGACCGGGGCATTGCGTGTGCATATGACGGGTTCCGAATGGTTCTCGGCAGCACCGGGCGGACTGAATCGTTATTTCACCGAACTATTCCACGCACTCGCACGGCAACCGGGCGTACAGGTTTCGGCGTCGGCATTCGGCACGACCGGTGCCGATGATCCGCCCGGCGCTCGGTCGTGGGGACGAACCGGCGGTTCGACCATCTCCCGGGCCCGCTCCGCATTTCTGGAACGGGCCGAACTGGGCCGCGCGGATATCCTTGATCGGCACTTCGCGCTGTATGGTCCGGCGGCCTTCGCGCGAGGCGGGCAGGTGCCGCTGGTTGTGCACTTCCATGGACCGTGGGCCGCCGAGAGCCGCCTCACCGGACAGAGCGAGATCGGTGCACGGGCGAAGTATCTGCTCGAGCGGATCCGCTATGCGGGTGCGGACCGATTCGTGGTGCTGTCCAGTCACTTTCGTGAAGTGCTCAGCGACGACTACCGGGTCCCGGCCGACCGGATCCGGGTCATCCCGCCGGGTGTGGATCTGACCCGATTCCGAGCCTCACCGATACCGACCGGTACCCACCGAACCGTGCTGTGTGTGCGCAGACTCGAACGCCGGATGGGCATCGATACACTACTGCGCTGTTGGCCGGGCGTGGTCGCCGAACATCCGGACGCTCGACTCGTCCTCGTCGGAGCCGGTACCGCCGAGGGCGAATTGCGTGCCCAGGCCGCCGGTGCCGGGCTGGACGGCTCGATCACCTTCGCGGGCAGTGTCGACGACCGACAACTCACCGAACTCTATGAACGGGCCGCACTCACCGTTGTCCCGACCACCGCGCTGGAGGGATTCGGGCTGATCGCCCTGGAATCCCTCGCCGCGGGTCGTGCCCCGATCGTCACCGACTGTGGCGGACTACCGGATTCGGTACGCGGACTGGATTCTTCGCTCATCGTGCCTGCCGGGCAGGCCGAGGCACTGGGCGCGCGGATCGTGGCCGCACTGAACGGTGCACTGCCGACGCCCGAACAATGTCGCGCGCATGCGGAAACTTTCTCGTGGGATGTCACAGCGGAGCGTCATCTCACGATGTATCAGGAATTAAGGCGATGACCCCATCGAGGACGACCAAGGCCCTCTTTCTCGCGCATACCGCGGCGCCCTCGGGCGCGGAACTGGCGACGCTGCGGTTACTTGCCGCGCTGCGCGAGTCGGGGCTCATCGATGTCGCTCAGATCTACACGGAGGACGGCCCGATGGTCGAACGCATGCGGGCGCGCGGAGTCGAGACCCGCGTCGTGCGTAACGCTTTCGACAGCCGTGCCATGACCATCGGGTCCGGGCCGGTGCGGCTGGTCGCAGGATTCCTTGCCCTGCTGCGATTGGGCTGGACGCTCGGTGCGACCGCGCGCGAACTGGGTGCCGATGTGCTGATCGCCGAGAGCACCAAGGCTTTGGTGATGGGTGCGATCGCGACGCGACGGGCGGGAATTCCGCTGGTGTGGCAGGTGCACGATCGAATCTCGGTCGACTATTTCGGCCGACTGCCGACGGTCGTCATCCAGCTACTCGGCCGGCTCATGGCACATGGTTATCTTGCCAATAGCCGAACCACCCTGCGCACCTTGTGGATCGGCCGTCGTCCGGCGGTGGTGGCCTATCCGGGTGTAGAACTCGCCGACGATCTCGAGCGCGCCGCGCAGCGTGCGCCCACCGAAACGACCCTCGTCGCCGTCGGCAGGCTGACGCCGTGGAAGGGCCAGGACGTGCTGCTGCGCGCCGTCGCGGCGACGAAAGTGCAACCGCGACAGATCTTTCTGATCGGCGGCACATTCTTCGACGAGGAGCCCTACCAGGCCGAATTGGCATGCATAGCACAGGAATTCGGGCTGCCGGTTACCTTCACCGGTCACGTCGACGATCCCGAAGGCTATCTGCGCGACGCCGATATCCTGGTGCACTCCTCTGTACTTCCCGAACCATTCGGACAGGTCGTGGTCGAGGGTATGCACGCCGGCTGCGCGGTGATCGCTTCCGGACCGGGCGGCCCTGCCGAGATCGTCGAAGCCGGTGTCAACGGACTGCTCGTAGACGGCGGCGATCAGCGACAACTCACCACCGCACTCGACACCCTCATCGCAGATCCGGCGCTGCGCACCCGTCTGGCCACGGCGGCGCGCACCCGCGCCAGGGATTTCGACATCGAAGCTTCGGCGCACACCGTCGCCGCTTTCCTGAATTCCATAACCCAACGCAACGGCGCTCTATCTAATCGGCGGCGCTCCCGGGGCTCTACGTGGTCACGCTCCGCTACCGCCTCCGGGCCCGTCGCTCCCGCCGCGGGGGGCCACCAGAATCCGCGAGAACGGACTCCGCATGTCTGAACACAAACATGCCGCAGGCCAGCCCACCGAACCACCGACACCGACCGCCACCGGCGGAGCCCATCGCAAGGACGAACGCGGCGCACCCGGCGGCGGCCTGCACCGATCACACGGCCTCGGCGGGGTACTGCGCGATATCGGCTACGTCACCTTCGGCAAGTACGGGCAGTACGTCATCACGATCGTCACGGTTCCGCTGATCGCGCGAGTGCTCGGCACACACGGCCTGGGCCTGTTGGCAATCGGGATGTCGTCGTATTTCATCGGCTCGCTGCTGGTGGATCTCGGCATCACCTCGTTCCTGGCCGCGCGGGTGCACGATTCGCGCGAACGCGATGGCGAGAGCGCGCGGCTGCAGATGATCAATCAGTTGCGCGGCGATTATCTGGCGATCCGCGCGAGCACCCTGGGCGTCATCGGGATCGCCCTGCTGCTTTGTCTGGCGGCGAGTGCGTCGGTGCAGGTGGACATGATCCTGTTGGGGCTGTTCGCCGGCGGATTCTGGTCGGTCTCGGAGGACTGGCTGCTGATCGGGCAGGGCCGGTTCGGAGCGTCGACCGCCTATCAGGCGGTCGGCCGGGTCGGCTATCTGATCCTGCTCGTCGGTCTGCTTCCCCGGATGCCGAGTGCGCAGCTCGCACTGCTATGCCTGCTGCTATCGTCGGTGCCCACAGTGGTGCTGACCTGGTGGGATTCGCTGCGCACCTTCGGCCCGCCCGCGCCGCCTCGGCAGTTCAAGAGCGTATTGCGTACGGGCGCACCGGTTCTCACATCGCGGGTGCTGGTGACATCCTACGGTCAGGGCGCGGCGGCGGTGTATTCGGCTGTGCTGGACACGGTTTCGCTCGGTCTGTACTCGGCGGGCGACCGGCTCGTGCGCGCGATCCAATCCACCCTGGATCCCATCGGATTCGCGTTGCTGCCCCGCATGGCGCGACGCAGCACCGATCACCGATTCTGGCGGCATGCCCTGCTGGCGCTGGCGGCCTGCATCTGTGTCGCCACCGTCGCGGCCGTGGCAGTCTGGCTGGCCGCGCCGCTGTTGATCCGGCTGGTCTTCGGTGACGAATTCACCGGAGCCGTCGGGCTGTTGCGGGTCGAGATCTTCATGCTGCCCGCCACCACGATCACCTCGTTCGTCACCACGGCGCTGCTGCCGGTGCGGCAGGACACCACCGGTGTGCTCATCGGTGCGGTGCTCGGCACCTGTGTCGCAGGCGTCGCACTGTTCATTGCTTTTCGGACTCATTCGGTCTGGACACTCGTCTACGGCAGTGTGCTCGTCGAATTCACTACGGCTATCTGGTATCTCGCTCGGGTCCGCACATTGATCGTGCGCGAACGCACGGTGTCCGTAGCCTCGAGTCCCGCCGTGGTGCTGATGCGCGAGGAGGGCACCGCGTGAAGATCTTGTTCATCGGGGACGACTGGGTCGGCAGCAATGCACGCTCGCTCGCGGACGGCTTCCGGCAGGCGGGCCACGAGGTGGTGGTCATCGACTCCACCCCGATCACCCTGCCGACACGACTGTCACCGCCCTGGGTCTATGCCAAGTTCGCGCGGCGGCGCGCGCCGTGGACCGTCACCGACCTGCACGCCGAAATCGACCGTGCCGCAGCGCAGTTCCGGCCCGACCTCGTCTTCGCGTTCAAAGCCGTACACCTCGACCAGCGCAGGTTGTTGGACATCCCGGCGCGGCTGTACGTGCACTACAGCCCCGACGATATCGCCAATCCGGCGAACATCAGTCCGGAATACCTTGCGCACGAGCCCGATTGGGATCTGATCGTCACCACCAAGCAGCACAATGTGCCCGAACTCCTCGACCGGGGCGCGAAGGCGGTCGGTTTCGTCCGCAGCGCCTACGATCCGGCGTGGCATTATCCGGCCGCGCGCGGACGGACACCGCGCTACCTGGTCGGCTTCATCGGCGTCTGCCGCCCCGATCGCCGGGCCGATCTGGTCGCGCTGGCCCGCGAACACGGTGACCGGATGCTGGTGCGCGGTCCGGGCTGGCGGCGCGTTCCGGAATTGCGCACCACCCGGGCCACGGTGGGCGGCCCGGTCTACGGTTCGCGCTATTCGGCCGTGGTCGCCGATATCACAGCGAATCTGGTGCTGCTCAACTCCGACAACCGCGACACCCACACCTGCCGCACCTTCGAAGTGCCCGCCGCGGGTGGGCTTTTCGTCGGCGAACGCACCGACGAACATGCCGAACTCTTGCGCGACACCGTCGAATGCTTCCTGTTCACCGATCAGACCGAACTGCGCGAAATCCTGGACTGGTGCGCGCGGCATCCGGAGAAGGCGGATGCGATCGCCGAGGCCGGATATCGGCGGATCGCCGACGGCGGGCACCGGTACGTCGACCGAGCTCGCGAGATCATGGACGTACTCGAGGCGCAGTCATGAGCGAGCGAACAATCAACACAGCCGCCCAGGCGGGCATGACGGAGCCGAGCGCCTGCGAGGCGCAGACATGACCGCCTATTCCGAGATCATCGCAATCGCTTGCGCCCTGGTCACTTTGGTGGTTGCGTCGGCATGGGTGCCCAGCGTCGCACGGGTTTTCATCATCGCGCAGGCGGCATTCTGGTCGCTGTCCTACCTCGCCCGGCCGCTGGTACTGCTCGCAGTGCAACCAGAACCGCACTACGGCGACAATGTGCCCGATCCGCGACTGGCCGTACTCGGCTACGACCGCGGCATCGCACTGGTGCTGCACCATGTCGTCTTCGGCTTGTGGGTATACGCGATACTCATTGTCGGATATGCGATCTGGTCGCGACATCGTCCGGTGCAGGGTCCACCCGCGATAACGGGCAATCCGGATTTCGTGCCCGCGCTCGTCACGATCTACGTTGTCGGCCTACTGGGGCGGGGCGCCTCCTACGCCTCCGGATCCACCGGCCACGCCGGTGATGTCGACAGCGCCAATCCGATTCTCGCCTTCGTCAGCATTCTCGCGACCGTCGCGGCGCTCGGACTGATCATCTTCATCCGACCGGCCCAGCCGCGCACCACCGCGCTGTTGATCGGTGCGCTGTTGGCCGGGGAACTGATGTGGACCGTGGTCGTCGAATCGAAGACCCCGATCCTCGGTGCCGCGCTGGCGGTGGCGGTCCGCTTCGCGATACTCGGCTGGACCAAGGCCAAGGTGGTCGGTGTGCTGGCCATCGCGGTGCTCGGCATCGGCGGTTTCGGGTGGTTGCAGTCGTTCAAGACCACCGAGGTCGGGAAGGCCGAAACGGCGATGACCAGTTCGGCGTATCCGCCTTCGGTGCGACCGTTCCTGAGTATCCTGCGGCGCTTCGATCTGCTGGAGGCCGCGACCGACTCCTACTATCACGGCACCGGATATTGGCTCACGCCCGCCGAGGAGTTCCGCCACGCCGCGCTGAGCCTGATTCCGACCCAATTGCTGGGTGCCCCGAAATTCCAATCCGGTACCGCATGGGCAAATGACGTTCGCGGCGCCTCGGTGGATATGACGCGGGTCCAGGTGTCACTCGCGGAGGGAAATGTCAACGAGGGTTATGTGATCGGCGGCTATACCGGCATCGTGGTGAGCGTCGGCTTCACCTTCGTGCTGCTGCTCGCCTGGGCCAAAGCGCTGTATTCCCGGTACTTCCCGATGGTGGTGCTCGCGCTCGCGCTGACCGGAGCCTCCTCGCTGTTCGAGCGCGGCATCCTCGGCAGCATGGAGGCGCTCGGCAAATTCCTGCAAGCCGCGGTGCTCGCGACGCTGCTCTATTTGGCGGTCAGGGAATATCGCCGCCGCGCGAAACCTCTCGTCCTAGCGCCGCCACCGCAACAGCCTTTGCTCGTCATCGGGAAAAGAGGTTCCGAACAATGGGGTTGATCGATTACTGGCATATCGCGCGCCGTCGCTGGATGCTGATTCTCGGCGTGCTGGTGCTGTGCCTACTCGCGGCGGTGGGTTACGCACGCAGCCAACCGACGAACTATGTGGCCACGAGCAGCGTCTACATCTCGATGGCGACCGGAACCTCGGTGAACGATTCGTATCAGGGCGGACTGGCCGCCCAGCAGCGCGTGCGGTCGTACCTCGACTTGGCCACCAGCGCCAATGTCGCCAAGCGCACCATCGACGATCTCAGCCTGAAGATGTCGGTCGACGAACTGCGCGGCAAGATCACCGCCGCCTCGCCGCCCGCCACCACCTTGATCGTCTTCTCGATCAAGGACAGCTCACCCGAACGCGCCCGTGATATCACCAATACCGTTGTCGCACAGTTCCGTCAGCTGATCGCCGAGCTCGAATCCATCGAGAAGGACGCCGCACCCGCCGCCCGCGCCGAGGTCGTGGACCGGGCCGAACTGCCATCCGGAGCGAGCGGTCCGCAATCGACCCGGCTGCTCGCGCTCGGTGTGCTGGCCGGACTCGCGCTGGGCGGGCTGGCCGCCTTCGTCCGCGATCGCACCGACCGCAAGCTGCGCACCTCCAATGATCTGGAGGCGGTGCTGGCCGGCCCGACTCCCGGATCGACGCGCACCGGTGCACCGGTGCCGATCCTGGGCATCATCGATCTCGGTCGTCCGGGTGCGGTCGAGGAAACCCGTAGGCTGCGAACGCGTTTGCAGCGCAACGGCGAGGCGACGACGGTGCTGCTGTCGAGTCTGTCGGCCCGGTCGGAGCCGGAAATCGCGATGGCACTGGCCAAGTCGTTCGCCGATACCGGTCGGCATGTGGTCTATATCGACGCCGACACCTCCGGTCACGGCGGATCACAGCAGATCGTCCTCGGGGCGGTGCCCGGACTGGCCGGTGTCCTGCACGGATCGTTGCCCGTCACCGACGCACTGACCGGCTGGCCGCAGGCCGGGGTGACGGTGCTGCCGCTGGGCGAGCTGGATGAGCACACCTCGGATCTGCTCGCCTCCGACCGGTTCGCGGCCGTGGTCGCCAAACTGCGCACCGACTACGACCATGTGGTGATCCAGGCCGCGCCGGTCGCCCACGCCGCCGATGCGATCGCCCTTGCCCCGCTGTGTGAGCAAACCGTCGCGGTGGTCGAACTCGGCACCAGCATCGCACCGCGAATCCGCGGCGCGCTGGCCACATTCGGGGACAACCTGCTCACCGGCGCGGTAGCGTACAGCAAGCTCGGCACGGGTATACAGCGGCTGGTGGGGAGGCTGCGCCTTTGAATTTCGAGGCTGTCCATCGACGACGACTGCTGGCCGCATCCCTCGGCGCCGCCGCCGCGGTACCCCTGGCGGCCTGCTCCTCCTCCGACTCCCCCGGTGTCGAATTCCGGTCACCGCATGTCACCGACGCACCGGCGGCGCGCAATGTCCGCGACTTCGGTGCGGTCGGGGACGGCGTCGCCGATGACACCGCGGCGATCCGGTCGGCGGCAGCCGTCGGAGACGCGCCGCTCGTACTGTATCTGCCCGCAGGCCACTACAAAGTGACCTCCTGGCCCGATTTGCCCGACTACGCAACGGTTCTCGGCGACGGCGGCGATGTCACGCTGGTCACCTGTGATGCCGACATCACGCTCATCACACTGCGCAAACGCAGCCGGGTGCGGTTCTCCCGCATCGGCTTCTTCCTGACCGGTCCGCGCGCGACGGCGGTGGTGCTGTCCGAATCGTTCCGCTGCTCCTTCGACGGGGTGGTGATCCGCGGCAACCACCTCAGCGACAACCATCCGCGCTTCCTGCAGCAGCGTGGCGTGGTCCTCGAAAACAACACCGGCGGAACGGCATTCGTCAACTGCGATATCAATAACTTCGGCTTCGGCATCGTCACCTCCTGCATCCAGAACTATGTGACCTCCTCCAAACTCACCAGCAACTACATCGGGGTGCTCGGCACCGGCAACAACCACACTGCGGGGCTGTCGCTCACCAATGTGGAATTCGTCTCCGACGAGGATCCGCGCACCACCGATCGGCATATCAGCATCGACGGTGCGGCCAATGACTGGTGGCTGACCAACGTCTGGTTCGAAGGCGCCGATACCGCGCTGTCGGTGGGCCAGCGCGATCGCGGTGGACCCGCCCAGTTCGGCATGATCAACTGCAAGGTCGCCGCGCGCACGGTCGGGCTCGACCTCGTCTACTGTCGGCAGCCGTATCTGGCCAATGTGCAATTCGACAAGGACTCCGACCGGCCGCCGATCGAGTTGTGCATCGATGCGACGGGCTGCCCGGAGGGCACCGCGGTCAACCTGATCTCCAGTGCCTCCGATGATCTCGCGCCCGCCATGTTTCCGGAGAAGTGGCACGTCATGGGGCGCGACGGCATGCACGCGCCGCAGTACAGCGGCACCATGGTCGGCCGGGCCGGTCAGGGCAATGCGGATATATACCAGGCGCAGGCCGCCGACGGCACCGTACGATCGGCCGTATTGTCCAGCGGCGCTTGGCTTTCCGACCGTGCGGAGAGCGGGATCGTGCTCAAGGACGCGGCGGGCGGCTACTGGCGCCTATCGGTCGGCACCGATGGTGCCGTGAAAACAACCTCGCTCGGCCGCCAACGACCCCGGGAGTGAGCATGTCCAGCAGTTCCTTGTCCGGAATCCGGCTCGAGCCCATGACATTGCACGGCGCGACGGTCGTGCTGCGCCCGCCGCGGGTCGACGACTACGCGCAATGGCGGCGGATCCGGCTACGCGATCAGCGCTTTATCGAACCCTTCTGGTCGAGTTCGCCGTTGGACTGGGACGCGCGACATACCGGAAAGCTCTGGGTCCGTGAATGTCTCAGCGTACGTGCGGAGGCGCGGGCGGGTCGCCGACTGTCCTTGGTGATCGAGGTCGACGGCAGACTCGCGGGTCAGATCGAACTGGTTTCCATCGAATCCGCGACCGGCTCCGCCGAAATGGGGATCTGGGTGGATGCGGAGGTGGCACGGCACGGCATCGGTGGCCTGGCCTCGTCCATGGTGCTGGATTTCGGTTTCGGACCGGCAGGTCTGCAACGCATTACCGCCCCGATCTCCCCCGCGAATCTCGCCACCGCGCGCGGCGCCGCCCTCATCGGTTTCCAGCGCGAAGCGATGATGACCAGATATTTCGACGTCGGTGGGGCTCGGCGCGACCACGAATTGTGGGCGATCACCAATGCCGCGATCCCACCGAACGGCTTCGCGCGGCACTGGATCGACAGCCACTCGACCCAGCATCCGGAAACGCGGCCCGACCGACCGGACATCGGCACCGATACACCGCTGAACCGGACCACCGTGCTTGCCGCCGTCGCCCGGTACTACGCGGGCCGGGCATTGCACCGATTCGATCCGCTGCGCTCACCGCCCACGGCCCGCCTCACCGATCCGGACGATCCGAGGGTGGTGCTGCGCAGTCGGCACCTCCTGGACCGGACCCGGTGGCGGACCGCGCGAATCCGTAATCGCGCCGCGCTGGATTCGGAGCCGAACGCACCGGCCGCCGCGTGGGAGCGCCGGCACGGACGAATCGCCTGGCTACGCGAATTCTTCTGTGCTCGTGCGGGATTGCGATCCGAGCGGGGTCTGGTGCTGGCGGTCGAGGTGAACGGCGATTACGCGGGCGAATGCCGATTGTTCGATCTGGATATGTTCGATCGCAATGCGCGCATGTTCGTGTGGACCGATCCGGCCGTCGGCGGTGAGCAGATCCGGATAGCGGCCACCCGCCTGCTACTCGACCACGCCTTCACCGCACTCGGCCTGTGCCGGGTGGCGACCGCCATCGAACCCGGCGATGTGCATTCGGCCGAAATCGCCGCACGCGTCGGCATGATCCGCGAGGGACGCATGCGCTGCTTCGTCGGCGCCACCGGTCGCAGGGCCGATCACGACCTGTGGGCGGTTACCACCCCGATCGCCCAGGGGTGACGAAGTTGCGCGGACACGGCGCCCCACCGGACGTACAGTGAAGCGGAGAACCTATCGCGCGCAAGCCGATTCGTGCCGGGGGCCCTGTGTGCGCGTGCATCATCTCTGCCAGGAGTTCAGCATGGACCACGTTGACCGCGGCCATACCAACCCCGACAACCCCGCGGCTACCCGCACCCGTTTCGCGCGCAGCAACGAGCTCCAGGCGCGGCTGCACGATCTGGTACCCGGCGGTGCGCACACCTATGCTCGCGGACCGGATCAGTATCCGGAGTTCAGGGCGCCGATTCTGGTTCGCGGCGAGGGCTGTCGGGTCTGGGATGCCGACGGCAATTGCTATATCGAATACGGCATGGGCTTGCGTTCGGTCACTCTCGGCCACGCGTACCGCCCGGTGCTCGACGCCGTGACCAGGGCGATTGCCGACGGAGTCAGCTTCAGTCGACCCACCGAGCTGGAAGTGCTTGCGGCACAGGACTTCCTGTCACTGGTACCGGGCGCCGATATGGTCAAATTCGCCAAGAACGGCTCCGACGCCACCACCGCCGCGGTGCGACTGGCCAGGGCCGCGACCGGACGCACCGTCATCGCGGTCTGCGATCAACCGTTCTTCTCGGTGGACGACTGGTTCATCGGGACCACCCCGATGGACAGCGGCATACCCACCGAGGCCGTCGCAGGCACGATGAAATTCCAGTACAACGACCTGCCGTCGCTGGCCGCCGTGCTGCAAACCGGCGCGGTCGCGGCCGTGGTCATGGAGGCGGCAACCGCACTGAACGAACCCGCACCCGGCTTTCTCGAAGGTGTGCGCGAACTCTGCGATCGGCATCGCACCCTGCTCATCTTCGACGAGATGATCACCGGGTTCCGGTGGTCGGTGGGCGGGGCGCAGGCCATCTACGAAGTGACACCCGATCTGTCGTGCTGGGGCAAGGCGATGGGCAATGGATTTCCGATTTCGGCGCTGGCGGGTAAGCGCGAGTTCATGGAGCTCGGCGGGTTGCGTACCGACCGCGATCGAGTGTTCCTGCTGTCCACCACGCACGGGCCGGAATCGGCTTCGCTAGCGGCGTTTCGGGCGGTCGCGCACGCGTACACCACCGGCGAGCCGATCGCACGGATGGAATACGCCGGTCGGTTGCTCGCCGACGGTGTCAACGCGATCGCCACCGATCTCGGTATCGCGGACTACCTGCAGGTACTGGGACGTCCCTCCTGTCTGATCTTCGTGACCCGCGATCCCGAGGGCCTACCATCCCAGGAGTTCCGCACGCTATTCCTGCAGGAACTGCTGGACCGAGGTGTGCTCGGTCAATCCTTCGTCACCTCGGCCGCGCATACCGAATCCGATATCGGCCGGACGATTACGGCGTGCCGTGAGGCGGCGAGCGTGTACCGCAAGGCAATTGAGCAGGGCACGGTCGACGGGTTGTTGGAGGGCCGCCCGGTGGCTCCGGCCATTAGACGCAAGGCCGAGCCCCGGCGCATCGACTCGGTGGCCGAATGAACTTGCCGAACAATGGGACCGGATCGCCGCGGATCGCGATCGTGCACGAACGGTTCACCGAATTCGGCGGATCCGAGGCGGTGGTCGGCGAATTCGTCGAAACCTGGCCCGACGCACAGGTATTCGCGCCGATTATCGATCCGGCAGGCATCCGACCGCCGCTGACCGCGGTGCAGGGCACCTGGCTCAGCCGCGCATACGCCGCCACCGGTCGTCGCTCGCACGCCCCGCTGTTGCCATTCGTGCCACGCGCCCTTCGACAGCTGCCCCTGCGCGGACGGTTCGACGCGGTCCTCATCAGTCATCACGCCTTCGCCACCCAGGCCGCATTCGCCACGGACGCACCGACCATCGTGTACGTGCACAGTCCGGCCCGCTGGGCCTGGGATCCGGAATTCCGCGCACAGGAGTCGGGCGGCCGCGCCGGACAACTCGCACTCACCGCCCTGGGCCGACTGGCCCGCCGCGGCGAACTGCGCGCAGCCCCACATCTCACGCACGTAATCGCCAACTCGCACGCGGTGGCCGATCGCGTCCGCGACTGGTGGCGGTTGCCCTCGACCGTGGTCAATCCCCCGGTTCAGGTCGATAATTTCACCCCCGACCCGGCCGTGCCCCGCGAAGACTTCTTCCTCGCCGCCGGCCGCCTTGTCCCCTATAAGCGCCCCGACCTGGCCATTCGCGCCGCCCAGCGGGCGGGTGCGCGCCTGGTCGTCCTCGGCGACGGCCGCTTCCGCCCCCACCTCGACGCGATCGCGGGCGCCGAAACCACCTTCCTCGGCGCCGCACCCTTCCAGACCCTGCTGGACATGTACCGCCGCTGCCGCGCCCTGCTCATGCCGGGCATCGAGGATTTCGGCATCGTCCCCGTCGAGGCAATGGCCTGTGGCACACCGGTTCTCGCGGTCGATCAGGGTGGGTCCCGCGACACCGTGCGCCCCGGAATCACCGGCGAATTCATCGAACACGGCAGCGACGAGCACGTCATCACGAGCCTGGCGCAGGCCATGTGCGACTTCGATGCCACCGTCTACGATCCGACAGTCATCCGAGCCCACGCGATGACCTTCTCCCCCAAGTCATTCCGCGCCGGCATCGCCGACATCGTCAGCAACACAATCGGATCCGGATAGCCGCTCGATCGGCCGAGCCGGTCCGCCCACCCGCGCAGACCTGCCCGGCCAGCGCGCCGTTCACCGTCGGCACGGGCAGTCTGCCCCGGCGCTAGTTGAGCGGTTCGGACATGTCGGTCTTCAAGTGCTCGAGCCCCGCCCGGATCCGGGATTTGACCGTGGGGAGACCGACCCCGAGACGCGCCGCAACTTCGGGATAGCTGAGTCCGGAGTAGTACGCGAGCGCGATGGATTCGTGCTGGAGTGCGGTCAGATGGGTGAGGCTGCGACGCAGGGCGTCCCTTTCGTCGTGCCGCACCGCCGCCTCGGCCACCACATCGGTCGGGGGCTGATAATCGCGACTGCCCCAGGAGTGATTGTGGTCCATGGTGGCGCGTTCGTGCCGGACCCGGTCCACGGCCTGGCGATGGGCCAGCATGCGTAACCAGGTGAGCACGGAACCGCGGCGCTCGTCGAACCCGATCGCACAGCGCCATACCTCGAGGTAGACGTCGTGACAGGTCTCTTCGGCATACCCACGATCACGGACGATCGCCAGCACCCGGCGATAGACCAGACCGCGAGTGCGGCGGTAGAACTCGGCGAAGGCATCTTGATCGCCGTCGCCGATGCGATGTACCAATTCCGCATCGACAGCGTCGGATTCGATATCAATCCGATTACGAACCGGCCGAGCGACGGACCGCAGAGTGGTTGGAAGTCGTTCGGACCGATGTGAATTGTGTTCGGACCGAGATGAAACGAGCAGGATCACGATTGCCCCCAGACAAACAAGTGATGCGACATGCAGGTTGATTTCGACGTATGAAGCTGCGTCGAAGCAGACCGTCGAGGGCATGGACGGCACTGGCGGAGAACGGAATCGGCCGGGGACTGGGGCCGATAGTCCAACTTTCACATTACCGCGCCGCGCGCAAATGATCATGCACTTTCGCGGAGTAATGGATTACTCAGACGCGCAGGCCGAGTTCGACGATCCCTTTCGCCACCGCATGTACGGCGACCCGATTCTTGCGAGCATGCGTGCGGATCAGTTCGAACGCGACCTCCGGCGTGGTCCGCCTGGCATTGGCGATTACACCCTTGGCCTGTTCGATGACTATCCGCGAATCCAGCGCATGCTGCAGCTGCGCGGTCAGCCGCTGCTGACGGCGTAACACGTTGGAATTGACGATGTGACCGGTCGCCATGCTCGCCAGCAGTCCGCCCACCGAGAGATCCTGGTCGGTCCAGGCCCGTCGGCTAGGGCCGTACAGGCCGAGCGCACCGACCGTGGTCTCGCCGACCCGCATCGGGATCTCGGCCAGCGACGACAACCCGTGCCGGACCGCCTCGGCGGCGAACTCCGGCCAGCGCTCGCCGTGTCGACCGATATCGTCGATTGCGATGGGTTTGCCGGACCGGTACGCGTCCACGCTCGGACCGCGTTCGCTGCGATGCTGGCAGAGTTCCATGGCCACCAGTTCGTCCGGAGCCGCGGCGGCCATCCGGGAGCGCTCGTCGGGCGTGAGCGTCTCGTCCGGCATCAGCATGACGGTGCAGCCGGCCAGATCGAGCGCCACGATCGCGCTGTTCATCAGCTGGCGCACCATCTCCGCTGTGTCACCGATCGCAGGTAGCAGTTCGGCCAGTCGCGCTGCCGCGGCAACCAGCACTTCGTTGTCAGACACCCGAATCACCCCACACGTGCGAAAGTCGGTCGTCCCCTCAAGTCCCGCGCCGCACTTGCTGACGTTTCCATGGTATGGCTAAGCGAAGTAACACACCACAATTTCGACACCACCATGCTCCTTTGAATTATCCAGCTACTCATCGGATTCCGTTGACCGGCCATCAGATAGTGGCCGACATGACTAATATCCGAATGCCACGATGGACGACAGGCTCGACCTGACCGTGCCACAACGATGTGCCCGGTGAGGCTTATTTTCGCTGAATTCTCTCCGCTTAAATGTGCCACATTGCGGCGAGTAACAAACACCGCGACCGGGAGACTGCAATGGCGCCCCCATTCGACGATCGGCAGCACGACCGATCATCCGAGCCGCTGCCGGATTCGATCCAGTTATTACGGTCACTTGTGCGCGCGGTCGACTCGCTGGCGAGCGATTTCGACGTTGTCGAACTATGTCAGCAGCTACTGGAAGCCTGTACCGAAGTCACCGGCGCAAGCGATGCCGGATTGTTGCTAGCCGACCAACGCGGTGAGCTACAGGTACTTGCCTCTACCAACGAGTCGGCCCGACTGCTCGGTTTGTTACAGCACGAGGGACCGAGCTTGCATGCCTACTGGAACAAGACCGCGGCATCGGTCCACGATCTGCGCGCCGACGCGGATCAGTGGCCGGAGTTCGCACCCGCGGCATCGGCCGCGGGATATCGCTCCGCCTATGCCGTGCCACTGCGGCTGCACCGCGACAGCATCGGCGCGCTCACGATCCTCGCCACCTCGGCCGCCGCGCTCGGACAGCTGGATCTGCGCATCGGGCAGATCCTCGCCGATATCGCGGCCGTCGGCATCGCGCAACACGTGATGCTCGCACAGGGCGCGACGATCCAGGCGCAGTTGCCGACCGCGCTGAACACGCGCGTCGCCATCGAGCAGGCCAAGGGTGTGCTCGCCGAGCGCGGCGACCGCGATATGGATCGTGCGTTCCAAATCATGCGCGGACATGCTCGCGCCACCGGACGACGACTCACCGATATCGCCGGTGACATCGTCGAGGGGCGCATCGATCTGCGTGCCGACGCGGCGGACTGAGTCAGGTATCGAAGCGCAGCCGGTCGGCCACGACCAGCGCCGCGACCTCGGCCAGCGACAGCCCGTGTGCAAAGGCATAGGCGCGCAGCCGCGCATATGCGTCGGGTGCGCGAATGTCCAATTGTGCGAGCACGATTCCCGCCGCCTGGTGGATCGTGCGACTGGTCAGCGGCTGATCCCACCATTGCGCGGCGGCGTGCGCGGATTTCGCCGATCCGGCCACCAGCTGCGCGATGACCAGATCGGCGATGTGCAGCCCCGCCGAAATCACGTACGGTTCCGGTTTGCCCGGTTCGGCCCGATATAGATCGAGCACGCCGAAACGCACCACCCCCAGCTGTAACGGCACCGCGACCATCGACCCCGCGACCACCGCGACGCGGTTCAATTCATCGGCGAAACCCGGCCATCGCACATCGGTTTCGGCCAGATCGGCCACCAGCACCGGTACACCGGCGACGGCGGCGTCCACGGCAGGCCCCTGCCCCGCGGTGGCCTGCACCGCCTCCACCCGCGCCGCCACCGAATCACTTGTAGCCCACGGCTGCAGTCCCGCATCGCGCTCCTGGATCAGGATCGCGGCACGCTGCACCGGCAGCACCCGCACACAGGCGCCGCACAGGGCGGTCATCCCACCGCCTTCGGCCGACAGCTTTTTCAGAAACTCGAGGGCCGAGAAGAATTCATCGGTCAACTGATCGAACTGCCCCACACCATTCCTACGAAATTTCACGACCGTTATCCCTGCCACGAGTTCGACGGTCCCTTGCCCCAGGATTCGTCACCACCCCGGTACTGGACCGCAACTACGCGCAGGAAATACGGCAGGTCGGCACCCGCAAGAATACGAAACACCGATCGTCCACACCAGGGCCGAACGTCCCACGCTCGCCGCAGCAGGCGGTTTACATCGGGACGATCAGCCCATGATGGGATCTATTACCAATGTAGGCCGGGGATTACGCGGGTAACCCGCGCGGCCGGGCTCGGCAGTGCCATCAGCGGCAGTACTACCGGCGCGAGGTAGGACAGCGCATTACGACCGGAGTCCTGATCCGCATCGTCGGTTGCGGCGGGTGCCACCGTCTTCTGCTGCTTCCCCTGTGCGGCATGCGATTCACCGAACCAGCGGAACCCCTGGTGCATGATCGTCCGCTTGACCGACGGCATCAGCAACTCGACCGCCTGGGCGAAGGTGCCGACCGGGGTATCGATGCGGTGCGGGCGATCCTCGATGGCGCGCACCACGATTTCGGCGGCGCGGTCGGGGTCCGGCACCGGCAGCGAGCGATAGATATCGGTCGGCGCGATCATCGGCGTACGCACCAATGGCATGCGCACGGAGGTGAAAGTGATTCCCGCATCCCGATTTTCGACGGCAGCAATCTCGCTGAAGTTGTCCAGCGCGGATTTGCTCGCCACATACGCGGCGAAGCGCGGCACCTTGGTCTGCACGGCAATCGAGGAGATGTTCACGATATGTCCGAAACGCCGCGCCCGCATCGACGGCAGCAGCGCGAGAATGAGTCGCACCGCACCGAAGTAATTCACTGCCATGGTCCGCTCGAAATCGTGCATGCGGTCGGTGGAATTGACCACCGAGCGACGGATCGACCGTCCCGCATTGTTCACCAGATAATCGACATGACCGTGATCGGCGAGCACTGCGGCGACCAGTTCGTCCACGCCGTCGGAATCGGTGATATCGCACGGATAGGCATGGGCGACACCACCTTCGGCCCGCACCGACTCCGCCGCGGCGTGCAGATCGTCGACACCGCGCGCCACCATCAGCACAGTCGCACCGCGCTGCGCGACGGCATGGGCGGTGGCCAGGCCGATACCGGAGGACGCCCCGGTGATCAGGACGACGCGACCGTCCAGCGGATCACCGCTGTCGCCGGGCCGTCCCCGGTTCGGGTCCAGGTTCTCGGCCCAGTACTGCCACAGCCGCTCGGCGTAGCTGTCGAACGACGGCACCGCCAACCCGGTCCCGCGCAGCTGTGCCCGCGTGGAGTCGGAGACGAATTCCGCCGCGAACGAGGCGTGCGGTGCGACCTCGGCCGGAATTCCCAACTGCTCCAACAGGAAATCGCGAACCGTCGCGACACCCGGGATGTGAGCGAGTCCGTTCAGCGCGAGTCCGCTGCCGGGCACCGTACCGATGCCGGTCGGCGCACCCGCCGCGGCCGCGAGCGCACCGTAGATCTCACCGAACGGCTGCGGCTCGGGGTTGACCAGGTGGAATGTGCGTCCGTCGAGCCCCTTGCGGCGCACCAGCTCGACCATCGCGCCCGCCACGTAGTCGACCGGCACGATATTGGTCGCACCCAGATCCGGCAGCAGCATCGGCAGTTCGGCGGGCAGTGCGCCGAGGCGCGAGATGGCCGGGAAAAAGTAGTACGGACCGTCGATCTTGTCCATCTCACCGGTGCGCGAATCGCCGACCACGATCGCCGGTCGATACACCCGCCAGCGCACCCCCTCGGATTCGCGGACCAGCTTCTCCGCGGCGAATTTGGTCCGGTGGTACGGCGAGGTCAGCCGCTGGCCGAGGTCGAAATCCTCCTCGAAGAATTTGCCCTTGTGGTCACCGGCCACGGCCACCGAGGAGACGTGATGCAGCACCGCGCCCAATTCGCGGGCCAGCTCCAGCACCGAGCGCGTGCCCGCGACATTGGCCGCGTGCGCGGTCTCCTCGTCGGCGGTCATGTCGTAGACCGCACCGAGGTGGATCACATGGTCGGCCTTGGGCGCGTCCTCGATCAAACCGAGACCTTCGGCGGTCAGATCGCCGAGCATCGGAAATGCGCGTTCGCCACCCGTCCAGCCCGCGGTGAGTTCACCGAATTTCGCCACCGACGCGGTGCGAACCAGCACATGCACAATGGCTTCGGAATCGGCCGCCAGCAGTTCCTGAACCACCCGCCGGCCCAAGAATCCGGTTCCGCCCGTCACGATGAAAGTTGTCATCGCATTTCCTCCTGCTGTCGCACTCGAATTGAGTTGTCACACATGCGCGCCCGGCATGCAGCAGTGAATGCGGACATCATTGATTTCGGCTTCCAGCCACCAGTTTGCTGAGCCAATGCAGGAACACCGTTGCCCTACTGGTGGGTAACTTTAATCGGCGCAGCTAGCCCCGGGCAAGCGAACGACGGCCAAGGGCGATGTGTGAATGGTCACCAATGGCCGTCGCTAATATTGTGTGTTACAACAGTTTTCAGATAATGTCCGAACGCGAAACCTTAATCGGGACACCGCGTTTGCCCACCGGCTCAGCGCTTCCCGGCGCGGGCGGGCGGGGATTCCAGCGGGGGGCGGCCCTGCAGATAGGTCTCGAAAGCATCAAGATCGATGGGTCCGACAGTCTTGTCGGTGCTCTCGGTGAAGACCGTGAAACCGTCACCGCCCGAAGCCAGGAAGCTATTGGTGGTGATGCGGTAGGTGGCGACCGGGTTGAGGGGTTGGCCACCGACGCGCACGCTGTCGGCGACGACCTTGCTGCCCTTCGGACTCGACTCGACATAGGTATAGGTGAGCCCGGCGGGCGAGAGCACGGTCGCCTTGCCGTTGCTCCATTGCTGTTCGAGCAGACGCAGGATCTGACTGCCCGTCATGGTGACGGTGACGACCTGATTGCCGAACGGCTGCACGCTGTAGATATCGCCGTAGCTGATCTGACCGGACTTCAGGTCGGTGCGTACACCGCCCGGATTCATGAAGGCCGCGACCGCCGCCGCGGGTGCGGCCGCGGTGACCGAGAGCATCGAATCGGCGATGACATCACCGAGCGGCGATTCGCCGGAGCCTGCCGGTTCGTGCGGCAGCGACGCCGCCGCGACGCCGACCGGCCGCTCCGCGCGCGGCTTGGCCTGCTCGGCATAGAAGTCGATCAGCGAGGTGGTGGCCGCGTCCGGAGTGACCTCCCGGGTCACCACCCGGTTGACCGCCGATGCCTGCACACCGTCGGCGCCGAAGCGCAGGGTGACATCGGTTATCAGCCGACCGTAGGAGGCGGCTTGGGTGACCACCTTGCCGTCGATGGTGCAGACATACGGCTGATGCGAATGTCCGGTGAACAGCACCCGCACCGCGGGATCGACACCCGTTGCCAATGCGGTGACCTCGGAGGAGATATTCGCACAACCGTTGTAGTCGACCGCCGCATTCTGCGCTGTTTTCTGAACGCCACCGTCGTGCACCAGCGCCACCACCGTCTGCGCACCGGCCGACTTCACCTCGGGGACATAGCGATTGATCGCCGCGACCTCGTCGCCGAAGGTGTAGCCCCGAATGCCTTCCGGCAGCACGATACTCGCGGTCTCGGGCGTCACCGTGCCGATGACACCGATCTTGTGTCCGCCGACCTCGAGCATCGTCCACGGCCGCAGCGTCGGCGGCAACTTACCATCCGCACCGGTCACATTGGCGGCCAGAAAGGGAAACTTCGCTCCGGTGAACGGCGCGCCGGGCGAGCATCCGGTCAGCGCGCAACCGCCCTGCTGCAGTCGCGCCAATTCGACGACGCCGCTATCGAATTCGTGATTGCCCACCGAGGAGGCGGCCAGTCCGATGGAATTCAGGAAGGTGATGGTCGGCTCGTCGTGGAAGAGTCCGGAGACCAGCGGGCTCGCGCCGATATTGTCCCCCGCCGACACCACGGCACTGGCCGGATACGCCTTCTTCAACCGAGCCAGATGGGTCGCGAGATAGGCGGCACCGCCCGCGTCGTGTCCGGCGATCTTGCCGGTCGAGCCCGTGGGTGGTTGCAGATTGCCGTGGAAATCGTTGAGCCCGAACAGGTGTACCTCGTCCGACTGCGCGCCGCGCAGATCGTCGGTCGAGATGAGCGGGATCACCCCCGGGGCCGTCGAGGTGGTGGGGTGACCGCTGTCGGATGCGGTACCGCACCCCGCCACCAGGGCGATGCTCACGAGTCCCGCAATGATCATGCCGATGCGACGGTGCGCTCTCATACTTCAGACTGTCCCACGCCAGGGTGCCGTCGGCATGAATCTCGTGCGAACACACCGACGGCGGGGCCGATGCTCGACCCCGCCGCGCGGATTTCCCGGTTATACCCGGCCCGCCGCGAAATTCGCGGCCGGCCAGAACGCCCAGCCGTAGTTCGTATGCTGGCTCGGGTCGAAGCCGCCACCGCAGATCGGATCACCACCGGTGCAGTAATCGGCGGTCTTCCAGGCGTAGTTGCCGGGGACGCCCCAGCCGATCAGGCGGAGGGGATCGCCGAACAGCAGAACCGCGGAGACCTTCCATTCGAGATCGCCGGGAAGCACATAGATCCCGGGCAGCGCGGTCACGATGCCGGTGCCGACGACACCGTGCACGACGGCCGCGCCCTGCGAGTAGCCGACCAGGATGAACTGCTGATCCGGGCACATTTGCGACTGCCGAATGACATGGTCGGTCATGTCCTGGGTACCGCGGCTGAGCGACGTGGAGTCGAGCAGGTCCGCGGGATAGTCCACCCGGTAAGCGCTGCTGCTCACCGGAAGTGCTTGGAGCAGCGTGTCATACAGCGGGTCGCCGACGACGGAGCCGAGCCACCCGGGTTCCCCGGTGCCCCTGGCGACGACCACATCGACCGCGGCACAGTCCGCCCGTGCCTGCGCGCCGATGCTGGTCACCACCCCCGCCGTCGCGACGAGCAATAGCACAGCGAATACCCGTGCCGGCCGCCACTTCTCGAAGATTCTTACCTTCCGGATTTCCATCGTGATCACCTCTCACGCCGTTGTGAGAAGCCGAGTGACGCTTGTCAGCGACAAGTGTCACTCGGCTATATCCGCGAAGGTAAGAACGATAGAGAGTTGCGTCAAGCAACTCAGCTGAAGCGAGACCGGTTCAGCGCTGAATCGTGTCCTGGAATCCTTTCCCGCGCACGACGATTCGGGCGCTTATGGAATGAGAACCGCTGCGCCGGCGAAACGTCCGTATGCGAGATCCGCGAGGGCTCGATCTGCCGTACCGAGGGAGTACCCCGTAGTGGTCACATGTATACGGTGTTCGCCCGCCAGCGCGAGGAATTCGCGCGCGTCGGCGCGGGTATTGGCAGTCACCGAGCGAATCTCGCGCTCCTGGAACAGATGCCGCTGATAGTTCAGCGCCGGGATATCGCTGAGATGGATGCCCGCGATGGCGAGGATGCCGCCACGATCGAGCGCTTCCATAGCGGGCAGCACCAACTCGCCGATCGGCGCGAACAAGATCGCCGAATCCAATTGCACCGGAGGCCGATCCGCCGCACCCTGCACCGAGGCCGCGCCGAGGTCGGCGGCCAGCTCGCGCGCGGCCGGATCCCTGGTCATCACATGCACCTCGGCACCGCGCGCCAGCGCGACCTGCGCGGCGATATGCGCGCTACCGCCGAAGCCATATATCCCGAGCCGTCCACCCGTGGGCAGATCGGCCCGCTGCAGCGCCCGATAGCCGATGATCCCGGCACACAGCAGCGGCGCGGTTTCCATATCGCTGTATCCGTCGGGCAGCCGGTGGGCGTAAGCCGCTGGGACAGTGGCATATTCGGCGTATCCGCCGTCCGCGTCCCAGCCCGTGTACTCCGAATTCGGGCAGAGATTCTCCGCGCCGCGCAGACAGTACCGGCAGATTCCGCAGGTGTGGCGCAACCAGGCAATGCCGACGCGATCACCCACCGCGAATCCGGGAGCCGAAGAGCCGAGTGCCCCAGCGGATCCCGGTCCCTGCGCCACCACCTCCCCCACCACCTCGTGCCCGGGCACCACACCGGGCCGATGCACCGGCAGATCACCCTCGGCGACATGCAGGTCGGTGCGACAGACCCCGCAGGCCAGTACCCGCACGAGGAGTTCGCCGGCCGCGGGTTCGGGCACCGCGTCGCGAACGAAGTCGAGCGGTCCCCCATCGATCGGTCCCGGCCGTCGCACCCGCCAGCCGGTCATGCCCGTGGTCGCCGCACTCGCATTCATGCCGATCACTCCTCACCGACAGGGAGAACGGTCTCTTCGGATTATCCCTGCCGACCGGGCTGGTTCACCCGTTCCGCCGAGGGCGAGTCGGGCTTCTGATACATTTCTGTATTGAATACATTCCTGTATCGAATGGACCTGATGTCCGAGGAGGTGCACATTGGCCTCGACCACCGCTGCGGAGACCCCGACGCGCCGGGTGACCCGCCGGCGCACCGAAACACGTAAACGCCTGCTCACCGCCGCGTATCAGGTCTTCGCCGAGGAGGGCTTCGGCCGCGCCTCGGTGGAGCGCGTCTGTGAACGGGCCGGGTTCACCCGTGGCGCCTTCTACTCCAACTTCACCTCGCTCGACGAGTTGTTCCTGGCCATGTGGGAGCAGCGATCGGCAGCCATGATCGCCGGTATCCGCGCGACCCTCGACGGCTTCTCGGTCGACGGCGTCGCCGATATCCGCGCCGCGGTCGAACGGTTGGACCGCGCCGTGCCGATCGATGAGGACTGGTTCCGCATCACCGCCGAATTCACCTCGCACGCGCTACGCACACCCGGCCTGCGGCAGGTGATGGCCGGACGCGAGGAGGCGATCGTCGCGGCACTGATGCCGACGATCGTCGCCGCGCTGGCCCGCGTCGGCCGGACCGTGCCCGATCCCGTCGCCCTCGGGCAGGCCCTGGTCGCGGTACACGACGGCACCGCCGTTCAGGTGCTGATGGAACCCCGCAGCCGCAAAGTGCGCATGCGACGCACCGACCTTTTCTGCCACATCGTGCTGGCCTACAGCACCGAAACCGAAGGACTCTCAATGATCGTGTCAAGCCGCGACTGCCGTCGGGACGGGTGTGTCGAGGGTGAATTCTCTCCCGTCGCGCAGTAGTGCCCACAGGACGTCGACCAGGCGCCGGGCCAGGGCTAGGAGGGCCTGGGTATGGATGAGTCGCTCACCGCGCTTACGGTCGTAGTACCGGCG